>NZ_JBHNYO010000003.1:0-375944 GCF_054960675.1 Rhodococcus sp. PSi06
AACCCCAAATTTGGTGACCCCCCCGCGACCGACCGGGCTAGGGCTGCAAAGTTCGGTAGACGAGGCCGCCGCGGATTCGCCCCAGAGCCACACCGATCAGCAGTCCACGCTCTTCGGATGCGAGTCCGCGTTTGGTGCCGAGCCACACGATCTCACCGAGCAAGCGGATGAGGCTTTGCTTGGAGATGCCGCTGTCCGGAAAATTCAGCCCGAGTCGAGCGAATCCGATTCCACGGGGAATGCCCTGTTGGAAACCTGAACGAAAACCGACTCGGTAGCGATAGGCCACCAGTGCCTCGGGTAAGTACTCCACACGGTAACCGGCGTTGAATGCCCGCCACCCCAATTCGACCTCTTCGTTAGCTCGATATGTTTCGTCCATACCGCCGAGGGCGGAGTACGCCTGCGCTGTGCACCCGAAACTGCATCCCACGACGATCGGAGCGAAGAACTGTGGTGCCTGGAATTTGTCAGGGGGAGCGATTTCGGCTATTTTCCTGCGACCGTTCGGATTGAGTGTCATACCTTCTACCGCTGAAGTGATCACATCAAAATTGCCGCTGGCCTGGAAGTCGGCCATCTTGCGGACCCAGTCGGGATGCACCGCGTCGTCTGCGTCGCAGAACAGGAGTAGTTGCCCGGATGCGACGCGGGCACCGGCGTTGCGCGCGTAGGCCGGTCCGACCCCGTCGTTGGCTCGCACGATGCGTAGATCGAAGCGAGAGTAGAGCGAGGTGTCGAGATCCTCGATCGCGCCATCGGTCGAATTGTTGTCGACCAGGACGACTTCGAAATCTCGGTCGATATCTTGTCTCGTCAGAGCAGCAAGTTGAACAGCCAAGTAGTCCCCGGCGTTGTGCACCGGAATCACTACGGTGATTTCAGCAGTAGCGGGCATCGTAGCCTTTCTCCTGGTCGCACGCGTCCAGCGGGCGCTTCAACGGGCCAGCACCGACTGCGGTGCTAAGCGCAGGGAGCCGGGTGATCGCGCCCGTACTGGGCATCGAGTCCCGAAAGCACCATATACACCGGTTCGGGGTCTGCGACCAAGCCGAGGTGGCTGGTCGTCGCACCGGGACATACATCCTGAACCCAGACGTTGTGCACTGAAGATCTATCGGTGGACTGGAGAAAGGTCAGCTCGGGAGGCGTGGATATCTGATCGTCACGGGTAGCGATCACGGTGTAGTCGACGCCGGGCAGAACGTCGCCGCCAGCGTTCAAGTTGACCAACACCGGGGAAGCGATGAGCTGCTGAGCTCCTGCCATGTTCCAAGCAAGAGGGGTGATGGCGTCGCCAGGGAGACCGAGCGAGGTAACTACCTTTGCCAATTCCTGAAGCCCACCGAATGTCGTTCCGTGGTTGGTTGCACCCAAGGTGATGAGACTGTGGACCTTGTTTCGGGCCGGGTCGGCCGGGTCGGTGCCGCCGTCGAACTTCATGTACTGCCGAGCAACGATTCCGCCCTGCGAGTGTCCGACGATATCGACCTGAGAGGATCCCGTCTCGGTCAGAACTCGATCGATGAAGTCGCCGACTTCACGTGCCGATTGCGGAATGTCGCCCGAGCCCCACACAACTTTGCCGGGCTCGAACAGCAGCCCGACGGCACCGTAGTTGGGTGCGAACACGCAGTAGCCCTGTTCGATGAGCTGCGGGGCCAGCACAGACCACGTGGTGGAGTCCATTTTTGTGCCATGTATCAACACCACCGGACGAGGGTGCTCGGGGCTGGGAACACAACTGAAGTCGTTCGTCCCCTCGACGGTTGGGATAGCAGGTTGGGGAGCGGCAGGGTCAGCGGAAGCGACAGAGCTCCCGGTGAAAATCACGGCGGACATTGCTAGGAGCGCGCAGAAGATACCCGCAACTCGGGTGGTAATCGCCATGGCCTCTTTCCGGTCGGCTCACCGCGTCGTTCGACGCCGGCGACAGCATGTGGTTGACATGACCGTAACATTTTTGCGGCGAGAAGCCTTTTGGGCAAATGCGGAACTACAGCGCCAGTAGTTGTGCGGGACCGTCCCGTGTGGCAATCCTCACGTCGACCGGCAATTCGGATACCAGCAGAGCGTGCAACGTCCGGCGCCACCGCTTTCACTGCCTCGGATCAAGAAAACGCGTAGCAGTTGGCCGATCACCCGGTCGAAGATGCCTTCTTGTACCCCCGGATGGCAGGGATCAGAAACACCACTGCCATACCGAGTGACCACGCAAAGGTCCGCAAGACCGGCGTCAGCACCGGACCACCCTCGGCAAGATTGCGCATCGCATTGACCGCGACCGACATGGGCTGTGCCGCGACGACAGGTTGAAGCCACGGCGGGTACGCCAGTACTGGAACAAAGCCGGCGTTGAAGAACATCAGTAGCGTCGCAAAGATCGACACGACTTCGACCAGGGGTGCGTCGCCGGCGACCGTTGCCAGGAATGTGATCATCACCGCGAACCCGATACCGAATACGACGGGCAACAAGATCAGCAAGATACCGGCCGGAATTCCCTGGGTGAATCTGAACCCCAGTGCCACACCGGCGCAGGTGATGACGATGGTGGTGACGAGCACCCGGACGGCTTCCGCGATGATTCTTCCCAGCAGACCGGCCGCGCGGTGAGTCGGCGTCGTCCAGAACCGCGACAGTAAACCCGTCTTTCTTTCGCCCTTGAGGCCGACAGCGCTGACGATGGACCCGAACATGGCCCCGACCAGAGCGATCATCGGCACCTGTCCGTAGATCGCCGGCGAGCCGGTGGCCGCGGAAATCGAGTTTCCGAGTACGACACGGAACATGACCAGCATCAATGCGGGGTACAGCAGCGCTTGAATCATTGTCGACGGATCGCGCATCCAGCGCGTCAGCAGCCGCTTCGCTTGAATCAGACTATGAGTCCCGAGCGCACGAATCGACCCTTCTCGCAGGACCATGTTGGGTTCGGGGAAGGTCAGGTTGGATACGCGCGTGGTGTTCACCGACGCCTCTGACATCGTCATTTCGGCCTCGTCATTCCGGTCTCGAGCTCGCCCAGATTGCGAGCGGGACGAAGAACAGGATCAGGCCGACCACCCACGCGAGCGACGGCCACAACACCTGGAAGCTGACTCCGCCTTCGGCCATATCCCGCATCGCGAAGGAGAACTGCGAAATCGGCTGGTTGCGTACGAACGGTCGGATCAGTTCCGGAAAACCACTTTCCGGAACGAACCCGCACGACGCCATACCGAGAATGAGCTGGGGGAGAGTCAACACCTGACTGGTCGCTTCGGGACTCTTCGAGAGTGTGCCGATCGCATCGGCACCGATCGACAGCGTCGTGCTGATCAGCATGGCGAGTGCGCAGAACAGCAAGGCTTGACCGAATCCAGCAGTGAAGCGAAAACCGATGATGTAACCGAAGCCGAGCGCCGATACCAACGACACCAACGAACGGACCACACCGCTCGAGATTCGCGAGACCAGCGGGACACCGCGTACGACGGGCATCGTTTTCAACCGAGAATTGAGTCCACTCATCGACTCCGTCGAGGCCCTCTGCGCGGCGGATATAGCAGTGAACGCCATTGCCTGCAGCACGATGATCGGCATCAAGAATTGGGCGTAATTGATCCCCTGTAAGCCCATCACGAACTTGAGTGGAAGGTAGAAGCCGACAGTGAAGATCAGCGGAGCGATGACTGCGATCAGTAACTCGCCCTGGGTGAGCATGGTCCAGAGCGAGCGACCGGTGAGCGCCTGCCATTGAACGAAGCCGGAGGGTTTGGTCCTCGACCGCCGCTTGGGCTGCTGTGTTGTGGTACCGGCACCGGTCCGCTCGACAAACCTCGGCTGCGTCTTGGATACCCCCCGCGTCGTGGCCGTCATGACGTCGAACTCGTCGCCTGCGAGTGGCCCGTGAGAGTGAGGAACACATCGTCCAACGAGGGACGACGCAGTGCGATGTCGGCCAAGACGATTCCCTCCGCGTCGACGCGGCGCAGGATCTCGGACAGCGTCGCTGCGCCGTCGGGTGCCGGCACCGAAAGTCGGTCCGATGTAGCGGTGATCTCGGCGTGCACGGCCGACGGGACCATGTCGCCCAGTGCGCGGGCGGCCGCTCGGAGCTGACCGGGATCGAGCGGCACCACTTCGCAGTAGCTGCCACCGGTCATGGCCTTGAGCTGATCCGACGTGCCCTCGGCGATGACGGTGCCCTTGTCGATGACGATGATGTTGTCGCTGAGGACGTCCGCCTCTTCGAGGTACTGCGTCGTCAACAGCACGGTGATGCCCTGCGCCTTGAGTGCTTCGACGAGCGACCACACGCCCTGCCGGCTACGAGGGTCGAGTCCGGTCGTCGGCTCGTCGAGGAACACGACCTCGGGTCGCACGACCAAGCCGCAAGCGATGTCGATACGGCGTCGCATACCGCCGGAGTACCCGCGTACGGGCCGCTTGCCGGTATCCGAGAGATCGAACTCGTCGAGCAGGGCTTTGGCGCGGGCTTTGGCGGCCTTCTTGTCCAGCCCCATCAAACGGCCGAACAACTCGATGTTCTCGCGGCCGGAGAGCGTGTCGTCGAGTGCCGCGTACTGCCCGGTCATCATGATCGAGCGTCGTACCGCCGGGGCGTCGGCCGCAACATCGTGTCCGGCGACGAATGCTTTGCCACTGTCCGGTGCGATCAGGGTGGAGAGCACCTTGACCGTGGTGGTCTTGCCGGCACCGTTGGGACCGAGAATGCCCAGGACGGTTCCGCGCTCCGCGGAAAAGCTGATGCCGCGCAGCGCATGCACATCACCGAAGGACTTGTGTACGTCCTCCACGTGTACGGCTGCGTGTTGAGCTGACGACATCGAGTCTCCGAGCTGTCGGGGTGGATGGTGGGACCGGACCCCTGGAGTCGAGGGCCACTACTTGATACCGGAATTCCCCGAGAATGTTACCTGCGGGTCGACGCCGGGTGACCTCCGCAGTCAGCCCCAATCGATATCGATGCTGTCCTCGACGTCGAGTTTCCGACACAGCGACCGAAGCCCGCTGTAATCCTGAACCAACGCACGGCGACTCTTGTCCTGCTCGACGTCTGCCAGCATCTCCTCGGCACCGCGGACGCCCTCGAGTTCGAGGATGCGCCGCCACGTAGAGAAATCGCTGCTCGAGAACGCGTCCATCCCATCTACGAGGCCGTCGAGGAACTTCTGTCGGTCGTTGGCTCCGAGCCGATCGAAGACGATCGCGGCCATGTCGTCGGCGATCGACGCATGGCAGTACTCGTCACGGTTGTGCAGTTTCACCGTCGCCCGATTGATGGGCTGAATGATGTCGTCGTCCTCTATCAGGTCCAAGTAGGAAGTGATGGAAATCTCTGCGACCGTCATGAAGGCGAGAGAACTGATTGCCGCGGACCACGAGTCCTCGCTGCCTGCTTGGGCAGTACGTTGCCTACGCACAGTGGAGCTGAACGGCAACGAGCGCTCGGACAGCGCCCATCCACGTCCCCTGCGAGTCGCTGCGCTCGCGTTGAGGTGCATCAGCGTGTGGTACTGCTCGTCCACCATGGCCTGAGTGACCGCCACTGCGAGCGTGTCTCCCATTCCGGTCTCGAACACGTCCTGTGCCAGCAGCGCGAAACCGGGGTGTACGACGTGCTGTTCGACATCCATCACGTTCTTGTTGAACGCGATCCAACCCCACGCGCGGAGCCGATTCTGCTGCTCCGGTGTGGCGCCTGCGAACGTGTCGTGCTCGCCGAAGGGGATCAGAGCGTCGGGGAAGTCCTGCTTGGCCGTGTCGAACAAGTCGTCGAGTTCGGGCTCGGGCTTCTTCACCGTCGCGCGCTGCGACCAGTTCTTCGCCAGCCTCGAGACGACCGCGCTCTCCACGACGTCGTCGGCGTCGAATTCCGGCAAGGACGGCTGTTCCAGCATTGCGTGCCTCGCCTTCGCGATGTTGTGAGTGGTCATCGGTTACTACTATTACCTCGAACGATACCGAACATCTCTGCACAGACGGTGCGATACCGATCGCCGCTGCCGCTCAGGGCGGACCCGGCTTCGGTCAGCAGTCGAGCGAACTCGGACTCCGAACCGGAATCGACTGCCTCGTTCAATGTCTTCGTCGCCCGACGCAAGGCCGATCTGGCCTCGCCGGCGTGTGGATTGCCGGCCTGGACATCCCAGTAGACCTCGGGTTCGCCGCCCGTGATGCGCGCGAGCAGCGCCAGCAACGTGGTGTGTGGAGGAGGCGCAACGGCGTCGATGTCGCCGAACGGCAAACCGAGTTCGGCCAGTGCCAACCCGAATGCCAGCACACTGGCGTGCGTGAGAGCCTGCGTCGCGGCGGCGAGGCGATCGTGGCGTTCGGCGTCGAGAGGTACGACGCGGCCACCCCACCGCGCGATTCTGTCGAGGAAGGCGTCCACGGCGATGCCTTCGCGGTGTACGACAGCGGCTACCGGACGCCCGGCCATACCCAGGGACGGGGCGAACATGGGATTGATACCGACAACGGCACCGAGGCGGTCGGTGGCAGCCACGTGGCGAGCGAAGCCAGACTTGACCGACAGGGTCTCCACCAGTAGCGCCTCGGGCCGTACTGCCGTCAAGTCTGCTGCCAACGCCACTGATTCGGGCACCGCCAGGATCACCGTCGCGGCACGCCCCAGCGCCGCTTCGAGATCGTTGTCGGGCGAGGTGATGTCTCCGACCGTGACGGGCAAGGCTGCGTCGGGACCGGCATTGACGTCGACGACCGTCACGGCTACGCCGTCGTTGCGCAACAGATCGACCATCAGGCGGCCGACAGCCCCCGACCCGCCGACCACTACTACCGAGTCATCGGACTCCGACTGCATCTCCCGGTTCATGGCTCGAGTATGTCAACGGGACGCGGCGGACACCCAGATGGTGATGTCCGCGTGCACCACTTCGACACTTGCGGTGTCGCGTATCGACACCGGCACGACGAGTTCGAGCCCGTCGGTCACGGTGGAGAAATCCGGGATCGAGTCGAGTTCGGCAACGGCGCGGAGCGAGGTGGTCGCCTTCGTCAGATACGCGACATTCATCGATTTGGGGATCCAGCGATGCGACGTCGGCACCGTCGCCTCGGCGAGCATTCCCATCGCAACCTCCGCGAGATTGCACGCTGCGATGGCGTGGAACGTGCCCAAATGATTCCGAATGCCGAACCATTTCGGAGCCGTCACCTCGCAGCGCCCCGGTTCGAGCGCCACTACCCGCGGCAGCACAGACGCGAAGTAGGGGACCCGAAGACACATGCCGACGGAGAACACGGCGGACCCGATAGTGTTGTGTGGGAGCTTGGACCAGGCGCGATAGGTGATGCCGGTGGTGCTCTCGACTGCGGTCATGGCGCTACCTTACTGCTCGGTAAGGTAGCGCGGTGGACATCGTCGGACCCCGAGTTGATCTGTCGCCCTGTCTGCGGCATACTGGTCGGGTTGCCTGGACACGGGACGCGCATGCGTGCGGCCTGAAACAGGTGAGTCTGCCGAGAGGCCGGCTGAGCAAGACATGAGACCAGCGCTCCACGTGAGCGCGTCCGGAACACCAGCTCGATCGGTGCGGGTTTCCCTCGGTACGGATGGTTGAAGCGAAAGTTTCAGCGCAGAAGTATGAGCGGGATCGCGACACGCCCGACCGCGTGGACCGGAGAACCATGACAGATGAAGAGCGGCAACGGATGCAGGCCACGCCTGGGTCGTCAACGTTTTTCACTGTCGTGTGTGCACGAAGGCAGTTCGGGTCGGTGGGTTCCACCGGCTCGGGGACTGTGCAGACGAGGTGGAGCAGGCCGAACGGCCCGTTCTACGACCAAGCGGCAAGAAAAGGACACTAAGCGTGGCGGGACAAAAGATCCGCATCAGGCTCAAGGCCTACGACCATGAGGCGATCGACGCGTCAGCGCGCAAGATCGTCGAAACGGTCACCCGTACGGGTGCCCGCGTCGTCGGACCGGTGCCGTTGCCGACAGAGAAGAACGTGTACTGCGTCATCCGTTCGCCGCACAAGTACAAGGACTCGCGCGAACACTTCGAGATGCGTACTCACAAGCGGCTCATTGACATCCTCGACCCGACACCGAAGACGGTGGACGCGCTCATGCGCATCGACCTCCCGGCCAGTGTCGACGTCAACATCCAGTGAGCGCGGAGACAACGATGACTGATAACAAGAACCGGCCTGCGACAGGAATTCTGGGCACCAAGCTCGGAATGACCCAGGTCTTCGACGAGAACAACCGCGTCGTTCCGGTGACCGTGATCAAGGCAGGCCCCAACGTGGTCACCCAGATCCGCACCCAGGAACGTGACGGCTACAGCGCCGTCCAGGTCGCATTCGGTGCGATCGACCCGCGCAAGGTGAACAAGCCCACCACCGGCCAGTTCGAGAAGGCAGGTGTCACGCCGCGTCGCCACATCGTGGAGATTCGCGTTGCCGACGCCTCGCAGTTCGAGGTCGGCCAGGAGCTCACGGCTGCAGTGTTCGAGGACGGCGCATACGTCGACGTCACCGGCACCAGCAAGGGCAAGGGCTTCGCCGGAACCATGAAGCGTCACGGCTTCAAGGGACAGGGCGCGAGCCACGGTGCACAGGCTGTGCACCGTCGTCCCGGATCCATCGGTGGCTGCGCAACTCCGGGCCGCGTGTTCAAGGGAATGCGCATGTCCGGACGTATGGGTGGCGACCGTGTCACGACGCAGAACCTCTCGGTCCACAAGGTGGACAGCGAGAACGGTCTGCTGCTGATCAAGGGAGCGATCCCGGGCCGTCGCGGCAACGTCGTGATCGTCAAGTCTGCATTGAAGGGTGGTGCACGAGCATGACCAGCCTCGAGAAGAACACCGAGACCAAGCTGACGCTCGATGTCAAGGAAGCCGGCGGCAAGACCAACGGCACCGTCGATCTCCCCGCGGAGATCTTCGACGCACCGGCGAACATCGCGCTGCTGCACCAGGTCGTCATCGCACAGCTGGCTGCTGCTCGTCAGGGAACCCACTCCACGAAGACTCGTGGCGAGGTTCGCGGCGGCGGCAAGAAGCCGTACCGGCAGAAGGGCACCGGCCGCGCCCGTCAGGGCTCGACTCGCGCTCCTCAGTTCGTCGGCGGTGGCACAGTCCACGGACCGCAGCCGCGCGACTACAGCCAGCGGACCCCCAAGAAGATGAAGGCCGCCGCTCTGCGCGGAGCCCTCTCCGATCGGGCCCGCAGCGAGCGCTTGCACGTCATCACCGAATTGGTTGCCGGACAGGTTCCGTCCACCAAGGGTGCGAAGACGTTCCTCGCCGAGATCTCGGACCGCAAGAAGGTCCTGCTCGTCGTCGGCCGCGAGGACATCGCAGCCTGGAAGAGCGTTCAGAACCTGGACGGCGTGCACCCGATTGCACCCGACCAGCTCAACACGTACGACGTGCTCAACGCCGATGATGTCGTCTTCAGCGTGGAAGCGCTGAACACCTTCATCGCTGGGCCTGCAAAGAACGAGGAGGCAAGCAAGTGACCACGATCGCCGATCCCCGCGACATCTTGCTGGCACCGGTCATCTCCGAGAAGTCCTACGGACTGATCGAAGAAGGCACGTACACGTTCCTGGTGCACCCGGACTCGAACAAGACGCAGATCAAGATTGCCGTCGAGAAGATCTTCGACGTCACCGTGACCAGCGTCAACACGATGAACCGTCAGGGCAAGCGTAAGCGGACCCGGTTCGGTTACGGCAAGCGCAAGGACACCAAGCGCGCGCTCGTAACGCTCTCCGCCGACAGCAAGCCCATCGAGATCTTCGGAGGTCCGGTCGCGTAAGCGACTGGGACTCTTCGGATATAGAGGACGAGAAGACTCATGGCAATCCGTAAATACAAGCCGACAACCCCGGGCCGTCGTGGCTCCAGCGTGTCCGACTTCGCTGAGATCACGCGTTCGACCCCCGAGAAGTCGCTGATCCGCCCGCTGCACGGCCGCGGTGGACGTAACGCACACGGTCGTATCACCACCCGGCACAAGGGTGGCGGTCACAAGCGTGCGTACCGTCTCATCGACTTCCGTCGCAACGACAAGGACGGCGTGCCGGCCAAGGTCGCTCACATCGAGTACGACCCCAACCGCACCGCGAACATCGCCCTGCTGCACTTCGCCGATGGCGAGAAGCGCTACATCGTCGCACCCAAGGGCATCGCCCAGGGATCGCCGATCGAGCAGGGTGCCAATGCCGACATCAAGCCCGGCAACAACCTGCCCTTGCGCAACATCCCCACGGGTACGACCATCCACGCGGTCGAACTCCGTCCGGGTGGTGGCGCGAAGATGGCCCGCTCCGCCGGAGCGAGCATCCAGCTCCTCGGTAAGGAAGGCCCCTACGCCACGCTGCGTATGCCGTCCGGTGAAATCCGTCGCGTCGACGTGCGCTGCCGCGCAACCGTCGGCGAGGTCGGTAACGCCGAGCAGTCGAACATCAACTGGGGTAAGGCCGGCCGCATGCGGTGGAAGGGCAAGCGCCCGACCGTCCGTGGTGTCGTGATGAACCCGGTCGACCACCCGCACGGTGGCGGCGAGGGCAAGACCTCCGGTGGACGCCACCCGGTCAGCCCTTGGGGACAGCCTGAGGGCCGTACCCGCAAGAACAAGGCGAGCGACAAGCTCATCGTCCGTCGTCGTCGTACCGGCAAGAACAAGCGCTAGGAGGGAGTTCAGAATGCCACGCAGCCTGAAGAAAGGCCCGTTCGTAGACGATCACCTCCTCGCGAAGGTTGACGTCCAGAACGACAAGGGAACCAAGCAGGTCATCAAGACCTGGTCCCGTCGATCGACAATTCTCCCCGACTTCATCGGTCACACTTTCGCCGTCCACGACGGTCGCAAGCACGTGCCGGTGTTCGTGTCCGACTCCATGGTCGGCCACAAGCTCGGAGAGTTCGCACCGACCCGCACGTTCAAGGGTCACATCAAGGACGACCGGAAGGCGAAGAGGCGATGACCAACTTCACCCCCACCGCCAATCCGACTGCCAAGGCCGTAGCGAAGCACGTTCGCGTCACGCCGATGAAGGCACGTCGCGTCGTGGATCTGGTTCGAGGGCGCTCCGTCGAGGACGCGCTCAACATCCTCAAGTTCGCGCCGCAGGCAGCGAGCGAGCCGGTCGCCAAGGTGATCGCGTCCGCAGCGGCCAACGCCGAGAACAACCTGGATCTCGATCCCAGCACGCTGATCGTCGCCACTGCTTTCGTCGACGAGGGTGCAACCCTCAAGCGATTCCAGCCGCGCGCTCAGGGCCGGGCTTTCCGGATCCGCAAGCGCACCAGCCACATCACGGTGATCGTCGAAAGCCTGCCCAAGACCGGCGGAACGTCTCGTAACCGTCGTAAGGGCCAGGCGTCCAAGGAAGGGGCTCAGTAGTGGGTCAGAAAATCAACCCGCACGGCTTCCGCTTGGGTATCACCACTGACTGGAAGTCGCGCTGGTACGCAGACAAGCAGTACTCGGAGTACGTCAAGGAAGACGTCGAGATCCGCAAGCTCCTCGCCACCGGCATGGAGCGAGCGGGTATCGCCAAGGTCGAGATCGAGCGCACTCGTGACCGTGTTCGCGTGGACATCCACACGGCGCGTCCGGGCATCGTCATCGGTCGCCGTGGTGCCGAGGCCGACCGCATCCGCGGAGCTCTCGAGAAGCTGACCGGCAAGCAGGTTCAGCTCAACATCCTCGAGGTCAAGAACGCCGAGTCCGAGGCTCAGCTCGTGGCTCAGGGTGTTGCCGAGCAGCTCAGCAACCGCGTCGCATTCCGTCGCGCCATGCGTAAGGCCATTCAGTCGGCCATGCGTCAGCCGAACGTCAAGGGCATTCGTGTTCAGTGCTCGGGCCGTCTCGGTGGCGCAGAAATGTCTCGCTCGGAGTTCTACCGCGAGGGACGCGTTCCCCTGCACACGCTCCGTGCCGACATCGACTACGGGCTGTACGAGGCCAAGACCACCTTCGGCCGCATCGGCGTCAAGGTCTGGATCTACAAGGGCGACATCGTCGGCGGACGGCGTGAACTCGCTGCCGCAGCGGCTCCGGCCGCCGGTGCAGACCGTCCCCGTCGTGAGCGTCCCACTCGGCCGCGTCGCAGCGGTGCCTCGGGCACCACGGCGACCAGCACCGAGGCCGGCCGCGCGGCATCCGCAACCGAGGCCCCGGCCTCGACCGAGCCCACTCAGGAGGGCTGACGCATGTTGATCCCCCGCCGGGTCAAGCACCGCAAGCAGCACCACCCGAAGCGTTCGGGTGCCGCCAAAGGCGGAACTCAGGTGACATTCGGTGACTACGGCATTCAGGCCCTCGAGCCCGCCTACATCACCAACCGTCAGATCGAGTCCGCTCGTATCGCGATCACTCGCCACATCAAGCGTGGCGGCAAGGTCTGGATCAACATCTTCCCGGACCGCCCGCTCACCAAGAAGCCTGCCGAGACCCGCATGGGTTCCGGTAAGGGTTCGCCCGAGTGGTGGATCGCGAACGTCAAGCCGGGTCGTGTGCTCTTCGAGCTGTCGTACCCCGACGAGACCATCGCGCGTGAGGCACTGACTCGCGCCATCCACAAGCTGCCCATCAAGGCACGCATCATCACCAGGGAGGAGCAGTTCTGATGGCTACCGGAACCCCAGCCGCAGAGCTCCGCGAGCTCACCGGTGAAGAGCTGGTCACCAAGCTGCGTGAGTCGAAGGAAGAGCTGTTCAACCTTCGTTTCCAGATGGCTACCGGCCAGTTGGACAACAACCGTCGACTGCGCGTGGTGCGCCACGAGATCGCGCGTATCTACACGGTGCTCCGCGAACGTGAGCTCGGCTTGGCCTCTGGTCCTTCCGAGGACACAGCAGGTGACGCAGCATGAGCGAGGAAAACACTGTGACTGAAGAGCGCAACAACCGTAAGGTCCGGATCGGCTACGTCGTATCCGACAAGATGGAAAAGACGATCGTGGTCGAGCTCGAGGACAGGGTCAAGCACCCCCTCTACAGCAAGATCATCCGTCGTACCACCAAGGTCAAGGCACATGACGAGAAGGGCGACGCCGGCGTAGGCGATCGCGTTCAGCTCATGGAGACCCGCCCCCTGTCCGCCACGAAGCACTGGCGACTGGTCGAGGTTCTCGAAAAGGCCAAGTAAAATCTGCACGAAAATGCCCGCCCCCATTCTGGGGGCGGGCATTTGTGCGTTCTGGTCGCGGGCTTATCGGCCCAGCAAGCCGCCCAGTGCCCCGCCGACTCCGGCCTGCTCGCCACTACCGCTGCCGCCGATCAGTCCGCCCGGTGGCTGTTCCGACGGCTGTACGACGACGAACCCCTGGCCGGCGAACTCCAGGGTGAAGCGTTCACCGGTCGAACGTCCGATCAGTGTCCCGAGTCCGAACGAATCGTTCTTCTTCACTCGTGTCTGCAACGAGGACGACCATGCAACGGCAGCTTGCGGGTCTGCGAAGGTCGGCTGATCGACGTTCAGCACCACAGGGACGCCGTCGGTCGTGATGGCGATGCGTCCGCGCCCGGTGAACACGCAGTTGAAAAAGCCTGCGTTCCCGCCTGCTGCCGCTCCCTGGACTCGCTTGATGTCGTAGCTCAGCGAGGACTCGAAAGCCAGGACGTTCGCACCGTTGATCGTCAGTCCGTCTGAGCCGTCGAGGTCTATCAGATGAACGTCTTGGGCAGCGTTCGCGAGAAAGAGGTCGCCCTGACCCGTGACCTTCATCAGCGGGACACCCTCTCCGGACAGAGCTTGCTTGAGGGCTCGACCTATACCCCCTGAGCCCTTTGCCTCGAACTGCAGATTGCCCTGGTACGCAACCATCGAACCGGCCCGAGCCATGATCTCGCCGCTCATGCCGACCCGGCACATCTTGCTGCCCTGTTTCTGAATGCCGGACCCGGGAACCTCGGCGTGGGCGGGTGCGAACAGCTCACTTCTCATGGCCAGAACTCCTTGGTGGGCAGGGGATTGCACGGGCGGTGCGGTCTCGAACGATGGGACCTGCGTCGGGACGTCGGGTGGCGGCTGCTCGTCGTCTTCGATACTGATACCGAAAGCGGTTGCAAGACCGCCCAATCCGTCCGCGTACCCCTGGCCGACGGCGCGGATTTTCCAAAGCTCGCCCCGCCGGTAGAACTCCAGGACGACAAGAGCGCTCTCGTCACCGAGAGCGTCGGCCGCGAACCCGACCAGTGCCGTGCCGGACCCGTCGGACACTATCGCCGAAGTAGATCCCGCGGCGGCAAACGTGGCCGGACCGCTGCCGTCCAGCGAGGCCGCAATGACGACGGTCTCGACGTCCTGCGGAATGGCCGACGAATCAACGCGGACGAGATGGCCGGACGGGGCACGCTGGTACTCCACGCCCGCACCCATGGGTTGGTTGTAGAACACCAGATCCGCGTCCGACCGTACAAGACCGTCCGGCCCCAGCAGCAGGGCGGATACGTCGACGGAGGCCGAGGCGGCGAGCGTCACCGTCAGGGGACCGGGCGGAGCGGGGCAGTTCTCCCCGCGAGCGAGGCTTTTCATCGGATCCAGTGTGCCAGTGTCCGCCGCCCGCTGTCAGGAACGTGCGAGTTCGATGACTTCTTCCTCGGTCGGTGGGCTTTTCGGGTGGTAGGACAGGCACAAGGGAGTGGCGGTGCGCCGGAACTCCGCGCCCTCCACCGCGGCGTAGAACTGTCCCGCAGGCAGACGCCCTACATCGGGAACCGAACCGCCCTTGACTCGCGCCATCTCCTTGGCTGCGTCGACCTGCGACGGGCTGTTCAGCAGTCCATAGAACTGAGTGGACGCGTTGCCGGCGATGCGATTGTGCAGGCCCTTGGGAGCCTGGGTGGCGAACACCAGCCCGAGCCCGTACTTGCGTGCCTGCGACGCGAGAGCAAGCGTGCTGTGTGTCGCCGCGGTCGTCCTGTCCGACGGCGCAAAGTTCTGCGCCTCGTCCATCACGAACAGTCCGCCCAGGGGCCGGTCGCCCGCTGGGTTCTTCTTTATCCAGGCGAACAAACCCATCTGCAGTTGGTTGACGAAACTCTGCTTCTGCTCGTCGGTGGTCAGACCGGCCAGGTTGATCACCGACACCCTGGCCTTCTTGCCCTCGGCCGGCGTCAGTAGAACAGCTGGATCGACCGGCGTACCTGCCCCGGCGAACATCGGGTCGTTCGCGGCAGCGGCTTTGAGATTCTCGGCCAGGCCGGCTGCGATTCGTACGGCGTCGCGCATCTCGCTGGCATCCTCGGGGAATTCTTCGAGTAGGTCGATGAAGTCGGTGAGATGTCCACCGTGCGGCCGTCGACCGAAGAGATCGAGTGCCGACTTCAGCACGGCCCGACCATGTTTGGCCTTCTGGGACGTACCGAGAACGCCGGCGGCCGGTTCGAGCGATGCCAGAGCGGACTCGACGGAGGCCTCGAACTCGTCGGCGTCGCCGAGGACGCTGACGAAATCGGGGAGTGGTTGGAAACTGAGCGGGCGACCAGCAGACTTACGCGGCGTCCAGACCACGACATCGGTATCGCGCAGGTATGCCGTTGCTTTGGCTTCGTCTCCGGGCGGCCAGGTTCGCTCGTCCTCCGGCCAGGCGGTTCCGAGCCGAGCCAGGTCGTTGTTGACATCCAGCACGATTGCCGAAACACCCTGCAGCGCACACTCTTCCACCAGGCAACGGATGAGTACCGTCTTGCCCGAGCCGGAGCCGGCAAAGATGGCCGTGTGCTTACGCAGCGCCTCGAGTGGAACCGCGACGTCTGCACCGGTGCTCAATTCCGCACCGACCACGATGGACGGCCGACGCGTGGCCGCAGGTGCCGAGGCGGAGACCGTGGTTTCGGGTTCGATGAGCGCCGTGTCGTCGTCGACGACACTCACGGCAGGCAGCACCGTCCTGAACAGTTCGACGGCGTGTGCCGGCTTGCGCGCGAGTAGCCAAGACGTGAGCGCAGGGGAGTTCTCACTCAGCAGGGTCGACAGTGCTGCCAGTGCCCGACGGTCCTCGTCGCTCAAGGGCACCACGACGCCACCGGCGCGACGCAGGGCCGCGATGGTCTGCTCGGTCTTCGCTCCGTTGGGCCACGGGTCGTTCCTGATCAGAATCAGCCGTCGTTTGGGCATGTCGACACGCAAGCCCGCCGTGGTCACAGCGCGCTCCACTCTGGCCAGTGCGGCCCGCGCGTTGCCGGACGTCACCGCACGGAAGCACCAGTGCTCTTCGTCGTCGGTATCGGTGTCGACGGTGTGGCGTAGCCGGGCGTGCAGAGCAGGCTTGCCACTGGGCGGCGGGTCCTGTGCCAGGCTGTCGTCGGAAGACTGGTGCTCGTGAATCCACGCGGTCAGGCCCGCGGACAGCAGAGCGGGAGCGATCGAGTCCTCGCTGTCGGGTCGGAGCGGAACAGAGACGTCCACCTGTTCGCGCAGTTGCCGGTAGCGCTCGTCGAGCGTGTCGAGTTCGTTCACCCGCGCCGTGGGAAGTTCCGGTACATCCGCAGGCCCGGACTTGTCCGTGAAACTCGCAAGCTCCGAAGCGACGCCGGTGTCGAGGCAGTGCCTGATGTGACGGTCGACGGCGATGAGCAGCTGTCGCGGAGTGAAGTCAGGGGCTTGCTCGAACGCGTCGGGGGCCACCGGCCACGTCGGGTGCGGGGGAGTAAATCCGGCTTCGAGGAAGCATGCGGCCAGGCGTCGCCCGAGCAACAGGCGGCCGACGTCCGACGATGGAATCGGCTTGAGCGACTGCGTGACTCGGAAGCGGTCGCGCATGGGAGCCACTCCACGGGCGGCGATCAATTCCCATGCACTCGACAGAGCCGACAGGACCGAGGCAGTGCGGGGGAGTGTTTCGCGGAGCGACATCAGCCCGTGCGCGAGCTGTTCGACGACCTTGTCCTCCTGCGCGTCCGCGAACTCCTGATCGGATCCGGTGCGTGACTGGGCGACGAGTGTGTCGATCTGGTCGATCGCGAGGATCGTGGGGCCGGTGATCGCGAGCAGGCGGGAAATGTTCTCGGCGATGCCCTGATGTCCGAGTTCGGCGCGGCGAATTCCCCACCCCGAGAATTCCTCGGGATCGACGTCGTCGATGGACTGCAGGTAGGCGTCACCCAAGTCCTGCACTGCCGAGTCGGGGGCAATGGACAGCACCAGCGCGCGCAACGTGTGCTGCGACGTCCGGCGGTGGCGAGGGTGGACCTTGTAGACCGCCGTGACGAAGGCATCGAGCGTCTCGGCATCGATCATGTTCTCGCCCATGACCTTTGCGCGCTGATCCTCGGAGATGTCGCCGATCTCGCACAGGCGTCGGAGTAGCAGACCGAGCTGACTGTCCGATCCTCGACCGGACGGCCGCATCAAGTCGTCGAGCATCCCCATCAGCGTCGAACGCCAGAATCCAGCGGCGTCGAGGAGCCGGATCAGGAAGAAGTAGCCCCCCTTGAGTTGTACCTCCTCGCGCACCTGGCCCAACAGGTGTGTCTTGCCCGAGCCGGCGGGGCCCCGCACGACAACCCCGAGGGGGCTGGCGTCGTCGGACGCGTCGGCGTCGTCGTACGCACTCATCACTTCGAGGAACACCCGCTCGTGCATCCCCGGCACGTGCACGTTGGATTGGGAGCGCCACACGTCGTCGGGTGTCGGTGCCCAGCTCAGCCGCACCGACTCGAGTGCTCGGATCTGCTCGCTGTCCGTCATCGTCGACTCAACGCCCATCATGCTTCGATCGAAAGAAGGTGGTTGTGCTGATTACCTACGACGACGGCTGCAGCCCGTTCCTCGTCGGTGAGTGTTTTCTGATTTTCTTCGGGGATCAGTGAAACGTCCGAGGCTCGTCGGAGGCGTGCGAGAGCATCGTCGAGATCGGTTCTGGGTATGTCTCGCAACTCGTTTCGCAGTCGCGAGAGTCGGACCGTGCTGCCGGGTTCACGTGCGAGCCGCGCGTAGGCACCGCGAATGCTGGCTTCGATGTCGGCGCTGTCGTTGGTCTGGTCGGGCTTTTCTTCCGCAGCAGGTTCGTCACCGCGGGGCGAGAACACATCCGCCGGACGACTGTCGGAGCGATCGAGCCATCGACGTAATCCAGCCAACACGGTGAACATCGCTTTACCGGCTCCGGTGGATCGAGCCGGGGGTTCACCACCGATGAGTTCGCCGCAGGTGCGCCATCCCTTGTCGGTCAGTTCGAGTGTCATCGGGCGTACCGAGGAGTTCACCTCGATCAGACCGGCGTTCTTCAGCCTGTCGCGAGAAGGCTTCGCCAATTCGGGGCCCATCGACTTGAGCTCGGAATTCTTGACCGGACTCGCTTCGGCCATCAGAACCAGCAGGACTGCTGCTTCGGTTCCGTTCAGGTCTTCGGTACTCATCGAGGATCCCCCTTAGATCGTCTTCTCGATACTGCCTCGCGGATGGTAGCGACAGCGCGGTGCGGGTCGTCCAGCACCTGAGCGTTGGTGAACCGCAACACCATGTAGCCGTCTGTCTGCAGCTGGTTGTCGCGCACTCGGTCCTCGGCGAAACGCTCGGGAGCCCGGTGTTCGCTACCGTCGATTTCCACGACAACTTTCTCGGTGCGCCAGAGTACGTCGACTGTGAACGGTCGGCTGAGCTCGCCGAGCCGGATCGCGCGATTGTGTTCTCGCCCGGTGGCCCACTCGTGCACGTCCAGCGCTCGATACAGACGCTTTTCCGGATCACTGGCCGGGTGCGGATGTCCGGCGATCGGCGGGTAGCTCAGAGGGCGAAATCGGTCGAGGACGGTGCTGACGCCGATGGGCACTGCGGGTGCACGAACCGACACCGACGGGAACCGATCCATGGCGGACGCTCCGTCACCGGTGACCCACACCGCCGTCCCGGCGTGCGTGCACAGCCACTCCGATGCGGTCGCGGCAACACCGGCATCGACGCCCTCGGGTACGACCAACACCAGTGCGGTCGAACTGCGTTGTTGAGCAGCAGCGAGTACTCGCGCCGAACCCGCGGCCCTGGTTTCGACGGTGAACGCTGCTCGGCGAGATGGTCGCCCGGCGACGGCGGCGTCGGCGAGGGCTCCGATGTAGGGGCCGAAGTGCACGGTGTCGGCGGCCAATCGCACAGCTGCCGTGCGCGCCGCGCGCCGATCCAACGTGGACGTACCTGCCCGGTGGTCGAATTCCGGAAGCCATAGCTCAGCCGAGTCCGCCGCCGCGTTCTCCATTTCGCCGACCACGGCATCCACGAGCTCGGCCGTCCGTTTCGCAGACGTAGGCTCGATTGCGTAGAACACGATCGCGGGAGCAGCGGCGGGCAGTGGATTCACCGAATCGGCCAGCTCTCGTGCGGTGGCACCGTGTATTCGAACAGCTCGATCGGTGGGCAGACCGGACCACCAGCCGGCCGCAACATCGTTCGACGTCATCGCGGTGCCTCGCCGATTCGGAGATGTCCCATCTCCGAAACCGTACCGAGAGTCTCGGGTCCGCAGGCAGCAGCCGGAGCGCGGGCGACCGCGATTTGGATCCGACGAACCTGTTCCCCTACACTTGACCGGTTGCCTGTGGCAGCGGTGTGCCCTCGTGCGCCCGCACCCGGCAGCCGACCGCGCGTGTCGGGACGGAAATCCGGCACGTACGTACATCCAGGTCAAGGAGAAGTGAGTGATTCAGCAGGAGTCGCGAGTACGCGTCGCTGACAACACCGGCGCGAAGGAAATCCTTTGCATCCGCGTTCTCGGTGGCTCGTCACGTCGCTACGCCGGAATCGGCGACATCATCGTAGCTACGGTGAAAGACGCCATCCCCGGTGGAAACATCAAGAAGGGTGAGGTCGTCAAGGCCGTCATCGTCCGCACAGTCAAGGAGCGCCGCCGTCCGGATGGCTCGTACATCCGCTTCGACGAGAACGCTGCTGTGCTGATCAAGCCGGACAACGATCCCCGTGGAACCCGCATCTTCGGCCCGGTCGGCCGTGAGCTGCGTGAGAAGAAGTTCATGAAGATCGTCTCGCTCGCCCCGGAGGTGCTGTAAATGAAGGTGCACAAGGGCGACACCGTTCTCGTGATCGCAGGCAAGGACAAGGGTGCCAAGGGCAAGGTCATTCAGGCCTACCCCGCTGACTCCAAGGTTCTGGTCGAGGGTGTGAACCGCATCAAGAAGCACACCGCGGTCTCCGCCAACCAGCGCGGCGCATCCTCGGGCGGCATCGTCACACAGGAAGCCCCGATCCACGTATCGAACGTTGCAGTGGTCGACTCGGACGGCAACCCCACTCGCGTGGGCTACCGGACCGACGAAGAATCCGGCAAGCGCGTTCGTGTTTCCCGGAAGAACGGGAAGGACATCTGAGATGACTACCACCGAAAACATCGCGGGCGAACAGCCCCGCCTCAAGGCGCGCTACCGCGCCGAGATCAAAGACGCCCTGAACACCGAATTTGCATACGAGAACGTCATGCAGATCCCCGGCATCGTCAAGGTCGTCGTCAACATGGGTGTCGGCGACGCCGCCCGTGACGCCAAGCTGATCAACGGTGCAGTTGCCGACCTCGCTGCCATCACCGGCCAGAAGCCGGAGATCCGCAAGGCTCGCAAGTCCATCGCACAGTTCAAGCTGCGCGAAGGAATGCCCATCGGCGCCCGCGTCACCCTCCGTGGCGACCGCATGTGGGAGTTCCTCGACCGTCTGGTCTCCATTGCCCTGCCCCGAATCAGGGACTTCCGCGGCCTGTCGGGCACGCAGTTCGACGGCAACGGAAACTACACGTTCGGCCTCAATGAGCAGTCGATGTTCCACGAGATCGACGTGGACAAGATCGACCGTCCGCGCGGCATGGACATCACCGTAGTAACCACCGCAACCAACAACGAAGAAGGCCGCGCGCTGCTCAAGCACCTCGGCTTCCCGTTCAAGGAGAACTGAGTCCATGGCGAAGAAGGCATTGGTCAACAAGGCCAACAAGAAGCCGAAGTTCGCGGTGCGTGCATACACTCGCTGCAACCGCTGCGGCCGTCCCCATTCCGTGTTCCGCAAGTTCGGCCTCTGCCGTATCTGCGTGCGCGAGATGGCACACGCCGGAGAGCTTCCCGGAGTTCGCAAGAGCTCCTGGTGATCTGAAGCCCCCGGGCTTCACCACACCATGCTGATGAGCGTGGGTTCCGAAGGGAACCCACGCTCATTTTGCATTGCTCGAGTCCTGATGGTCACACCGACCACACGTCGTGTCGAAGCTCCAGCGAGCGGACCAGACGTATAGCCGAAGGACGATCCTGCCTGTCGACGATCAGCAGCAGGCCACGCTCGGACATCGCCGACGCGACAGCGTCGGTCGAGACGGTTCGACATCCGGGCGGCATGTCCGGGCCCCCGAGTTCCCGATAGGTGTCACCGATCGCTATCACGTCCGCGATCGGGTCGAATCCCCAAACGGTCACGAAATGTCCGACGTTCCACTCGAATTCGGTCAGCTTCCCGGTATGCACATTCGCCACCAGGCCGAATCGGAACGGCCTGTCGCCGAGGCAGTCGAGAAGTGCGCGCAGTCCGTCGGTAGCGGGTCCCATGACCGGAACCACGGCGACGCGATAATCGGTTGCAGTCTCGATGCCTTCCGCGAGACCTGCCGCAGTGGTGCCGGCCGAATCGATCGATGCGGCCCTCGGCAGTACATCCCACCCGTCGGTGAGTCGAGGGGTTCCGGGAGGGCGGCCCGAGTCGATCTCGCCCGGCCAGATCGCAGACCTCGATGCGACCGCGAGTGCCGTCACGTCCGGTGCGTCGTCGTCCATAACTGCCGTCAGTGCCACCGAAGCCGAGAACGGCCCGCAGAGTTGATCCGGTTGCGGCAGAACATGATCGAGAGTCGAAACGATGTCGCTTGCCCCGGCAAACCGTCGCAGCATCTCAGTAGATCCAGCGCAACGATTCGAGCAGTTCGTCCTCGGTGTGGCTTGCCGCCCACGCGGCGTCGGCGTCCCGGCAGGCAACGAACGCACCCCGAAGTTCCTCGCCCAACACGTCTCGTACCAGTACGGACGACAGTAGGTTGTCGCGCTGCTGGGCGTGGGTCGTTGCGAGAGGCGAGATCCCGGCGGCCTCGCGACGAGCATCGTCCCAGCCGCCTACATCCTCCTGAACCGGTGACGGCAACTGCGCCGAATCTGCCACTCCCGACAAGCCGGCCGCGATCGTGACGGCCAGCGCCAGATAGGGATTGGCGGACGCGTCGCATGCCTTCAACTCGACGTTCGTGTGTTCGGGGCCGAGAAGGGGTGTGGACGGTACGAGTCGCACTGCAGCCTCCCGGTTCTCGACGCCCCAGAATCCGAAGGCACCCGCCCAATACCCCGGTCGACGACGCAGCAGCGATCCCGAACTCGGTGCCGTGATGGCAGTGAGTCCCGGGAGTTCTCGAACGAGGCCCGCGATGTACGCCCGCCCGGTGTCGGACAGTCCGTACTCTCCGTCCCCGGTCAATGCGTTGTGACCGTCACGAACCAACGACGTGTGCAGGTGCCACCCGTTACCCGCACTGCTCGACGAGGGCAGGGGAGCGAAGCTTGCCCGCAGGCCCTGAGCTTTGGCCGCTGAGTGGATGGTCTGCCGTGCGAGTACTTGCGCATCGGCTGCAGAAAGTGGATCGAGTGGACTCAATGCGATCTCCAGCTGGGTGCCGCCGTACTCGGCATGAATCTGACCGATGTCGAGGCCGTTCGCAGACAGCGCCTCGAGCAGCAGGACCACGAATTCGTCGACATCGCGAAGTGCATTGGCGGAGTACGCAGGGCCGCGATGAGCGGACAGTCCGTCCGATTCTCGGGTCAGGGCGAACTCGATCTCGAATCCGGCCCGCACCTCGAAACCGGCATCGGACGCCTTCTGCACCTGCTGTTCGAGAACAGCACGCTGATCGTAGGGCCACGGTGTGCCGTCCGCCGAGACCTGTCGTCCGTGTGCCCACGCAAGCCCCGGCTGTCCGGACAGGGCGACCACGCTCGACGCGCTCTCGACCACCGGAATCAACCGCACATCGCCGGATGGCGTCGACAGTCCTTCGTGGGCAAACGTGATCCCGTCGTGCGAATCGAACACCGCGAACACCGCGGTGACTCCTACTCCGCGTCGTGCGACGGCGGTCAGTTCCGCTGTGGGTACGGTGCGCGATCGGACAATGCCGTTGTTGTCGACCCAGCCGATGGTCACCCCGGCGATGTTGCGGTCGCGCAGAGTGTGGGTGAGGTGGTCGATATCGACTGCCTTCGAGTCCGTCATGGTCCGACGTTAGCGAAGAAGTGGGAGTTCGGGTGCCAACTGGGTCTGCGGATTGCGAAACGACTGGGCTACGCGTGTGCCGCGCCGAACTGAGCGGTTGCCCGCGCTTCATCGTCTCTGCGGTTGAGCCCAGGGCGGCGTCAATGCGGCGAGGAGTATTGCGCGCGACATCGGTACAGAGTTTTGAACGTGATTTTCGTAAAAGGTCTGTACGCAAACCTCTTGGGCCGCGTCAGGCCGCGTTGTGGCGGGGGTTCTCCTTGGATCAGTCCGCGAAGAGGCCTACGAAGTAGGTGCAGTCGAAGTCGATCAAGAACTCGACATCGATATATGGCGCGAACTTTGCCAAGCCCGCGGGCGCGACCTCATGCATTGCGGCTTCAACTGGTCCGTATCCTTCGTCTACTTCGATCAACTCTTTAATGATCCTGGTGGTAGCACCCCGAAGCGGGTAGCTCTTGGTAAGAAGCTCGGATTTTTTCTCGTACGCGTCCAGGTACCACATTTGTCATCTCCGTGGTTTTCGGCCGGGCACCGGCGCTTTTGTCATATCGCCGGTGACTGGGTCGAACTTGTCGAGGCGGTGCCCGTTCCTCGTGTGCATTCGGACCCCCGTGTCGGTAAGTGCATACGAATAGATATCTTCTGCTGCCTGTCCGATGTGGCCGATCGTCCGGTGGACGTTCATCGCTGAGGTGCGGACACTGAGATTGAGATCCGACCAGAGCGATGACGATACCGAGGTCGACGCTGTAGGACGTGTTGTTGGTGATCGTCAATCTGAAGAATAGCCAACTTTGTACTCGCATTCTCGTCCAGAGTGAAGGCTTCGTTCAGGAAAGCTGCAAACTCTGACGCCTTGGACAGCGGAACGTCGTGTTGACGAATCCCAATGGGAAGTTCGTTCTCTTCGTCTGCTATTCCGAGAATCCTCCCGATTATCGTGGCTGACATGTCGTGAAGGACATATTCGCCCATAAGGAGATGGGTAGTCTTATCGAATTTCTCTAGGTGCCACATCTTAGTTTTCAGAAGTTAGTGAGAGCAAGCGCGTGCCGTGTGACCGGTAATCGCTCGATCAGTCGATAGATTCTGGTATCACGTGTGCTCCACTCTTGAGCAGTCCGCCTCCCACGTATCGCATTGCCCATTCCTCAGTCGGTGAACAGGCCGATGAAGTATTCAAAATCGGAACTGATTCTCAAATTGCCATCTATGTACTTCGCGAATTTCGGTACGTCGGCCAATGTGACGGGGTACGGTCCCATCTCTAACGGATGTTCACTTTCGTCGACGTCCATTATCTCTCTGATTTTGTCTCCCGTAATAGCGAGCAGAAGATAGCTGTCCGCGATCGAATCGGTTCGGCCATTGTACGATTCCAAATACCACATGCCGTCTCTTGGTTCCTGATGCGATCGATCTGGTAGGTCTTCGTCTTCCCTCGACCGCAAACGCTCGGCCATGGACGCGGAGTGTGAAGCCTCATTTCGGTTCGGCGCGGAACGAGACTTCGTACGAGTGTCCTTCTTTGGCTTGGAACGGGATTTGTATGAACTGAGCAAAGTCGGGTACCTTCTCCGCCGGTACGTCGTTCTGGCCGACTGCAACGGGTAGGTCGAAGTCGCTGTCGTCGATCTGTAGCGTGTGTTTGACGAATTCGACCGTCATATCGTGCAAGAGGTATATCTCTGTTGCCAATTCGGTTTCATCATTGAATTCTTGCAGATACCACACTGGATTTTCCTCTCATGCCACAGTCTTAAGTGTTATGGATTGGCGTAAACGAAGGTGGACAATTCCAAAGTCTTCACTCGGCGAGGAATGAAACCTCGTACGAATGTCCTTCCTTCGCTTCGAACGGTATTTGCATGAACCGAGCAAAGTCGGGTACCTTCTCCGCTGGAACGTCGTTCTGTCCGACTGCAACGGGTAGGTCGAAGTCACTGTCATCGATCTGCAGCGTATTCTTGACAAAGTCGACCGTAATACCGTGCAGAGGGTGGATCTCTGTTTCCAATTCGGTTTCGTCATCGAATTCTTGCAGGTACCACATGGCGTTCTCCTTTCGAGTGTATATTCTACTGTTGTGGTTCATTTCGGAGCTGTTGTGACCCAGCGTCATGTCAGGTTCGAGCAATCCAGATGTCGGAGCCGATTAGTCATCGACCTGGCCTTCTGGTTGGATCTGGGGGTTTCGTCTGAACGCCAGTATTGGGGTCGTATTCCCCCAAATGTTTACCGCTCTTGCTGTACTTTTCGACCGCGCCGTGCTGATAATCCCACTCGTAGATGTTTCCTTTCTCGTCGACCCAACGCGTCCGCCGGTTCATTCTTTTTGCTAATTTTGCGTTAGGTATGCCTGGAAGATCCCTTGTTGGCGGAGGATTGTAATGCCAACTACCTCCACCAGTATTCGCGTTGAAAGTCGTCGGACTTGCTTGTAGGAGCGGTTGCACGTCCGATGCGATTCCAATGGCCGCCGCCCCGGTTGCCACGGTGACACCGACGGCAATTGCCGACGCCGCTTCCACTCCGGTGAGGACGGCGATGACACTTCCGGCGATGACGCTGCCCGTCGCGCCGGTAACGGCGACCGTTCCCACGCCGAGTGTGAAGAAGCCGGCAACTGCACCGGCGATCGTGCCGGCAACGATGGCCGTCCCCACGATATCGATGACGCTCTGGTGAGCCTCCTGAATGGTGGTGGCCCATTCGCCGCAAGCGCTCGCAAGGGTGTCGAATTGGTCGGCGGTGTTCTGCGCAGCGATGTAGACGCCGTCCATCTGGGCGAGGACCTGCGGAATTTCGTCGGAGGAAAGGTCCTCGATGTCGGTCCATGCGGAGTTCGTGGCGTCGCTCGCTCGGCGTAGCCCCTCGGCGGCGGTGCGCCACGCGCTTCCGAGACCCCGGAGCTTGTCCGGATCGCCGTTGGCCCACATGTGGCCCTGTAGCCATCGCGTGATCAGGCCCCACCCCATCGGAGCGTCGGTGTCGCCGCCGTAGGAACCGTCGAAGCGCGGTGTATCCGTATGAGGAAGTTGTGGGGGAGCGGGTAGCGGTGGGGGCGGCGGAACGGTGTTCGCATTCTCCGCGTTGGCGTGGTTGACGCCGGTTGCCGCCAGCAGATCATGAAGTTTGCCGAACGCATTGGTGATGTCGGTCCCCGCGGTGACTGCGTCGAATGCCGCGGAATCGTAACTGTCTGCCCAAGACTTTCCGGCGTTGTCGGTGCCTGCGCAGCCCCAGTTGCGGTCGAGTTCCGCGGCGAGTGCCGCTATCGCGCCGCTGGATATGGTCTTGGCGCTGCCGTACCGGGAAGCCGCATCGGCAAGGATGTCCGGGTCGACGCTGATCGGGGCCATCAGGGCCACATTCGCTTGTTGTGGTCCACGGCTGCGCGGTAGCGATCATGGGCGCCTCGTGCCAGCGAGCCGAGTTGGGCGAGCGCGGTTCGCATATCGTTCAGTTCCTGCCGGAGTAGCTCGTGCTTCGAGCGGTGCGCCTCGGCCGCTTCGCCCTCCCATTCGATGCCGAGATCGTTGACCTCCCGCTCGACACCTGCGATAGCGGATTCGATCGTGGCTCCAACTACATGCGCGCGATCGACGAGAGCGAGAATCCGCTCGACATCGGCGACATAGCGTGCCATCAACGGTCCAACCGCAGGCCGGAATCCATCAGGTGCGCGTCGATCTTCTTGTCCGCTGCGGCGTAGTCGATTGCAACGCGATCGAGCAGCGCAGCGTCCTCGGTCAGCGCGCCACACATCTTCCGAGCCGAATCGACCCACTCCGCCCACAGAACTGCATGGGAATCGGCCGCATTGCCCGTCCAGGAGGACTCCATCAACTCGTCGGCGTCTCGGCGGATGAGGTCGATGTCGTCCCAGAGCGCATCGGCGAGACCGGACATTCGGGCTGCGGCTCGACGGATGCGGTCCGGATCGGCTCTCACAGCGTCGTGCGGGACGAACCCGGCAATGGTCGGACGCCGACCGTCTCGGCACTGGAATCAGTTGTACGCATCGAACCCCCCGGAGCGATGGAATGATGTCGGAAGGCTACTGCATCGAACCCACGAACTCGTCCGTGTCTGCGCGGGGTGCTCCTCGAGCACTACCACGATCGATTTTGAGAATGGCACCCGGTTCCCTACACTAGAGCGGTTGCCCGGGCTTCGTCGTGCCTGCACGCGAGTCCTTGCTACAACAAACGCAACCTCGAGTTCTCCGTACGTCAGCATTGAACATGCGGAAGCTCGTAACACCTGGCAGTGCAGCGATGCATTGCTTGGAGCGCAACCCCTGACCGGCAACAGTCGGTCAGGACATGTTCACTTCGCTGTAGGCCCACGATGTGACGAGCCAGGCCCGACGGGTTCTCCGGAACCCACAGGCACCAGCCCGCGCGTGCTGCATGGGAACCGCTGCGAGAAAGGTGCACAGGTCACACCATGACGATGACCGATCCAATTGCAGACTTCTTGACTCGTCTGCGCAACGCCAACTCGGCGTACCACGACGAGGTGAAGCTTCCCCACTCGAAGCTCAAGGCGAACATCGCCGAGATCCTCAAGCGCGAGGGCTACATCTCCGATTACCGCACGGAAGACGCCGAGGTGGGCAAGACCCTCATCGTCGATCTGAAGTACGGCCCGAGCCGTGAGCGCAGCCTCGCCGGCGTGCGACGCGTCTCCAAGCCCGGTCTCCGGGTGTACGCAAAATCCACCAATCTGCCCAAGGTTCTCGGCGGCCTGGGCGTGGCGATCATCTCCACGTCCACCGGTCTGCTCACGGAGCGTCAGGCTGCCAAGCAGGGTGTGGGCGGAGAAGTCCTCGCCTACGTCTGGTAGGGGAGGCCACACCATGTCACGTATTGGAAAATTGCCGGTCGCAGTCCCCGCTGGCGTCGATATCACCATCGACGGCCAGGACGTAGCGGTCAAGGGCCCCAAGGGTGCCCTGAGCCTCACAGTCGCCGAGCCCATCAAGATCGCTCGCGCCGACGACGGCACCATTGCCGTCACCCGGCCGGACGACGAGCGTAAGAGCCGCTCGCTGCATGGCCTCTCGCGCACACTCGTTGCGAACCTCATCACCGGTGTCACCAACGGTTACACCACCAAGATGGAGATTCACGGCGTCGGTTACCGCGTCGTACTCAAGGGCAAAGACCTCGAGTTCGCACTCGGTTACAGCCATCCCGTGCTGATCGAAGCACCCGAGGGCATCACGTTCACGGTCGAGTCGCCCACGCGATTCACCGTTGTCGGCATCGACAAGCAGAAGGTCGGTCAGATCTCTGCCAACATTCGTCGTCTGCGGCGTCCGGACCCGTACAAGGGCAAGGGCATCCGCTACGAGGGTGAAGTGATCCGCCGCAAGGTCGGAAAGACGGGTAAGTGATATGAGCCAGCAAACAGCAGACAAGGCGAACGTCGTCAAGCGCACCCCGCGCGGCACCGACGTCTCGACGAAGCGTCGCCTGTCGAAGGCACGTCGTCACTTCCGCCTTCGCAAGAAGATCTCCGGAACGCCCGAGCGTCCGCGCTTGGTCGTCAACCGGTCCTCGCGTCACATCCACGTGCAGTTGATCGACGATCTCGCGGGCCACACGTTGGCCAGCGCGTCGAGCATCGAAGCCGATGTGCGCGCACTCGAGGGCGACAAGAAGGCCGTCAGCGCGAAGGTAGGCGAGCTCATCGCCAGCCGTGCGAAGGCAGCCGGCGTCGAGGCAGTCGTGTTCGACCGCGGCGGCAACAACTACAGCGGCCGCATCGCGGCACTCGCAGACGCTGCCCGCGAAGGCGGGTTGACGTTCTGATGATGACAATGACTGACAACGGAAGGACAGCCTGATGCCGGGACGTCAACGGCGTGACGGCGGAAGCGGCCCCGCCGGACAGAACAGTGGCCCCAACGCAGGTGGCGACAACAACCAGCGCGGCGACAACCGCGGTGGCGGGGGTCGTGACCGTCGTGACAACGGCCGTGGCGGAAACGCTGCGGACAAGTCGAACTTCATCGAGAAGGTCGTCACGATCAACCGTGTCTCCAAGGTGGTCAAGGGTGGTCGACGCTTCAGCTTCACCGCCCTGGTCATCGTCGGTGACGGCAACGGACTGGTCGGCGTCGGCTACGGCAAGGCCAAGGAAGTTCCCGCGGCCATCCAGAAGGGTGTCGAGGAAGCACGCAAGAGCTTCTTCCGCGTCCCGATGATCGCCGGCACCATCACGCACCCCATTCAGGGCGAAGCCGCAGCCGGCGTCGTCATGTTGCGTCCGGCCAGCGCCGGTACCGGCGTCATCGCCGGTGGCGCTGTGCGCGCAGTGCTGGAGTGCGCCGGTGTCCACGATGTGCTGTCGAAGTCGCTCGGTAGCGACAACGCCATCAACGTCGTGCACGCGACCGTCGCAGCCCTCAAGGGTCTGCAGCGTCCAGAGGAAGTCGCGGCTCGCCGCGGCCTGACCCTCGAAGAGGTTGCACCCGCCGGAATGCTGCGCGCACGCGCACAGGCAGGAGCGGTGAAGTAATGGCTCAGCTGAAGGTCACTCAGATCAAGAGCACCATCGGCCAGAAGGCGAACCAGCGTGACAGCCTGCGTACTCTCGGGCTCAAGGGCATCCGTCAGACGGTCGTCCGCGAGGACAACCCGCAGAACCGCGGACTGGTCAACACGGTGCGCCACCTCGTAACTGTTGAGGAGGTCTAACCATGACCATCAAACTGCACCACCTGCGCCCCGCAGCCGGATCCAAGTCGACGAAGATTCGCGTCGGCCGTGGTGAAGGTGGCAAGCGCGGCAAGACCGCAGGTCGCGGTACCAAGGGAACCGGCGCACGCAAGAACGTGCCGGCACGCTTCGAGGGTGGCCAGATGCCCCTCCACATGCGGCTCCCGAAGCTCAAGGGCTTCACCAACCGCAACCGCGTCGTGTTTCAGGTCGTCAACCTGCGCGACATCGAGCGCCTGTTCCCCGAGGGTGGTCAGATCGGCATCCCCGAGCTGATCGCCAAGGGAGCTGTTCGTAAGAACGAGCTCGTCAAGGTTCTCGGAGACGGAAACCTCACCGTGAAGGTCGATATCTCGGCCAACAAGTTCACGGGCTCGGCCAAGGAAAAGATCGCCGCTGCCGGCGGTTCTGCAACCGAGGTATGAGCACTGCTTCGATGCATTGAGTATTCGATGTACTGAGTAACAGCGCATCGAGCAACAGTTCGTGACGATGGCCGCAGCCACAGCTCTCGCAGCTGAGCTGCGGCCATCGTTGCCTACACGCAATGTCGTGTGTGCCGACCGAACGGCCAGGGTCCAACACTGACCGTCGGGCCGTTCGATACGCACTGTTAGAGTTCTAGAGTTCCGAGAAGTTCGTATCGATGCGGTCGACGCATGTCGTCCGCAGTCCATGCTCGTGAGGCTCACGGGAGCGCCTGTCGCTCTCGGTGAAGCACTTGCGGCGTCAACGCAGTCGTGCCAGGAGGATCTTTGCTTTCCGCCTTCGTGTCGGCCCTCAGGACTCCTGACCTGAGACGGAAGATCCTCTTCACGCTCGGTCTGGTGGCCCTGTATCGCTTCGGTGCAACGCTGCCGTCGCCGGGTGTCGACTACGCCAATGTCCGAGCATGCATCGACCAGGTCTCCGGTGGAGATTCGGCGGGCATCTACTCGCTGATCAACCTGTTCTCCGGTGGAGCGCTCCTTCAGCTCTCGGTGTTCGCGATCGGCATCATGCCGTACATCACCGCCAGCATCATCGTGCAGCTGCTCACCGTCGTCATCCCCAAGTTCGAAGAACTCCGCAAGGAGGGTCAGTCGGGCCAGGCCAAGATGACGCAGTACACGCGCTACCTGTCGATCGCACTGGCCATCCTGCAGGCGACCGGCCTGGTGGCCCTCGCCTCGCGGGGCCAGCTGCTTCAGGGATGCCAGCAGGACATCATCGCCGACCAGTCGATCTTCGGCCTCGTCATCATCGTGCTGGTCATGACTGCCGGCGCAGCTGTGGTGATGTGGTTCGGCGAGGTCATCACCGAGCGCGGTGTCGGCAACGGAATGTCGCTGCTCATCTTCGCCGGTATCGCCTCGCGTATCCCATCCGAAGGCAACTCGATCCTCGAGAGCCGCGGTGGATTGGTGTTCGGGTTCGTCTGCCTCGCAGCGTTCCTCATCATCACCGGTGTCGTCTTCGTCGAGCAGGGCCAGCGTCGTATTCCGGTTCAATACGCCAAGCGCATGGTGGGCCGGAAGATGTACGGCGGCTCCTCGACCTACCTTCCACTCAAGGTCAACCAGGCCGGTGTCATCCCGGTGATCTTCGCTTCCTCGTTGCTCTACCTGCCGAATCTGATCGCACAGCTCACCTCTGCGAGCACCGCGGCGGATCCCAGCTGGTGGCAGCGCATCATCAACGAGTACCTGGTGAACCCGGCCAACCCCGTCTATATCGCGATCTTCTTCGGGCTCATCGTCTTCTTCACGTACTTCTACGTGGCGATCACGTTCAACCCCGAGGAACGCGCCGACGAAATGAAGAAGTTCGGCGGATTCATTCCTGGCATCCGTCCGGGCAAGCCGACAGCCGATTACCTGAACTACGTCCTCAGTCGCATCACGTTGCCCGGCTCCATATATCTGGGCACCATCGCCGTGCTTCCGAATCTGTTCCTCGACATCGGCAGCTCGGGCGGAGGCCAGAACCTTCCGTTCGGCGGAACTGCCGTACTGATCATGGTCAGCGTCGGCCTGGACACCGTCAAGCAGATCGAAAGCCAGCTGATGCAGCGTAACTACGAAGGGTTCCTCAAGTGAGACTTGTTCTGCTCGGTCCCCCCGGTGCCGGCAAAGGCACTCAGGCCGTCCTCCTCTCCGAGAAGCTGGGCGTGCCGCACATCTCGACGGGCGATCTCTTTCGCGCGAACATCGGGGAGAAGACGCCGCTCGGGCTGGAAGCGAAGAAGTATCTCGACGCCGGCGATCTGGTTCCCAGTGAGCTGACTGTCGACATGGTCCGCAGTCGCCTCGCCGAGCCCGACGCTGTCAACGGTTTTCTACTCGACGGATTTCCGCGTTCGGTCGGTCAGGCCGAAGCACTCGTGGAGATCCTGTCCGATCTGAACGCGAAGCTCGACGCCGTACTGTCGTTCGTCGTAGACGAGGACGTCGTTGTCGAACGGATGCTGGCGCGCGGTCGTGAGGACGACAAAGAGGACGTCATCCGTAACCGCCTCAAGGTGTACCGGGACGAGACGGCACCGTTGCTCGATTACTACGCCGACGAGCTGGTCACGGTCGACGCCATCGGTGAGGTAGACGAGGTCAATGCTCGCGCGCTGAAGTCCATCGAGGATCACGGCAAGTAATGGCGTTCGGCCGTAAACGCAAAGTCGTTCCGTTCCGCAGCGCGGGTGAGCTGGACGCCATGGCGGCCGCCGGCGCGGTCGTGGGTGCTGCGTTGGTTGCTGTGCGAAACGCAGCGGTTCCGGGTGTGTCGACACTCGAGCTCGATCGAGTTGCCGAAGCCGTGATTCGCGATGCCGGGGCAGTTCCGTCGTTTCTGGGTTACCACGGCTTCACCGGGAGCATCTGCTCCTCGGTGAACGATCGAGTGGTGCACGGCATCCCGTCCGCTGACGAGGTTCTGGTTGCAGGCGACCTGGTGTCGATCGATTGCGGTGCCGTGCTCGAGGGGTGGCACGGCGACTCGGCATGGACATTCGGTGTCGGAGACATCATCGAGGCCGATGCGATGCTGAGCGAGGCGACGAGGCTGTCGATGGAAGCCGGTATCGCGGCAATGCTTCCCGGTAACCGGTTGACCGACGTGTCGCACGCCATCGAGTCCGGAACCCATGCGGCGGAGAAGGCGCACGGCCGCAAGTACGGAATCGTCGACGGTTACGGCGGCCACGGCATCGGCCGTGAGATGCACATGGATCCGTTCCTGGCGAACGAGGGTGCGCCGGGCAAGGGTCCTGAGTTGGTGGTCGGATCGACCCTCGCGATCGAGCCGATGTTGACTCTCGGGACCTACGACACCGACATCCTGGAAGACGGATGGACTGTCGTCACGACCGACGGGTCGCGCTCTGCGCATTGGGAGCACACGGTTGCTGTCACCGAGGACGGGCCGCGGATCCTCACACTGCGCCCCTAGGATCTCGGGTTCGCCTTGACCATCGGTACGGTCGCTGCGCTGCGACGCAGGTCAAGGCCTGCGCAGCGCATCCATTTGGCCACCCGGGGCTTTGCCGGTAACATTGACCGACGGTGCGTGCTGCGTACCGGATGTTTGCGTGCCTCAGTGGCCCGCGAGCTGTCCGGCGACACGCCGTCTCGTTCACGCGAGCCGGTCAGTAGGCATCACGGTAACGGAAACAGATGCAATCAACCAGGTGTGAGAGCCAGGATCGCGGAGGATATGGCCAAGAAAGACGGTGCTATCGAGGTAGAGGGCCGAGTAGTCGAACCACTGCCCAATGCGATGTTCCGCATTGAGCTCGAGAACGGCCACAAGGTACTCGCTCACATCAGCGGAAAGATGCGTCAGCACTACATCCGCATCCTTCCCGAGGATCGCGTCGTCGTGGAGCTTTCGCCCTACGACCTCACGCGTGGACGCATCGTTTACCGCTACAAGTAAGAGCTTCCCCGGCCACGTCCGGTCGGGGGGAACCATGCTGGGAACCGCTGTCCGCAGCGGAGCCGAGCTACACACAGGAGATCAACGACGTGAAGGTTCAGCCGAGCGTCAAGAAGATCTGCGAAAAGTGCAAGGTGATTCGTCGTAACGGACGCGTCATGGTGATCTGCGACAACCTGCGTCACAAGCAGCGTCAGGGATAACCACCGAGCTTTTCGCACGTCGGCTTGGCAACAGCTAGAAGATGACCTCCCAGCACCAACCGCGACACACGCGTTGCGGCATACCCCCGGCACGGAGGCCGGGGCCCCACTGAGTTTGTTGAAAGACGCTTGTCACCCCTGCGGTGAGAAGGACACAGGGGACGGACTGGGAGCAGACCTCCGGACAAGAAAAGGAATGCCACATGGCACGTCTCGCAGGTGTGGATCTGCCGCGCGAAAAGCGCATGGAGATCGCACTGACTTACATCTACGGCGTCGGCCGTACCCGCTCCAAGGAAATTCTCGCAGCAACCGGCGTCAGCGCCGACCTGCGCAGCAAGGATCTCGGCGACGACGATCTGCGCAAGCTCAGCGATTACATCAACGAGTCCCTCAAGGTCGAGGGCGACCTGCGCCGCGAGGTTCAGGCCGACATCCGACGCAAGATCGAAATCGGCTGCTACCAGGGTCTTCGCCACCGTCGTGGTCTGCCCGTCCGTGGACAGCGCACCAAGACCAATGCGCGTACCCGTAAGGGACCCAAGCGCACCATTGCCGGCAAGAAGAAGGCGAAGTAATGCCCCCCAAAGCACGCGGTACCGGTCCGAAGAAGACGCAGAAGACGCGTCGCAGGGACAAGAAGAACGTCCCGCACGGATCTGCGCACATCAAGAGCACGTTCAACAACACGATCGTGTCGATCACCGACCCCGCCGGCAACGTCATCTCGTGGGCGTCCTCGGGACACGTGGGCTTCAAGGGCTCGCGTAAGTCGACTCCGTTCGCCGCACAGCTCGCAGCCGAGAACGCTGCGCGTAAGGCTCAGGAGCACGGCGTCAAGAAGGTCGACGTCTTCGTCAAGGGTCCCGGCTCCGGCCGCGAGACCGCTATCCGCTCGCTTCAGGCCGCTGGCCTCGAGGTCGGCACCATCTCCGATGTCACCCCTCAGCCGCACAACGGCTGCCGTCCGCCCAAGCGGCGTCGGGTCTAGCGGGAAGGAAAGGTTTAGAAAATGGCACGTTATACCGGTCCTATCACCCGCAAGTCGCGTCGTCTGCGCGTCGACCTCGTCGGAGGCGACCAAGCGTTCGAGCGTCGTCCCTACCCGCCGGGCCAGCACGGCCGCGCGCGTATCAAGGAGAGCGAGTACCTGCTCCAGCTGCAGGAGAAGCAGAAGGCCCGCTTCACCTACGGCGTCATGGAGAAGCAGTTCCGTCTGTACTACAAGGAAGCCAACAAGACCGTCGGCAAGACCGGCGAGAACCTGTTGACCATCCTCGAGAGTCGCCTCGACAACGTCGTCTACCGCGCTGGACTGGCACGGACACGTCGTCAGGCCCGTCAGCTGGTCACGCACGGTCACTTCCTGGTGAACAACAAGCGCGTCGACATTCCCAGCTACCGCGTCTCGCAGTACGACATCATCGATGTCCGTGAGAAGTCCGCGCAGACCCTGCCGATCCAGATCGCCCGTGAGAGCTACGGCGATCGTCCGGTCGCACCGTGGCTGCAGGTCGTTCCCAACCGTCTTCGCATCCTGGTGCACAGGTTGCCGGAGCGCGCACAGATCGATGTGCCGCTCCAGGAGCAGCTCATCGTCGAGTACTACTCGAAGTAAGGCGCAGCACGCATGTGAGTCTCCCCGCGAGGCTCACATGCGTCTTCGCCTCCACACGTGGGCGTCAAATAGCGGACGCCCGTACAGGAGGAATACACAATGCTCATTTCACAGCGCCCGACGCTGACCGAAGAGGTCATCGCCGACAACCGCTCGAAATTCGTCATCGAGCCGCTCGAGCCCGGCTTCGGTTACACACTCGGCAACTCGCTCCGCCGCACCCTGCTCTCGTCGATCCCCGGCGCTGCTGTCACCAGCATCCGTATCGACGGCGTTCTCCACGAATTCACTACGGTCCCCGGTGTGAAGGAAGATGTCACCGACATCATCCTGAACCTCAAGGGCCTCGTCGTGAGCTCCGAAGAAGACGAACCGGTCACCATGTATGTCCGCAAGCAGGGCCCCGGCGCTGTCACCGCAGGCGACATCGTTCCCCCGGCCGGCGTGACGGTGAACAACCCTGATCTGCACATTGCGACCCTGAACGACAAGGGCAAGTTGGAGATCGAGCTCGTCGTCGAGCGCGGTCGCGGCTACGTCCCCGCCGTCCAGAACAAGGCGTCGGGTGCCGAGATCGGCCGTATTCCGGTCGACTCGATCTACTCACCCGTGCTCAAGGTCACCTACAAGGTGGAAGCCACCCGCGTCGAACAGCGCACCGACTTCGATCGGCTCGTTCTCGATGTGGAAACCAAGAATTCCATCACCGCGCGGGACGCGCTCGCTTCGGCGGGCAAGACCCTGGTTGAGCTCTTCGGCCTCGCCCGTGAGCTGAACGTCGAAGCAGAAGGCATCGAGATCGGACCCTCGCCAGCCGAGGCCGATCACATCGCTTCGTTCGGACTCCCCATCGAGGATCTGGACCTCACAGTCCGCTCCTACAACTGCCTCAAGCGCGAAGGTGTTCACACCGTCGGTGAGCTGGTTGGTCGTACCGAGTCCGATCTGCTCGACATCCGTAACTTCGGGCAGAAGTCCATCGACGAGGTGAAGGTCAAGCTGCATTCGCTCGGCCTCTCTCTCAAGGACAGCCCCGCGTCGTTCGATCCGACCACCGTGCCTGGCTACGACGCCACCACGGGTACGTGGAGTGACACCGACGCCGGCTCCTTCAGCGACACCGAAGGTGCCGAGCAGGACTACGCCGAGACAGAACAGCTGTAATCAGCTCGCTGGAGCTCTTACTAGGAGATTCATCATGCCCAAGCCCACCAAGGGCCGCCGTCTCGGCGGGTCGGCGTCGCACCAGAAGGCCATCCTGGCCAACCTGGCGACGTCACTCTTCGAGCACGGCCGCATCACCACCACCGAGTCGAAGGCCAAGCGCCTTCGTCCCCACGCCGAGAAGCTCGTCACCCACGCCAAAAAGGGTGATCTGGCGCATCGTCGTGAGGTTCTCAAGACGATCAACAACAAAGATGTCGTGCACAAGCTCTTCGCCGAGATCGGGCCTTTCTTCGCCGATCGCGACGGTGGCTACACGCGCATCATCAAGACCGTCCCCCGCAAGGGTGACAACTCGCCGATGGCCATCATCGAGCTCGTCAACGAGCAGACGGTGTCCAACGAAGCTGACCGCGCACGTCGCGTGAAGGCATCGAAGGCTGCTCCCGCCGCCGAGTCGTCCGCGGACAACGTCGTCGAGGCTGTCGAAGCCGACGCAACGGATGCCCAGGTCGCCAACGCCGACGCAGTGGTCGACGGTATCGAGGACAAGGACGCGCATGCGTCCAACGCCGAGGATGCTGCCGGCAGCCACGCTGTACTCGAAGATGGTAGCCAGCCCGAGGGGTTCCCGATCAAGGGCAACGCCGACTCGATGCTGTACCACGCTCCCGGAAGTCGTTTCTACGAGTCGACTGTTCCCGAGATCTGGTTCGCCACCGAGGCTGACGCCGAAGCAGCGGGTTACTCGCTGCCCAAGTCACAGCAGAAGTCCCACGACGCCTGATTCAGGTGCCCGAGGAACAACGTTCCACGCACGAGCCCGTCACCCCTAGGGGTGACGGGCTCGTGCGTCTGTCACCAGGGTCCACCGGGGTCGTCCGTGTGCGACTCGATATCTCCTACGACGGCACGAACTTCTCGGGCTGGGCACGACAACCGGGTATCCGCACGGTCTGCGGAGTGCTGGAAGAAGCGTTCTCGACTGTGCTTCGCCAGCCGATCGAGCTGACGGTCGCCGGCCGAACCGACGCGGGTGTGCACGCGAGCGGTCAGGTGGCACATTTCGACGCAGTCGGTGTGCCGGACGAACACGACCGGCTGATCCGAAGAATGGCGCGCTTCCTGCCCTCGGACGTCCGGGTTCGATCCATCACCGAGGTCTCGCCGGACTTCGACGCACGTTTCTCTGCCTACCGCCGTCACTACGAGTACCGGTTCGGCACAGCGCTCTACGGAGTCGACCCATTGGATGTTGCCGGGGTCGTGTCCTGGTCGCGGCCCATCGACCTGGAGGCGATTCGCGAAGCATCATCGGCGCTGCTGGGGCTGCACGACTTCGCGGCTTTCTGCAAGCGGCGCGAGGGTGCCACCACGGTGCGGGAATTGCAGCGTTTCGACTGGGAGCGCGACGGCGATCGGCTCACTGCGTACGTGAGCGCCGATGCATTCTGTTGGTCGATGGTTCGCAGCCTCGTCGGTGCCATGCAGGCAGTAGGAGAAGGACGTCGCACAGCGGATTGGGCGCGCTCTCTGCTGAGTCGACGTGAACGCTCCAGCGAGGTGACGGTGGCCCCGGCACACGGGCTCTCGTTGGTTCGCGTCGACTATCCGCCGTCCGACATGCTGGCCGCGCGAAACCTGGCCACTCGAGAGACGCGCACAGCGATTTCGGCCGACGGATGCTGCGGGGGAGAGGGCTGACACATCGCGACCCGGGCTACTGTCGGACCGATGCAGCCGATACTACTAGCGGTCGTCGTCGGTAGCGTCCGCGCCGGGCGCGTAGGCCCTACCGTCGCGGCCTGGGTCCGCAGCGTTGCAGCGCAGCGCTCGACGATCGAGGTGGTCGAGGTGGACTTGGCCGATTTCGATTTGCCCGCCGGCCTGATCGCGAACGACGACACCGAGCGCTTCACCAGGACGATCGGGGCGTGCGACGCGTTCGTGCTAGTGACACCCGAATACAACCACGGCGTTCCTGGATCGCTGAAGACGGCACTCGACACCGTGAAGTACGAGTGGCGCGCCAAGCCGGTGGGTTTCGTGTCCTACGGAGGGCTCGGCGGTGGCATCAGAGCGACCGAGCAGCTGCGACAGATCACTGCGGAATTGCACATGGTGTCCGTTCGCGACGCCGTATCGCTGCATCGTGTACGGAAGCGGTTCGACGACCAGGGTGGTATCGACGACGCCGCTGCCGTCGACGCCTTGGGGCGACTACTCGATCAAGTCGAGTGGTGGGCCGGCGCAGTGGGCGACGCACGACAGCACAGCGACTATCCAGGTTGAGGATCCGTCAGGCGCGCACGGCCGAACGCAGACTTCGCGGTCGACCGATGAACGCCGTTTCCTCAGGAATTGTCACCAGGGTCAGCTCTACGTCGAGCTGACCCGAGAGCACCCGGATCCGATCGCCCGACGCATGAGGTTGAACTATCGACACGTCCCATTGCGGGCGCAGCAGGCCCGGTGCACGTTCGGTTTCGTCGTCGCGCGGCACGTGCTCGAACAACGACACGACGGTCACCCCCGGGAGTGCCTGCTGGTCGGTCGGTTCCGATTCGTTCGCGAAGTCGATCAGAACCACGTCGTACGACGAGCGTGAACGGATCGTGTGGCCGTCGACCGATAGGCGATCGGGGGCACCTATCGAGTCGACGAGCGACCTCCACGCGTGCGGACGGTCGGTGCGAACGAGTGCCTTGGCTCCGGTAGCGATCGCGCGAAACAGTAGTTGCTGAGCCAGATAGAGTTCCCCGGCAATCCGGACTCGGACGAGACCTGGTCCGAACAGTCGCATCGCAACACCGTGTCCGGCTGCGTCGGAACCCAGAAGCTGGCCGCAACCGCTCACCGGAAGGTGCAAGGCGTCGAGCCGCGAAACGTCGAGTGTTCTGTTGGGAGACAAGAACTTCAGTCCGGGTACGGCCAGCGGTAGTTGTGCGAACATGCCGTCCCGTTGGCTTCCGCTCATGGAGGTCATTCTGCGGACGGGAGGTTTCGCGACTGAGGCTCGGGCGGCGAACCGGCACGATCCACTGACGCGAAGCTTTCCGATATCGCGGGTCGGCTCCAGATGGAAAGTCAACGTCGTTCCCAGAGACCGAGTCGACCACAGAAGGGCGATGTCCTCGGCAGTTGTCGAGCTGAAGTCGATTCCGAATCCAACGCTGGACACGCCCGGCAACGGTGCCGTCGTCCACGTCTGGGTCAGATCGTCCGTACCCACGCTCCGACATAGGTGCAATACCGCCGACCGAAGTTCTGCACTCGAGAGCAGTCGCGAGTTCGAACCTTCGGCCTGCAGAGCGCGCGCGACGCGTGTCGTGGCCACGACGGCGGTGCGTGCCGCCCCCGCCCGATCTCCTCCTCGGGCCTCCACTGCCCGGGCATTGGCCCGCACGTCGAGAGTCACTGCCACCCATACCGTCCGCGTCGCCACAGCGGGGAGCGGACCGATGAGGCTCTCGTACACCTCGGTGGCGGCATGACCCTGAGAGCTGCGGAACCCGAGTGCGGTGATGTCGATCGACGAGACAACGATGTCGTGTTGGTGCAGACACGACGCCAGCGTCTCGATGGGAACCGAGTACGGCGTGTCTGCGCTCGCTCTGCCGAGGACCGTCGTCACGTGCTGGGGCGGGTGGATCTCGATGACACAGGTGACCGTGTTGCGCTGCCAGTGAACACCGACGGATCGGCCCGCGAGGTCGTCGTGATCGGTCGTCACACCGATATCGGGGAAGCGGTTCGCGAGAAATCTCCACAGGACCCGGAACCAGTCGATGATCGGTCTGCGACGAACGGTCGCGAACGGAACGAGCGCCACCGCGGCGGCAGCGACCAATGCCCACAGGGGCCGCACCTGCGCTGCGAGCAGCACCAGAGACGTTGCTACGGCAGCGATCTCGGCGATGATCACGCGCCGGAGCGCGGGCACTGCGACAGGCGTCGCCATTCGGCCGATCCCCACCGAACCCGAACGTGCCATCTCGAACCCTCCCCCCGAAGGTGCACACCGATCGATCGCCGCCGATGCGGTCGCCGAGGTGTGCGGACGAACTGTACTGTGTCGCCTGACCCGAATGGGGATCGGGTCCGATCGATCCTGGGGAGGAACTGTGGCGTCCACGCCCACAACGAAGTGGCAGGTTGGCGGCTACCGCTTTCTCGTTCGCCGCATGGAACATGCTCTGATCAGACGTGACGCCCGAATGCTGCACGATCCGATGAAGTCGCAGTCCCGTGCGCTGCTGGTCGGTGTCGTCGTCGCATGTATCGGTTTGGCGGGATGTGCTGCGCTTGCATTGTTTCGGCCGCAGGACAAGATCGGTGACGCCTCGATCGTGGTCGGCAAGGATTCGGCTGCCATGTTCGTGAAGGTGGACGACGTGTTCCATCCGGTCCTCAATCTCGCGTCGGCCAGGCTTGTGGTCGGCAAGCCCGACGACCCGCTGACGGTCAAGGAATCCGAGCTTGCGTCCAGGCCCCGCGGAGCGCTGGTCGGCATTCCCGGTGCACCGTCTGCGCTGCCACACGATGCCGACGGCCGAGCCGAACTATGGACTGTGTGCGACACACTCGATCCGATCGCCGGGGTCACCTCCACCACGGTCGTCGCGGGCGACCTTCGGTACGGCGACACTGCAACCGCACTTGCCGACAACGAGGCATTTCTGTGGACCTCGAACGGAATGGCATACCTCGTCCACGACGGCACGAAGTCTCCGGTCGATCTGTCCGATCGGGCAGTGGTTCGTGCACTCGGGTTGGAGGACGCCACACCGTCGCCGGTGAGTGCCGGTCTACTCAATTCGGTGCCGCAGGCACCGGCCGTCGCGGCACCGTTCATTCCCCGAGCAGGCGAGCTTGCGCAGTTCCCGTTCGACGGTCGACCGATCGGTTCGGTCGTGAAAGTCGCCGGTCGCGACGTCCAGTACTACGTGGTGCTCGAGGACGGAATTCAAGCAATCAGCGAAACTGCTGCCCTGCTCATCAAGTTCACCGACTCGCAGGGAAGTCCTGATATCGCGGCGATCAACCCCGATGTTCTCCGCGCTGCGCCGAAAACATCGGTGGGACTGTCGGTTTCGACCTTTCCGCCGACTACTCCCGTGATCGTCGACATCGGTGAGCGGCCCGTGAACTGTCTGACCTGGGAACCGCTCGCGGTGGCCGACGGTGGGCCGTCGGCTCGACTCGTGGAGTCCGCCGGCCGCGGGCTGCCGCTCGAGTCCGGCGCGCAGCCGGTCACCCTGGCTCAAGCCGATGGCGGCGGCGACGCAGTGGACCAGGTCTTCCTGCCACCGGGCAGCGGCGGGTTCGTCCGCGGCACCGGAATCTCGACATCGAGTACCCGTCAGGACAGTTTGTTCTTCGTGGCCGACACCGGGGTTCGCTACGGAATCGACGGTAGCGAAGCCGCGTCGGCGCTGGGGTTCGGGCCACCCGCCCCCGCGCCGTGGCCGATCCTGCAACTACTCGGCACCGGTCCTACTCTCGGGCGCGGCCAGGCTCTGACGATGCACGACGGGATTGCTCCCGACCCACAGGCCGCAGCACTTCCGTCGAAGTAGCGACACTCAGTCCGGCGGACTCCGTCGTCGCAGAGGTACCGACAGCGCCAGACCGACCGCCAGAATTACCGCGACCATTATCGAACCTGTCGCCGCGATAGTCCGCGGGCGATGATCCGGTACAGGGGGTGGGAGTGGCGCGCTCATAGCGACACTCTCGGCAGGCACGGCCGGGGGAGCCGGCACCACGAGATCGGTCACTGCGGCCAGTGGATCGACGACGCCGTGACCGACCGACGGGTTCCATCCCTCGGCCGGCGCGTGGGCCGTTCGCTCGATTCGGTCCATCACTTCGAGCGCCGTCAGTTCGGGGCGGTGGGCACGCACCAGAGCAGCGACGGCAGCTACCAGCGGTGCCGCGAAACTCGTTCCGGACATAGGGTTTACGCCGTCGTTGCCCGCAGTGCCGTTCGCCAATCCGCTGCCCGTCGGCGAGAGCGACGTCATGTTCGAGCCCGGTGCGGCGACGTCGACCCATGGACCCGCGAGACTGAACGAGGACGGCGTGCCATCCGCTTCGACAGAACCGACCGTGAGAACGTCGTCGAACCAGGCCGGGGTCGCGATCGTTGCAAAGCCGTTCCATGGATCTGCGTCGGGCCGAAGGGGGTCGGTGCGCGGATTCTGCGCCTGGCAGGCTGCGCTGCCCAGGTTGCCCGCTGCGGCAACGACGACTCTGTTCATCTCACGGACGGCGTACTGCACCGCGGCCCCGAGCGAACCATCGGCCACACCGCCTCCGGCGGGTACGCAGGCCACCTCCGATATGTTGATGACCGATGCCCCGGAGTCCACCGCGGTTCTGATTGCCATGGCCATCGTGCGCACGTTCCCGTAGCCCGCGGCGTTCTCCGGTTCGGCGGACTTCTCCTCCTCGGGGCGGTTGTCGAAAATTTGAAACACATTGCTGGACTGGCGAATCGACAGAATGCGTGCGTCCGGCGCGCCGCCGGCAAATCCGCTGCCCGGCGAGGTCTGCGCGGCGATCAGACCTGCGACCATGGTGCCGTGCGCATCGCAGTCGAACAATCCGTCGCCCGCACTGACGTAGTCGCCACCCGGAATCAGGCCGGGCAACCGCGGATGCGCCGTGACGCCGGTGTCGATGACGGCAACCAGCTGACCGGCACCGCGGGTGATGGGCCAGACCGAAGCGAAGTCGAGCGCCTTCTGTGCGGTCGGCACTTCTTGCGCGTCGGATGTCTCGGACGGAAGGGTGCAGGCGTTCTTCTGCTCCGTGGGCTCGAGCGGGGCGGGAGCGCTCGGTTCGGGTAATTGAGCGGGATCGATCACGGGGCGTTCGGCACGAGCTGGAGACAAGCCGAAAACTGCGTTCGACAACACAGCCAGAGTGGTCAGCACAGCGAGGGCGATGGTGTGCCGCATACGCGGCGTCACAGACCGCGGACGACGCTGTACAGCCCACACACCCACACGGCGATCGGGATGACCAGGGCAATGACGGCGTACTCGAGAAGCTCGGCCGATCGGCGCATCACGGGCGAGTAGGTCCTTGTCGGCACGAATGCGCCGAAGATCGATGCCGTCGCGGCTCCGGCCACGGTCACTCCGAACAACGTGAGTCCGTGTTCGGGCAGCGCGATCACTGCGCCGACGAGCAGTGACAGACCGATGGTCGTTCCGCCTGCGACCAGCGGAACAGCATGTGCCACAACTGCATACGTGCGACCGCGCAGTAGCAGGACGAGAGCGCACAGGGCCGCGAGCGCAATTGCAGGCCACTGGGTGCCGCCGGTCTCGTCGGCCGCTGCAGCGAGCACACCCGCGACGACGACGACGGTGAACGCCATCAGCAGACCGGTCAGGTATTTTCTGGCTCGCGCTGCGGACTCCTGCAGATCCTCGAACGAGATCGCGTCGAGTTCGGCTTCCTCCACGGTGTCCAACGGTGCACCCGCAGTGGGAACCGGTGGGAGCGGTAGTTTGGCCTGCATCATCGACACGCGCGCGGAAAAAGCAATTCCCGCGAGACCGATGAGGGCCGCTGCGGTACCGATCGACGGTTGCGGAAGCGTGGTGAACAGCGTGCACACCGCCGCGAGGAACGTCAGCAACGCCAGCACGACAGCGGCGGTGAACAACGCGAAGCCGGTTCCGCCGATGCGCAGGGACAGCAAGGCAGTGGCGCCAGCCATGGCCGAACCCAACATCACCTGCGCCGCACCGAACTGTCCAGGCACGAGCAGAGTTCCGCCGGTGAACATCAGCGCAACGGCGCACCCGCCCAACAGCACCGCCACCGCGTCCTGCCGATACACCCGCCCCAGAATCACCCCTGCGATCGCGAAGAGAATCGACACGGTGATCACCGCCAGTCCTGCCACGAGATCGCCGACGTTCTCGGCGCCCGCGCTGATCGGCGCGCGCAACACCACTGCGCACGCCAACAACACCATCGCTGCGGTGATGACCGAACCCACGGTGCGCGCAGTGTTCGCAGTCCAGTGCGGCACGTCGTCACTGCCCGCGCTGGCAACGGAATACATCAAATCGTCGAACAGCGGAACCGGCACAGGCCGATCGGCGACGCCCAAGACGAGTAACTCACCGTCGCGGACCGACAGCTCGGCCAACGTCGCCGTCGGTGCCAGCGGAGGCCGGCCGATACGCGCAAGCGTCCACGCCACGGGCATGCCCTCGGACCCGGGATCCCCAGACCTCGAGCTAGGTTCCGCAGGCTCCACACCGGCTCTTCGGGGTCGTTCCGCAGGCTCCACTCCGGCTCTTCGGGGTCGTTCCGCAGGCTCCACTCCGGCTCTTCGGGGTCGTTCCGCAGGCTCCACACCGTGCAACCCGCGTCGTTCCGCAGGCTCCACTCCGGCTCTTCGGGGTCGTTCCGCAGGCTCCACTCCGGCAATCATGTCGATGATTCCCGGGACCAGCAGGGAGACCGGAACGTCGACAGGCAGCGCCATGTCCACCTGAGTGGATCGGGCCAATACCGTCACCCGGCACACTTCCTGCGCGAACACCGGATGAGTACCCGATGCTCGACGGTTCACCTCTGGTGCGGTGGTCGACGGCAGTGGGCCGACCGATGGACGGATGTCGGCGCGTGTCATGAAGATCCCCCCGGATGCCTGCTGTTGGTGTGCAGATGCCCGCCCCACCGTGCATCTGCGTGCACACCTTACGACATCACGATGACACGCAACGGCCCGTTGCGCCGCTCGCCGAGGACGTCGGCGTCATGCCGGAACGAGGTTGCTCACCTGTGCCAGCAACTCGAAGGAGCGGAGCCAGGATGCGCGGTCGGACATCCCGGAGGCGACGATCAGCTCGTCGGCACCCGTGCGCTCGGCGAATCGATCGAGATAATCCTTGACCATGTCCGGCGTACCGACTGCCGAGTATTTGGTCATCTTCGTGATCTGTTGTCCGGCGGGCGCTTCGAGAACCATGTCGGCTTCTTCGTCGGTGAAGGTCCGGCCGCGGCCGAGCAGAAGGCTGACTCGGCTTCGCTTGGTGCGGAGGAACTGCGCCTGCGCATCGGCGAGCGTATCGGCCGCGATCACGTTGACACCGACGATAAGGTGCGGCTCGGCCAGCTGTGCCGACGGCCGGAAATCCCGTCGGTAGATCGTGACAGCCTGTTCGAGCGCATCGGGTGCGAAGTGCGAGGCGAAGGCGAAAGGCAATCCGAGTGCAGCAGCGAGTTGAGCACCGAACAGTGACGATCCCAGAATGTAGAGCGGCACTTCGGTGCCGGCACCGGGCGTGGCGCTCACACCGGGTACCAACGACTCGGTCGACAGGTATCCCTGCAATTCCTGGACGTCTTGAGGAAAACGATCGGCGGACTCGGGATTACGGCGCATCGCGCGCATGGTCACCTGATCGCTTCCTGGGGCGCGGCCCAGGCCCAGGTCGATCCGGCCCGGGTACAGGGTCGCCAGCGTGCCGAATTGCTCTGCGATGGTCAGCGGCGCGTGATTGGGGAGCATGATGCCGCCGGAGCCGAGCCGGATCTTTTCGGTGTGGGCAGCGACGTGGGCAATGAGTACCGACGTGGCGGACGATGCGATCGTCTTCATGTTGTGGTGCTCGGCGTACCAGATGCGTCGGTACCCCCAGTTCTCGGCGTGCTGAGCGAGCGTGACGCTCGCGTCGAAGCTGTCGCGGACTGATTCGCCCTCGGCCACGTGTGCGAGATCGAGGATGGACAGGGGTACGGACACGGTAGGAGCCAGCCTTTCGTTCGTCGAGCGTGCGGCAAGAGAAGCCGCTTCTACTGCAACGGTGTCGTGCGGTGTTCTATTTCTCGAGTCCTCGACGCGCAGTTCAGCCCCTTCGGCGGTGCGAAATCGCGCAAGCGTGGACCACTCGATCTTTCATGCGTTAGCCTGTCGTCCACGTGGCCTCGGGGGGAGGTCGCAGCGAGTGCAGTTGTGGGGGCGCAGCCGTGGGGGCGGATCGATGAGTACCGTGCGCTTCGTTCGCGGTGCGCGCAGACAAGTGCCGCGGTCGCCGGGCGGTGAGCTGGATCTTCAGCCGCCACCCGCGATTCCGCGCGCGGTTCCCGGCAACCTGCTGATGAAGTTGATGCCGTTGGTGATGGTCGCTGCGATGGTCGGGATGGTCGCGCTGATGTTCACCTCGGGTGCGGCAGCCAATCCGATGATGCTGATGTTTCCCGCCATGATGCTGATGTCGATGGTGGGAATGCTGGCGGGCGGCGGCAAGTCCGGTGGGGCACGGACCGCCGAGGCGAACGAGGACCGCAAGGACTACCTTCGATATCTCGATCAGCTGCGTCGCGACGTCGCCGATACCGAACGTGCGCAGCGTAAGGCCCTCGAATGGAGCCACCCGGCACCCGAGACTCTGTGGTCGGTTGCCGGTACGGATCGGATGTGGGAACGGCGGCAATCGGATCCCGATTTCGCTCACGTCCGCGTCGGCTGCGGTGACCAAAGACTGGCCACCCGTCTCGTGCCGCCCGAGACAGGGCCCGTGGAGGAGCTCGAGCCAGTCTCGGCGGTGTCGCTGCGCCGCTTCGTTCGGGCTCACTCGGTGGTGTCTGCACTGCCTACCGCGGTATCGCTGAGGGGGTTCGCAGCGCTGTCGATCACAGGTGATCGCGACTGTGCCCGAGCGATGGTGCGCGCAATGTTGGCCTCTCTGTGCAGCTTCCACGGTCCCGACCATGTTGCGCTCGCGATAGTGTGCGGTCCGGACACGGTGGCACAGTGGGAGTGGACGAAGTGGCTTCCACACACTCAGCACGACGCGATGCGTGATGTCGCCGGCTCGTCTCGGATGATCTTCGGGAGCGTCCTCGAACTCGAGGGTGCGCTGGGCGATGTCCTCGCACTGAGAAACCGGTTCGCCCGCGGGGTGATCCCGGTTGCCGGTGTCGTCCAGTTGGTGATCGTGGTGGACGGCGGACTTCTCGACAACCGGTCGACCGATCTCACCGATACCGGCCTGGATTCCGTGACGATCATCGACTTGTCCGGTCTTTGCCCCCGACTCGCTGCATCACGCGGTCTTCAGTTGTTCGCCGAGAACGGATCGATCGGCGCGGTGAGCGGGACCACGGTCGAGGTGTTCGCCGTCGCAGATTCGATGAGTACCACTCAGGCGGACGCCGTTGCGCGACGCCTGTCGCCGTTTCGCGCTCCGTCCGCGTCGTCGGTGGTCGATGCCGTGGACGACGACGGGATCCGAGTCTCGGGATGGAACAGTCTGGTGGGTATCGCCGATGTGGGTGCTCTCGACACCGACCGGGCCTGGACGATGCGTCGCGGCCGCGACAGGCTGCGGGTGCCGATAGGTGTTGCGCCCGACGGTAGCGCAGTGGAGATCGACTTGAAGGAGTCGGCCGAGAACGGTATGGGTCCGCACGGATTGTGCATCGGTGCAACGGGTTCCGGGAAATCGGAGTTCCTGCGTACGTTGGTGCTCGGATTGGTGGCGACACATTCGCCCGAGCAATTGAACTTGGTGCTCGTCGACTTCAAGGGTGGCGCGACGTTCGCGGGCCTCGAGTCCGCACCCCACGTCGCCGCGGTGATCACCAACCTCTCGGAAGATTTGGCCTTGGTGGACCGCATGCGCGACGCCTTGGCCGGCGAGATGAACCGCCGGCAGGAGTTGTTGCGCTCGGCCGGAAACTTCGCGAACGTCACCGACTACGAGAAGGCGCGCGCCGCGGGCGCGGATCTGGCACCGATGCCCGCTCTGTTCGTGGTGGTCGACGAATTCTCCGAGTTGCTCAGTCAGCAGCCGGAATTCGCCGAGTTGTTCGTGGCGATCGGCAGGCTCGGACGGTCCCTGCACATGCACTTGCTCCTCGCCAGCCAAAGACTGGAAGAGGGTAAGCTGCGCGGACTGGACAGTCACTTGTCCTACCGCATCGGCCTGAAGACGTTCTCCGCGAACGAGTCTCGCTCGGTGCTCGGCGTTCCCGACGCCTACCACCTTCCTGCGCAACCCGGTGCGGGCTACCTCAAGTGCGATTCATCCGAAATCGTCAGGTTCGCTGCCGCGTACGTCTCCGGTCCCTACACACCACCGCGCGCGAGTTCCGGCGCGCGAGCCGTGCTGGGAGCCGACGTCAGACCGAGGCCCTTCACCGCCTATGCGGTGCCACTCGATTCCGTCGATGTGGGTCGTATCGCGGCCGCAGAGGTACCGGTGGACGAACCGGAGCCGGTCGACACCACCGGTGACACGGTGCTCGATGTGGTCGTCGGAAGAATCCGCGGGCGCGGGACGCCGGCCCACGAAGTGTGGTTGCCACCGCTCGACACCGCCCCCACGTTGACTCAGCTGCTGCCCCGGTCGGTCCTGACCGATCGCCTCGATCCGCGGACCACTCTGCGTGCCCCGATCGGCATCATCGACCGGCCTTTCGACCAGCGTCGCGATCTGCTGACCGTCGATCTCTCGGGCGCAGCAGGTCACGTTGCTATCGTCGGAGCGCCGCAATCGGGCAAGTCGACGGCACTGCGATCATTGATCCTGGCGCTGGCCATGACGCACTCACCGGCGCAGATTCAGTTCTACTGCTTGGATTTCGGTGGCGGAACACTGGCCGGTCTGGCCGGTCTGCCGCACGTCGGATCGGTGGCCAACAGGCTGGACGTCGATCGAGTTCGGCGGACCGTGGCCGAGGTTGCGAGCGTGGTGCGACAGCGAGAGAAGACCTTTCGTGATCGAGGAATCGATTCGATGGCCGAGTTTCGGCGTCGCCGTGCCACGCAACCCGTCGACCCCGTCGATCGCTTCGGGGACGTCTTTCTCGTCATCGACGGGTGGCCGTCCATCCGGTCCGACTTCGAGAGCCTGGAACAGTCGATCGCGACGCTGGCCACCCAGGGCCTTGCCTTCGGTCTGCATCTCGTCCTCACTGCGTCGCGATGGGCCGAAGTTCGGCCTGCGACGAAAGATCTGATCGGCACCCGGTTGGAATTGCGGCTCGGCGATTCGTCCGATTCGGACATCGGGCGTGCGAAGGCGGCGAGCGTGCCGGAAGGTCGGCCCGGGCGAGGAATGACCAGGGAAGGGCTGCACATGTCGATTGCCCTTCCTCGAGTGGACCAGCGCGCGTCCGTCGACGATCTGTCCCGTGCTGTCGGTGAATCGGTCGCTGCAATCGCCGCCGCGTCCACGGGAACCCCAGCGCCGCCGGTGCGGATGCTGCCCGAGATGCTCGATCGGTCGGCAATTCTCGCCCAGCTCGGCGATGCGTGGCCTCGAAGCCGTGGCGGCACTCCCGAACTCGGAGTTCCCATCGGAATCGACGAGGCCGAGTTGGCACCGGTGGTGCTCGATTTTGCAGAGAATCCGCACTTCGTGGTGTTCGGTGACAGTGAGTGCGGCAAGACGTCCCTGTTGCGCGGTATCTGTCGCTCACTGGCCCAGGCCAATTCGTCCGATCGGGTCAAGATCATCGTTGCCGACTATCGCAGAACGCTGCTCGGTACAGTCGATTCCGATCATCTTGCCGGCTACGCAGCCTCACAGGCGGCCTTGACCAGCATGATCGTCGATCTCGCCGGTCGTATGAGCGACCGCATGCCCGGATCCGATGTGACCCAACAACAGCTTCGCGACCGATCTTGGTGGGACGGACCCGAGGTGTTCGTCATCGTCGACGACTACGACCTGGTGGCCACGTCGTCGGGAAACCCGTTGGCACCGTTGGTGGAACACCTGCCGCACGCACGAGACATCGGGCTGCACCTCGTTGTGGCGCGTCGCTCGGGCGGTGCCGGCCGGGCGTTGTTCGACCCGGTCATCGGACGGCTGCGGGATCTGGTGACGCCGGGTCTGGTGATGAGCGGTAACCGCGACGAGGGGAACCTGCTCGGGACGGTACGGCCGAGCGGAATGCCGCCCGGACGAGGTGTGTTCGTCGATCGATCGGGTCAGGCTCTCGTTCAACTCGGGCATTCCAGTTGACCGACTCGTGGCGCTATGCGGCAGTACATCTGGGGTACACCGAGGTCTCGGTCGTCGCCACGAGCAACCCGCTCGAAGGGCCGAGAGAGCACACCGGGTCGGCATTCGCCACGGCAGAGGGTGGCCGTCTCGTGTTCGGTCGACACGACGTAGCGGGCGAGATACCTCCTCTGCTGTGTATCGACGACCCGTACATCGCAGTGGGAGCCTCGGTGTGGAACCGAGGCGAAGTGCTGCACGGAATCGTGTGGGCGGCACTGCAGAGCGCCGGGGTGCACGACCGACTCGACGTACTCGAGATCGCATATCCGTCCGCCTGGGGTGACGAGCGCACGGCTGTCCTGCGCACAACGTTCGCGGCGTCGGCGAACGAGGTCGTGCTCGTGGAAACGGCCGCAGCCGCGATCGAGACTTCGGGTGAACGCGCGCCGACTGCCGCGGTCGTCGTCGAAGTGGGTGCGCTCGACACGTCCGTGTTCGTCGTCGACGCATCGGGGTTGCACGGTGGTGACACCGGCGCCGTCGTCCGCTTCGGTGCCGGCGATGACGATGATTGGCGTCGAGCGGTCGGTGACTACGTTCGTTCGTCGGTCTCACCCTGCCCGGACGCGGTGTTCGTGGTGGCGTCGATCAATGGCGGAGCGGACCCCGTCTTCGATCGCCACACGAGGTGGCTGACCGGACTCGATGTCGCGAGGTCGCTGTACAGGCGGGCCGGGGCGGATCTCGAACCGGCACCGTCGGTTCCCGCCGCGACGACTCGGTCGGCGGCATGGCTCGACGACGTCACGGTGGTGCCTCCTCGACGGAATCCGTTCTCGTCTTCGATCGCAGTCGCGGCCGTTGCCACGGTCGCCGTCGTATCGGTCTGTGTAGGTGTGTATTTCACTTCTGTGTCGTCGGATGAGATCGACACCGCGGTGGCACAGCCCTTTTCGCCGGCCGTTGCGCCGAGCAGCAGTGCGTCGACGCCTCCCGCCGATGGACAACAGTCGGCGCAATCGACGGCGGAGTCGACGGCGGAGTCGACGGAGGCACCTCCGCCGGTCCGAACGGTGACGTTCGTATCGGGACGGGCGTCGATGCGGCTGCCGGCCACCTGGGCGAGGCTGGACGACCCGGACCGCATGGTGTTGATTCCGCCGACACCTCCGGAACGACGCATCGTCGTCACGGTGGCGGACCTGACGCCGGGTTCGACTCAGGAACAGGTAGCTGCCGAGCTTCGGTCGGCAGTCGATGCCCGCGGCCCGCAATCGACGATCGGATCGCTCGAAGCCGTCCGTGATTTCGGTGGTCGGGTCGGGATCGCCTACACCGAGACACCCGTCGACGACTCGACCGTGCTCTGGCGCGTGTTCGTCGAGTCCGATCTGCAGGTCAGTATCGGTTGCCAATTCGAGGGCGTCGATTCGGCCGTGATCGACGCCGAATGCGACCAGGCGACCCAAAGCCTGGAGATCGTCCCGGCCACGAGATGACGGACCAGAGTTTCTCGCGTGCAACCGGAACCGAAACGAGGGGTTGCTGCGTCCAAGGAGATGTAGGGGAGTGAGCAGGCCGATCACGGCCTCTCGGTCGAACAGCACGTGCGCCGCGGGTTCGCGTGATTCGAGTAACGAGTACAAGGAGTCGAAGTGGGATATCCAGGGGGACCGGAATCTACGGGTTCGTCGAACGGCGTCACAGTCACACCGCAGGAGCTCGTCGCTGCCGGAGCCACGATCGAGGGGCTGAGCGCGTCGATCAACGCCTCCAATTCGGCGGTTCGCTCCATCGTCGAACAGACCGCCGAAGCCTGGGTCGGCAAGGCGGGCAAATCGTTTCAGGACGTCATGGCGCAGTGGGACACCAGCGCGCAGAAGATGCGCAGCGCACTGGAACAGATCTCCGCGGACATCAAGACCAACGGCCACGGCTACTCCGACGCCGACGACGACAACGTGTCGGCCGTCAACCAGGTGGCCGGGTCCCTCGGCTCGGGCCTGTCCTCTTTCAAGTAGACCGTCGCATCCGGTGACCACGAGGCAAACCCATACAACCGAGCTCGACCAAGGAGAATGATCCGACATGAAATACGACTTCGCGCAGATCGCGGCGTTGACCGAGGCGATGAACAAGCAGGCGAACGTGACCAAGGACCTCCTCGGGGACGTGGACAGCACTGCGAAGCGGCTCTACGAATCGTGGGAGGGTGACGCGATGACGTCCTACTACGAGCTGCAGCGCCAGTGGAACTCTGCATCCGACGAACTCAATCTCATCTTGTCGAGCCTCGTTGCGGCCGCCCGAACCGGTGGCGAGACCATGCACGGCGTCGAGATGGCCAACAAGGCGCGAATGGCTCGCTGACGATTTCGCGGACCATGTCTGCCCCGACCGAAAGCTCGGTCGGGGCAGATGCCGTTTCCGGGGCATCCGAGCTCACCTCGGGGTCTACTGGAGCGATGACGGAGTTCGGGGGAGCACTCGAGGCCGAGTGGTCTCGCTCCGAACATCGACTCCAATCTCTGCGGGAAGAATTGGCATCGGTGATCGAAGGATCGCGCTGGACCACCGACGACGACGAGCACGATCCGGAAGGATCGACGATCGCGTTCGAGCGAGCGAAGATCGCGGCCCTGATCGGCGATGCGGAATCCGAGCTACGCGAGCTCGACGCGGCTGCTGCGCGGCTCGCCGCCGGGACGTACGGTGTCTGTGACCGGTGTGGCACCGCGATTCCGGCGATCAGGCTCGAGGCGCTGCCGGCCGCCCGCCGGTGCGTGCAGTGCGTTCGTCTGCGCTGAGGCGTTTTGACCTGGGGGACCACTGCCGGTATCGTCTCCCGTTGGCGTGTATGGGCTCGCCGCGCTTTCGAGCGCGGGTCGAGCTCTTGTCCTCGGGTCTCAACTGGCCGCCGAGGGCATCCACTCGTCTTGGCCAGCAGCGACATCATGAAGACAGGAATTTTCTGTGTCTACTTACGCCCCGAAGGCCGGGGACACCACCCGGACGTGGCATGTGATCGACGCCACGGACGTCGTGCTGGGACGCCTCGCCGTCCAGGCCGCGACTCTGCTCCGCGGTAAGCACAAGCCCACCTACGCACCCAACGTCGACGGTGGCGACTTCGTCGTCATCATCAACGCCGAGAAGGTTGCCATCAGCGGCAACAAGCTCGACGGCAAGTTCCACCACCACCACTCCGGCCACCCGGGCGGTCTGAAGTCGCGCTCGACTCGCCAGGTGCTCGAGAACAATCCCGATCGTCTCGTGGAGAAGGCCGTCGTCGGCATGATCCCCAAGAACAAGCTCGGTAATGCCATCGCGAGCAAGCTGAAGGTCTACGCGGGCCCGAACCACCCGCACGCCGCCCAGCAGCCCGTTCCGTTCGAGATCAAGCAGGTGTCCCAGTGACGGCGCCGGAGGGAAATGACGTGACGTCGCAGGAGAACATCGAAGAGATCGCCGCCGACGAGTTCGTGGCCGTCGAAGAGCCCGAGGTGACCTCGGACATCGAAGCCGCTGCTGCTGCTCCGGCCCCGATCGTGTTCGACCGCCCGATCCAGACCGTCGGTCGCCGTAAGGAAGCCGTCGCTCGTGTCCGGATGTCCTCGGGCTCCGGCGGATTCAAGCTCAACGGCCGCACCCTCGAGGATTACTTCCCCAACAAGGTGCACCAGCAGCTGATCAAGGCTCCTCTGGTCCTCGTCGATCGCGCAGAGTCCTTCGACATCGTCGCGCTGCTGCACGGCGGCGGACCGTCGGGACAGGCAGGCGCATTGCGCTTGGCCATCTCGCGCGCACTGATCGAGCTCACTCCTGATGATCGTCCGGCGCTCAAGGCAGCCGGCTTCCTCACCCGTGACGCCCGTGCAGTCGAGCGTAAGAAGTACGGCCTGAAGAAGGCCCGTAAGGCGTCGCAGTACTCCAAGCGCTGACGCGTCTCACCCGTTTCATCCTCGAGGGCAGGCCTCCCGCAGTATCGGACGCCTGCCCTCGAGGCATTTCCCACGACATTCTCTCCGCTCGAAGGAGTTCTTGTTTCATGGCGCGATTGTTCGGCACCGACGGGGTCCGGGGACTGGCGGGCGGGCTTCTGACCGCCGAGCTGGCATTGCAGATCGCACGAGCTGCGGCCACCGTGTTGGCACCGAACGTCGACGGCGACAGGCGCGTGGCGGTCGTAGGTCGCGATCCCCGCATCAGCGGAGCAATGCTGGGTGCCGCCGTGTCGGCCGGGCTCTCCGCCTCGGGTGTCGACGTGATCGACGTAGGGGTCCTACCCACGCCTGCGCTTGCCTACCTGACCGCCGAATACGGCGCAGCGCTCGGGGTGATGATCTCGGCGTCCCATAATGCGATGCCCGACAACGGAATCAAGATCTTTGCTGCGGGCGGGCACAAGCTGGACGACGACGTGGAAGACCGCATCGAGGCCGCGCTCGGCGACGGCACCGGAAGCGACGAACGCCCGCTGGACGCGACCGGTGCCGCGATCGGTCGAATCGAGCTCGCCCGAGACGCGGCCACCCGGTACATCGAGCACCTGGCTGCGTCGGTTTCGCATCGACTCGACGGTGTCAAGGTCGTGGTCGACTGCTCGCACGGCGCGGCCTCGGTCGTCGGGCCCGAGATCTATCGCCGGGCCGGCGCGACGGTCGTGGCCATCAATGCCGAGCCCAATGGACTCAACATCAACGACGGCTGCGGTTCCACTCATCTGGAAGGCCTGCAGAAGGCCGTCGTCGAACACGGGGCGGACCTCGGAATCGCGCACGACGGTGACGCGGACCGCTGCCTTGCGGTCGATGCGTCCGGTGCGGTGGTGGACGGGGACGCGATCATGGCCGTGCTGGCCATTGCCATGCGTGACGCGAATCAATTGACCGACAACACCTTGGTGGCCACGGTCATGAGCAATCTGGGTCTGCACATTGCGATGCGTGAAGCCGGAATCACGTTGCGCACCACGGCAGTCGGAGATCGCTACGTGCTCGAGGAATTGCGTCGTGGTGGATTCGCGTTGGGCGGTGAGCAGAGCGGACACGTGGTTCTTCCTGCCGTCGGCACCACGGGCGACGGCATCGCGACTGCGCTGCGACTGATGGAACGGATGGCGCAGACCGGCAGCAGTCTCGCGGACCTGGCGTCGGCGATGCGGACCCTGCCGCAGGTGCTCATCAACGTGCGAGTGACGGACAAAGCAGCAGTGGCGTCGGCCCCGTCGGTATCGGACGCCGTCGCCGTGGCCGAGCGCGAACTCGGCGAGTCGGGCCGAGTTCTGTTGCGGCCCAGCGGTACCGAGCAGCTGGTGCGAGTGATGGTCGAGGCGTCCGAGCTGGACGTGGCGACCCGGCTCGCAGAAGAGCTCGCGGGCCGGGTCGCATCGGTCTGAGGTCTCAGGCGGTGAGTTCGCGCAGCGCTGTCAACTGCGCGACGCGTCCCGCGGTGTTCTCGGCCAGCGGCGCGACGTTGAGAGTGGTGACGCCCGCTTCGGCGAAGGCAGCGACCCGCTCCTTGACGTAGCTTTCCGGGCCGATCAGGTTCACTGCGCGAGCCAGTTCGTCGGGGACCGCAGCGGCCGCTTCTTCTTTCTTGCCCGCGAGATACAGATCCTGGATCTTCTCGGCTTCGGCCTCGTAGCCGTAACGCTGAGCCAGCGAATTGTAGAAGTTCTTGCCCTTGGCACCCATGCCGCCGATGTACAGCGCAAGGTGTGGCTTGACCCAGGGTAGGTACTTCTCGGCGTCCTCGCCGATGGCCAGGGTGGGACTTGCGAACACCTGTAGTTCGCCGAGCGACGGATCACGCTTGGCCTTGCCCGCTGCAAGCGATTCACCCCAGACGTCGGCTGCCTTCTCGGGGAAGTAGAAGATGGGCTGCCAGCCCTCGGCGATCTCGGCAGTGAGCTCGACGTTCTTGGGTCCCAGAGCTGCAATGACCACTGGAATACGATCGCGCACAGGGTGATTGATCAGCTTGAGGGGTTTACCGAGGCCGGTGCCCTGGTCGGCCGGCAGGGGAATCTGGTAGTGCTTGCCCTGGTACTGCACCTTCTCGCGACGCCAGACCTGACGGCAGATCTCGATGACCTCGCGGGTTCGGGCGATCGGTGCGTCATATTTGACGCCGTGAAAGCCTTCGACGACCTGCGGCCCGGATGCGCCGAGCCCGAGTACGAAACGGCCGTCCGATACGTAGTCGAGACCGGCGGCGGTCATGGCGGTCAGTGACGGTGTCCTGGTGTAGATCTGAAAGATGCCGGACGCGATCTTGATCGTGCTCGTCTTTGCGGCGAGGAACCCGAGTTGGCTGACGGCGTCGAACGAGTAGGCCTCGGGCACGAAAATGATGTCGAGACCTGCCTTCTCCAGCTCGGCGACCTCGGCAACGGTCTCGTTGAAGCCACCGCTGTAGTTCAGCATCGTTCCGATGTGCATAGGACTCCTCGTTCGGTGAGCAGCTGGTGCAGCTACTTCAGGTACCTGTTACTGACATTTCACATCGGGACGTTACCGCTCGCTGGGGAACCGATGTGCGTCGGCGCACGTCATAGTGAGAAAGGGGCACATCGAGGGCGAGACGGGGACGTATGAGTGAGGGATTCTGGGTGGACGCGGTCCGCGTTCGCAGCGTTGCAGAAGCCTTGGCGGTATCGGCAGACGCACTCGCCGACGCGACAGAGACGCTGGCCGAACCCGGCTTCGGTGCGGCGGGAGCCGGACGGAACTACGGCGACCTCGGCTCTGCGTACACCGAGGCTCACCATGGCCTCGCACGGGCTGTCGAATCGTGGAGGACCTCGGTCGAGGACGTCTCCGATGCGATCTTCGCTGCTATCGACGACTACGAAGGCCAGGACGACAGCACAGCGGACGCTATCGAGTCGCCTCGATGACTACTCCTTCCGTGTCGCCGGGGCAGAGCTCGTCCATAGACGAAATACTCGATGCGAAGGCGATGGGGCTGCTGTACTTCGAGCGCTTCCTGCCACTCGTCGCACGGGTACGGAGCAGTCAGGAGTTCCCGACGTACGAGCAGGTCTGCGCGAGGTACGACGAGCAACGTGGCTTGAATCTCGGTGCGCTGAGCCGAGATGCTGACGCCCTCGAAGCGTTGACGGTGACACTCGGCGATCAACACGAAGAACAGGTCCAATTGCGCCGAGTTCTGCAGATGCGGTGGTTCGGCGAGGCAGGCGACGCCGTACAGACCTATCTCTCGTCCGAAGAGCAGGCAGTGGCCGAGTTCCTGACATCGATCGAGGGTGCCCACCAAACGATGTCCGCGTGCGTCGATGTTCTTCGCGACGCGGTCACCGACAAGGCAGAACTGGTCGGGAGTCTCGACATCGAGGCCGTGGACGGGAAGAGCGCCGACGAGATCGACGCCATCGTGCTCGCGTCGGGAATCGAATGCGTTCCGATCGATCGAGGGTCGGTGTTTCCTCGGTTGGCGACAGCATTCGAGGAGCTGGCCGAACGCGCGCGTAGTACAGACGTATCGGACGAGTTCGCGGCCGAGGCGGGACAGCAATGCAGGGACTGGATCGCCCAGCAGTTCGTCCCGAGAATGAAGGCCACCTGCGATGCTGTGCTCGACGCGTGCGCAGCGACGGACACGGCTGTGAGAGACAGCATGGCGTTGCTGGTCGAGGGTGTGGGCGGAGTACACGACTTGTCGTTCGGAGATCTCGACGAGCGTCGTTGGATGATCGCAACCGGGCCAGCGGTTTCCGATCCGTGGCCACCGTCCTACGGCCCGTGGTCACCGCCTGCCGCCACGCAACCTGCTCCTGCGGAACCGGCAGCCATCGACGCGCCGGGGAATGCGGATCCGATCACCGGCGCACCCAAGGCCCACGGCGGGACGGATTCGTCGGATCCACGCCGAAGAGAAGATGCACCCGCCAGGGAGGCGGGCGATCCGCTGGGCGCACTCGTGGACCGGGTGGTTGCCGAGATCGTCGATCGCGTCGACGAAGCGTTGAGTGGTGCAGTCCCGGACGAGGACAATGCAGACGAGGAAAATGCAGACGAGGACTACGCAGATGAGCGAGGTGCTGACGATCGGTCTGCAGATGAGCGCGGTCCTGATGACTCGCGTGCCGACCATCGCAGTGTCGGCGACGCGACGGCTCCGCCCGCTGCAGAACCGGAGGGTGGACCGGCACCGCGCGACGATTCTGTCGGCTCGCGAACGGAGCCGATGCCAACGTCGCCGCCGGAGCTGTCGACTTCGGCCGATCCGATGGTGCCCGGGGCCACCGCCGAGCGCGGCCACCTCGAGGCCGAGCTCGATGGGCATCGCGCCCGCATCGCACTCGAACACGACGGTGCGCTCTCGCTCCAACTCGACACCCCGGGGCTCGGGGTTCGGTCGTTCCAGTTGAGAATCGGTCCGTTCGGGCTGCCCGAGATCGTCGAGATACCCGGTGCTGCAGACAATGTGGATGCGGACCAGTCATCGATGCAGGCTGTTCTACCGCCGGACCGACCCGCACCGCCGGCCGACTCTCCTCCTGCCGATCCTCCTCCTGCCGACCCTGCTTCGACCGACCCTGCTCCGACCGACTCGGCTGGATCCGGTTCGACACCGCCCGAGCCACCAGCACCTGGCCCCGCGCCGAGCGAGCCCGCACCCAGCGAGCCTGCACCGAGCGAACCTGCACCGACCCAGCCTGCACCGCCCGGGCCAGTACCGACGGAGGGATCGTCCGGCGCACACTCGGACGAAGTGCAGGCGCAGTGTGAGCCGGAATCGTCGACGGTCGACTCGCCCCCTAGCCAGAACCCGAAGGAGGACCCGAATGAAGGCCGTCTATCTCCCGCCCAGCACCCCGTGTCGGCGGACCTCCCGCGTCCTCCGGCCGTATCGCCAGATCCGGCCACCGGTGCCGGCTTGAGTGAGGCGGGAACACTGTGAGCGCGGACAGCGGTTGGCGGCGCGAGTTGCACCGAATTCGCGACGAACATCGCGACGCCATGGCACGCGCGTCAGAGGCGGTGCGGCAGGCTCAGACCCCCACTATCGGTTCCGAGCAGCCTCGTGCACACCCTCTGGCCACGTCGGATCCGGAGGCCGAGCCGGAGCCGGGCCCGGTGTTGCAGCCTGCTCATCTCGACCGGCGAGAACCCGTCCCGCATGTCGAGACCGAGCCCGAAGAACGGCCGCGAACCTGGCTGGTCTGATCCGGGACGGCGTCGAACAGAAGTCGAGCAGAATCAGCCCCGGCCGAGCAAGGCCTTGATGGAAGCGGACGCCTTGGGCTTGGGCTGGGCGTCGAGGGGCGCATGCGGATCGACCGCGCGGGTGCCATCGATCTCACCGGTGGATCCGGCCAGCTCCTCGTAATCGGAGTCGCCCGTCAGGTGGAACAGCAAGAACGCGGTGAGGACCGCACGGGTGCGTTGCTGGGTCTTGCGATCGGGCTTGTTGATGCCCAGTGCGCCCAGAATCCGCCGGCCCTCGACGAATCCGTCTGCCGTCGAACCGTCGACCCGTCGGAGAACGGACGGTCCGTGCCACGCCTGGGCGAGCGCGAGAGAATTATCGGTGAGGGAATCGGCGTTCGAGTTGTCTCCGACGACGAGCCCGGGAACGGTCAGTCCGGCCGCGGCGTGCTCGGACGACGGTGCCGTCGGTGCCGGGAACAGTGCGGCGACGGCTTTGATGTCCGAGCGTCGCTCGGCAGCGAGCACGGCGGTCCCGGCTCCCATCGCGTGACCGACAGTGGCGAGTTTCTCCGGATGCACGCTGATGTTGCCTGCGCCCAGGCGCACGCCGGTCATGATGTCGAGCACAGTGCCCAGGTCGGTGGCGAGTCCGCGGTGCGAAGGTACGGGGCCACGCTCGGTGTCCGGCGCCGCCACGACTAGTCCCCAGGACGCCAGGTGCTTCAGTGTCTCGGTGTAATTGCCGGGTCGGAGCATCCAGCCGTGCGCGAACGTCACCCCGGGCAGGCCGAAGCCCTCGGCAGGGGTGTAGACGACGCCGGGTTGCCCGGCCAGGGCAAGATTGCCTCGGAGCACCTTGTGCGGGCCACGCTTGGAGAGAGCAGATGCCAGCTTCTTCGGTTTCGCCACGAGAGAAGACGCTACCGAACGCGAGCCGGTGAGGGGTACGGGGACACGTGGACCCGAGCGAATGGGTCGTGCACGCCCAGCCGAGTACCCTGAATCACCATGTGCGGAATCGTGGGTTACGTCGGACACCGCCCAGCTCTGGGTGTGGTGGTCGAAGCGCTTCGGCGTATGGAATATCGGGGTTACGACTCCGCGGGTATTGCAATTCTCGACGGTGCGGGAACCACTGCCGTCGAACGCAAGGCGGGTCGGCTGGCAAATCTGGAAGCCGAACTGGACGACATCGGTACCGACACGTTCGTCGGCACAACCGGAATGGGTCACACCCGGTGGGCGACGCACGGCCGTCCTACCGACCGCAACGCGCATCCCCACCAGGACGTTTCGGGCACCGTCGCCGTGGTGCACAACGGCATCATCGAGAACTTCGGTCCGCTCCGGGCAGAACTGGAAGCTGTCGGGGTGGAGTTTCTGTCCGATACCGACACCGAGGTGGCCGTGCATCTCGTGTCGCGGGCCTACGCGGACGGCCCGACCGCGGGCGATTTCGTGGCCAGCGCCAAAGCTGTTCTGCGTCGACTCGAGGGCGCATTCACCCTGGTGTTCACGCACTCCGATCACGCCGACACGATCGTTGCGGCACGCCGGTCCACGCCGCTGGTGCTGGGCGTCGGAGCGGGCGAGATGTTCCTCGGTTCCGACGTCGCGGCATTCATCGAGCACACGCGGGACGCCGTCGAACTCGGTCAGGATCAAGTTGTCGTCATCACCGCGGACGGATACGAGATCAGTGATTTCGACGGCAACGAGGCGCAGGGACGCCCGTTCCGAATCGACTGGGATCTGGCGGCCGCCGAAAAGGGCGGTCATGACTACTTCATGCTCAAGGAGATCCAGGAGCAGCCGGCCGCAGTAGCCGATACTCTGCTCGGCCACTTCGACAACGGGCGCATCGTGCTCGACGAACAGCGACTGTCCGATCAGGAACTGCGCGACGTCGACAAAGTGTTCGTCGTGGCCTGCGGCAGCGCGTACCACTCCGGTCTGCTCGCCAAGTACGCGATCGAGCACTGGACAAGGCTGCCGGTCGAAGTGGAACTGGCGAGCGAATTCCGCTACCGCGACCCAGTTCTGGATTCATCGACTCTGGTGGTGGCCATCTCCCAGTCGGGAGAGACGGCGGACACCCTCGAAGCCGTTCGGCACGCGAAGGATCAGAAGGCACGTGTGCTGGCGGTGTGCAACACCAACGGCTCCCAGATCCCTCGCGAGGCCGACGCCGTCCTGTACACCCGGGCAGGTCCGGAGATCGGCGTCGCGTCGACCAAGGCTTTTCTCGCTCAGGTGACCGCGAACTACTTGGTCGGCCTCGCTCTGGCGCAGGCCCGCGGCACCAAGTACCCGGACGAGGTCGCCCGTGAATTCGCCGAACTCGAGGCGATGCCCGAGCTGGTGCAGCGGGTTCTCGAGACGGTCGAGCCGGTTCGGGCGCTCGCCCGAGAGCTTTCGACCGCGACGACCATTCTGTTCCTCGGTCGACACGTGGGGTACCCGGTTGCTCTGGAGGGCGCGCTCAAGCTCAAGGAGCTCGCGTACATGCACGCGGAAGGGTTCGCGGCGGGCGAGCTCAAGCACGGACCGATCGCGCTGATCGAGGACGGTGTCCCGGTCATCATCGTGATGCCCTCACCCAAGGGCCGTGCGGTGTTGCACTCGAAGATGTTGAGCAACATTCGCGAGATCCAAGCGCGTGGCGCGCGAACCGTCGTGATCGCCGAGGAGGGCGACGAGGCAGTGCGGCCGTTCGCCGACAACCTGATCGAGATACCGGCCGCGTCGACGTTGTTGCAGCCGTTGTTGTCGACGATTCCGTTGCAGGTGTTCGCCGCCGAGGTCGCCCAGGCGCGTGGTTACGACGTGGACAAGCCGCGCAACCTGGCCAAGTCCGTCACCGTCGAGTAGCGGCCGGTATGCGCGGCTACTACACACCCGAGCAGATTCGGAATGCGGAAGCGCCGCTACTGAATTCGTTGCCGGACGGTGTTCTCATGCGGCGCGCCGCCTACGGCTTGGCCACCGTGGTGGCAGCCGAACTCGCCTCCCGCACAGGCGGCGTCGCCGGGCGGCGCGTCACTGTTCTGGTGGGCTCCGGTGACAACGGCGGCGACGGTCTGTGGGCGGGCGCGTACCTACGTCGTCGGGGCGTGTCCGTGTCTGCGGTACTCGTCGACCCGGCGCGGGTGCACGCCGAAGGGCTTGCAGCCCTGCGCTCGTCGGGTGGGCGGGTGGTGACGCAGTGTGGCACGGCCGACATCGTCATCGACGCCATCGTCGGTATCTCCGGTAGCGGGCCGTTGCGACCCGCCGCAGCGGCGATCGTTCGGCAGATCACCGCCCCCGTCGTGGCCGTGGACGTGCCCAGTGGTGTGGACCCCGAGACCGGTGCGGTGTCCGGTCCGGCCGTCACCGCGGACGTGACCGTCACCTTCGGCGGCCGTAAGCCGGTACACGTTCTGGCCGTACCTCGTTGTGGCCGAATCGAATCGATCGATATCGGGCTGGCGCTTCCCGAGCCGGCGATGACGTCGTTCGAGCCGGTCGACGTCGGCCGGCTCTGGCCGATTCCGACAGCGTCGGACGACAAGTACTCGCAGGGCGTGGTGGGCATCCTGGCGGGCAGTGAAACGTATCCCGGTGCTGCGCTGCTCTGCGTCCGCGCTGCAGTGGCGGCTACCTCGGGAATGGTCAGATATGTGGGAAGTGCCGGCCCGCAGGTGGTTTCACACAGCCCCGAGGTCGTCGTCGCCCCGGATCTCGACGCAGCCGGGAGAGTTCAGGCGTGGGTGATCGGTCCAGGGTTCGGCACCGACGAGCACTCGACGGAGATCGTGCGTCTGGTCCTCGAGTCGGATCTCCCGGTCGTGTTGGACGCCGATGCTCTGACGATCCTCGCCGGTCACCGGCAGTGGGCCATCGAGCGCTCCGCACCGACGCTGCTCACCCCACACGCCGGGGAGTTCGAGCGCCTGACCGGATCACCCCCCGACCCCGACAGGGTCGCCGCGGTTCGAGACCTGGCGTCTAGCTGGGGTGTCACCGTTCTTCTCAAGGGTCGCGCGACGATCATCGCCGATCCGGACGGCACCACCGTGGTCAGCGACGCCGGGGGATCGGCTGCGTCGACGGCCGGATCCGGCGACGTTCTGTCCGGCATCCTCGGGGCCTTGCTCGCGTCGGGAATGTCGCCGTCCACCGCGGCTGCCTGCGGGGCGAGGGTCCATGCGCTCGCCGCTGCGCGTGCGGCACACGGGCCCGGCGGGGAGTTCGCCGCACCGGTGTCGGCAAGCCCGCTGTGCGCGTCCATTCCGGACGCGATCCGTACGGTGCGCTCGCTCACGGACGAATCGGGGTAGTTCTGGCTCGAGGGAACCGGGTGTGTCACGAGTTGTGCCACCCTGATCCGTCGTATCGCCGGTTCGGATGGCACTATCGGATGTTGTGAGTATCGGCTGTGGAGACGAGAGGACCGATTCGGGCGCGGTCGCGTCCGTCGACCTCGACGCCGTAGGCCACAACGTCGACGTGCTGCGGCAGTTCGCCGGCGACTCGGCTGTGATGGCGGTGATCAAGGCCGACGGATACAACCACGGTGCCGTCGAGGTCGCACGAGCTGCAATCGCTGCAGGAGCGCTGGAAATCGGCGTCACCACTATCGGCGAGGCCCTCGAACTCCGCGCAGCGGGCATCGACGTTCCCATTCTGGCGTGGCTGCATCGAACGGATTCCGATTACGACTCGGCGATTTCTGCGCGGGTGGGGATCGGGGTGTCGACGGCAGCCCAGCTCGACGCGGTGGTGGCTGCGGCGCGCCGCGTCGGTCGCGCCGCGGACCTCTCGCTCAAGATCGATACCGGACTCAACCGCAACGGGGTCGCGGAAGCAGATCTCGATCTGGTTCTCGACGCGACGGCGTCCGCCGTCGCGGAGGAAGCTGTCCGGTTGAGGGGCATGTTCTCCCACCTGGCCTGCGCCGACGAACCGGAGCATCCTGCCAACGACGCTCAAGCTCAGCGATTACGCGACGCGGTCGGCCGGGCCACCCGACGCGGAACGCCCCCCGCTGCGGTGCATTTGTCGAACTCGGCCGCCACCTTGACCAGACCCGATCTCGGTTTCGACATGGTCCGCCCGGGTATAGCCCTCTATGGTTTGTCGCCCGTGCCCCAGTTGGGGAAGTTCGATTTGCAGCCGGTGATGACCTTGTCGGCGCAGGTGGCGAACATCAAGAAGGTGAGTGCAGGTGAGTCGGTCTCGTACGGATACACCTGGACCGCCCAGGCCGACACTATGGTCGCGCTCATCGCTCTCGGATATGCCGACGGCGTTGTCCGTCGGCTCAGTGGGCGGTTCGAGGTGACGATTGCAGGTCGGCGTTTTCCTTCGGTGGGACGAGTGTGCATGGACCAGTTCGTCGTCGACCTCGGCGGCGACGGTTCGGGTGTCGCGGTCGGCGACGAGGCGTTACTCTTCGGGCCGGGGGACAGGGGAGAAGCGCACGCCCAGGATTGGGCCGATGCGCTCGACACGATCAGCTACGAGGTCGTCACCGGCATTCGTGGACGTGTTCGACGACAGTTCGTCGGCGCGCGCTCAGGGGAGGCGACGGAATAGATCATGCTGGGACTGCTGGAAAGTATTGCAATTGTGGTGCGCGAGACGGCGTTTCGGTCCAACAAGGACCCGCTGGCCACCGAGAACCTCGATCTCATGGATGCGGACCGCGGCAGTATCGTCATCGCGGACGACGGGGTTCCGTTGGCGGTACGCGAAGTCGGCCCGACCGACGCCGAGCTGACCGTGGTCTTCGTGCACGGCTACTGCCTGCGCACGTCTTCCTGGCATTTTCAACGCCGTGCGCTCGAACAGCACTGGGGTTCGATGGTTCGGATGGTCTTCTACGACCAGCGCGGCCACGGTCGTTCGGGGGTTCCGAGCCCGGAGAGTTGCACCATCGGCCAACTCGGCCTCGACCTCGATGCCGTCGTTCGCTCGGTGGTTCCCAAGGGGCGCATCGTTCTGGTCGGTCACTCGATGGGCGGAATGTCGATTCTGTCCATGGCGCGGCAACGGTCGGACATGTTGCGTCAGAGAGTCATCGGCGCTGTTCTGATTTCGACGACGGCTGCCGGCCTCGCGCAATCCGGGGTCGGTCGCAGTCTGCAGAATCCGGCGGTCGACGCATTCCGCCTCGCGGTGCGGACGTCGCCCGGTGTCGTCCAGTTCGGCCGTGGTGCCGTGCGCGCACTCATCTCGCCGGTTCTGCGAGCGGCGTCGTACGGGACCAGGGTGTCTCCACGTTTGGTGGCATTCTCCCAATCGATGATCGACGACACATCCGTTGTCACGATCGTCAACTTCCTCGAGACACTCGAGTTGCACGACGAGTCCGAGGCGCTTGTCGAATTCGAGAACATCCCGGTATCGGTGGTGTGTGGGGACGAGGATTGGATCATCCCGTTCGCCAGTTCCGAGGCGCTCGCGCAGGCTCTGCCACGTTCGGAGACAGTGCGCGTCCGGCAAGGCGGACACCTGGTGCAACTCGAGTTTCCGGAGCAGGTCAACGGCGCAATTCTGCGGCTCGTGACCCGAGCTACGGAAGCCGCAGGCAAGAAGCGGCGGTGGGGCGTTGTCTGACGAGCCGCTCGTCTTGCCTGTTTCTGCCGAGTTGGTCACTGCTGCAGACACTGCCGAGTTCGGCGCCCGGCTGGCGGGAGTTCTGGTGGCAGGCGATCTGGTGATTCTCGACGGTCCTCTGGGCGCGGGGAAGACCGCGATGACACAGGGTATTGCGGCGGGACTCGGGGTGCAGGGCCGCGTGACGTCGCCTACCTTCGTCATCGCCCGTGAGCATCGGCCCGGGCCGCGGCCGCACGGCCTACCGCCGGTTACCCTCGTGCACGTCGATGCCTACAGACTCGGCATGACCGGACAGTCGGCACTCGACGAACTCGATGCCTTGGACTTGGACACCGACCTCACCGATGCGGTGGTCGTGGTCGAGTGGGGCGAAGGGTTGGTCGAGAAGCTGACCGATGGACACATCTCCGTTCGCTTGACGCGCGATCCGGAATCCGATGTTCGACGCGTGAGCGTCCGCCGTGTCGGCGACGTGCCGGTCAGCCCGCTGCCGGCGTGAGCAGAGCCACCAACTGTGCTCGCCCCCGGCTGATTCGGCTCTTGACCGTCTGAATCCCCACCCGCTGGTGGGTGGCGATCTCCGAATACGACAGATCGGCGAACTCTCTCAGCACGATTGCTTCGCGGAAGTCTTCCGGAAGCTGGGCCAGGGCCGATCGAACAGCGTCGACGTCTGCTACCCGGTCGGCCGTGGGCGACGAGAGATCGGGCAGGTCGATTCCCTCCGGCGAATAGTCGAGCACTTCTTTGCGACGCCGGATCAACGAGAGCGACGCGTTGGCCGCGATGCGATGCAGCCACGTGCTGAACTTGGCGTCACCGCGGAATCGGTGCAGATTCTGCCAGGCCGAGGTGAGAGTGTCCTGAAGTGCATCCTCGGCGTCGTGTCGATTTCCGGTGATCTGCAGGCAGACTGCCCAGGCATGAGTGCGATGTCGACCGACCAGCTCGCCGAACGCAGCACTATCGCCCTCCCGGCACAAGGCCAACAAAGCACCGTCGTTCATACATGCTCCCCCAAACACAGGACTAGTCGGTCTGTTTGTGTTCCTGAGCTAATGGTATCGCCCGTCGGACACATCGTCTCGCCGCCCCCTGAGGCAGATCGACTCGATCGATCACAGTCCGAAACCGGAGCCGTCGCCCATGTCGATGTCGTCCGCGTCCCAGTGCCCGTCGTGGTCGGACTCGTGATCGTGCGCCGGGGTGTGATGATCACTGCCGTCCAGGTGCAATGACGAATGATCCGGCAGACCGTCGTCCGAGGGGTCGTGGCCCCCTGAGGTATCGGAATCGTCGTCGTCCGTGTCGAGCAGCAGCGCGTCCTCGGCATCGAAAACCATATCCGTGTCGTCCATGATCGGGACCATCACGTCGTCGACGGGGGGAGCCTCGGGATCGAGCGCGTGCGCCAGTGCCGCCGACCAGACATCGGCAGGTGGTGCCGGCAGGACGGCCGACCGATCGAGGCCGAGAATGTCGAAGACGCTGTCGCCGTCGCTGCTCACTTCACAATCCCTTCGTCCCTCACGAGTATGCACTCATATTCAGACAATCAGGTCAGCGGGATGAGGGCCCACGGCTTGGGGGCCAGGGCTGCGAGATCGGGATCGACCGTGGTGGTGTCGGCGAGATCCGGATCGGTCGCGTCCGCCACCAGCATTTCGTGATCGGAGTCCGCCCACGCGTTGTCGAACTCGTCGATGGAGATCTCGAATTGGTTTCCGTCCGGATTGCCCGGATCGGAGAGAATCACCACACCTCGGTCCTCGTCGATGCCGGCAACGACCAATGCGTGATCGGGCGTGTTGTCCTCGTAGGTTTCGGTACCGGGGTACCAAATCTCACCCGAGTCGACCATGGCGATGACGCCGTACCCCTCGGACAGCTTTGCTTCCAGGTCCTGCATCGAACTGTTTTCCAGATGGCACGGAACTCCCTGATCCTCCATCAGGATCTCCATGTCCGCGGACGTCATACCCATGGACGGATCGTTGTTGGGGAACAGGCCAAGTTCGAGGGCTCGATCGACCAGCTGCTGGGGGTCGGTGATGTTCAGTCCGGTGTACTCGGACACCACCTGAGCGATGGACGAGGGGCCGCAGTAGCCGTCCACCTCCTGGAAGAACCAATCGGCAGTCCACGCCGTGGGAGTGCCGTAGGAGCCGTCCTCGGGTACCGGAACACCGTCTGCGGGCGGCGGAACGTCGGCGGGCTCGGGCGCAGGAGGCGGGACATCGGCCGGCTCGGGCACGAGTGTCGGATCCGGATCGGTAGTGGGCTCGGGAACCACTGCAGGCGAGGGTGATTCCGTCGGAGGTTCGCTCAGGTCCGGGACCGAGGGATCGGGCACCCCAGGTGCGGCGTCCGGGGTCATCGTGGGCATGTCGGGCATGTCGGGTGCCGACACCGCACTCGGCGAATCGTCGTAGTCCATCGAGGGCATGGTGGGCATCGACGGTGCTGCCAGGCTGTCGCCGAGCGCGTGGTCGACGTTGTCCGAGTAGTCGTCGGTGTCCGTGACCGATGCTGCGTCGTGGTCCACGGAGGTGTCGGTGAAATCGAAGTGCTCGTTCATCTCGGTCTCTTTCGTCTGGGATCAGGAACGAACGTGGGGAATCAGGCCAGATCCGGCGTGGGATTGAAATCGCCGGACTGATCGGTGTCGATGTAGACCTCGTCCGCGTATCCGTCGCCGTCGGTGTCGACTCCGAGGTAATCGAGGGTGCCGTCGCCGTTGGTGTCGAGAAAGACGGTGTCGATCACGCCGTCCCCGTCGGTGTCGAGATCCACCTCGTCCGCCGTGCCGTCGCCGCCCAGATCGAAGATGGCGGTATCGGCTTTGCCGTCGCCGTCGGTGTCCATGCGGGTCTCGTCGGTGACACCGTCACCGTCGAGATCGGTGTCCACGATGTCGAAGCGACCATCGCCTGCACTCGACGTCTCGACTACGTCGGCCACTCCGTCTCCGTCGTAGTCGTGCAGGATCTGATCGACGGTTCCGTTGCCGTCCAGGTCGATCTGCGTGGTGTCGACGACGCCGTCGCCGTCGAGATCACGATGCGAGACATACGAATTGCTGTCGGCTGCTTCGGGTGCCGAGCTCGCGGGCTCCGGGTTCGTAGGCTCCGATTTCGCAGGTTCTGGGCTCGTGGGTTCTGGGGCAGTGGCCTCCGGCGCAGTGTCGGGGGCAGTGGCCGGTGCCGCTGGAGCCGGGGTGGAGGGCTCGGGGACGGTTGCGGCCGGCTCGTCGGTGCTCGGCTTCGCCGGCACCGTGCCCGGTTCTACGAACTTGGCGTCGTCCGGGTTGCCGGTCACCTGAGGGTTGTTCGAGGCGGGTGTGGTGGGTTCGCTCGAGGTGGGTTCCTGGGGAGGCATGGCCTGCTCCTGTTCCGTGGTGGTCTTCGCGGGCAATCGGTAGTGAGATGCGCCGATCGATCGCAATGTTCCCGCCGCGTTCGACATTCGTTCGCGACCGGCGGTTTATCGGAGCAGACCGATTGCCCGCAGAAATTCGAGCGCGTTGTCGTCGGTGGTGAAATTCGGGAATCGTGCGGACAGTCCGGTGTTCGGGTCGAAGTACTCTGCCGTACTCGTCGACGCGCCGTAACTCTTTCCGTAGACGATCTTGGAATTGCTTGCTGCGCCGTCTATTACGGTGTCACCGGGGGCGAGCGGGTAGTCGCGGATGCCTGCGAGTCGGCGCTTGACCTGTTTGACGTCGACGTACGACGTGAATGTGGGAGCGTCTCCGTAGGTTGGGTCGAACAACGGGGCGAACGTGCTCGGCGATGCGAGGGTGCAGGATGCGATCAGTCCGCCTGTGTCGGTGAAGTCGGAGTTGACGCACTTGTCGACCGCACTGTTCAGTGCGCTCGGCAGTGCCGAGCGGATGGCATCCACATCCGATGCGAACGCGGCGGCCCCACTCGAAGTGGTGGTGGTTCCGCCGGAATCCGCTGTGCTCGAGCTGTCTGCATCGTTGCCGAAGACGATGAACCCTGCGATCAGGGCTGCGATCACCACCACTGCTGCGATTGTCGAGGCCACCACGGTGCGGGCTGCCGGCCTTCGCCGGGCACCCGGCGCCGATGCCGTCTCGGCGACCGGTCTGATGGCGGGTGCTGGTTCGGTGCGGTTCGGTGCAGTTCGGTGCGCGGTGGCGATCAGTGCACCCTGCGCGACAACTGTTTTGGGGTCGTCGAGAGTGGCGATGGGGCCGAGCGCGGCGAGCCGGTCGTGCACTATCGGGACCCGTGACGACCCGCCGGTGAGGTACAGCGCAGAGAGGCGGTTGCCGACGTCGACACCGGCGTCGACCAGGGTTTGACGCGTCAGCTGCACCGCCCGCTCCACATCGTCGGCGATGAGTTCGTCGAACTCGTCGCGGGTGATGTACAGCGTTTCCTGTTGACCGTTGCCTGCAACGGTCACCGATGCCGATGGGGTCGACGACAGCAGCTCCTTGGCCCGCCGAATGGAGTCCTCGAGGCTGCGGGCCACGTGCATGGGCGCACTGCGGCGGATGAAGTCGAGTAATTCCGGGTTGCGGTCGAGTAATTGTTCGTCCACCCAACGGCGCAGCCTCGAGTCCAGCGACTTTCCGCCCAACGTGTTGTCTCCCCGCGCGGCGATCACCTCGAACGAGTGCTCGGTGGCTCGCAGAACGGCGACATCGAGTGTGCCGCCACCGAAATCGAATACCGCGATCTCGGTTCCGGGCGGCATCGCGCTCGATCGTGAGTAATAGTGCGCTGCTGCTCTGGGCTCGGACACGGTTGCAACCCTGTCGCGCGAGTAGCCCACGCGGGCCGCCGCGTCGAGCAGTATGTCGATCTCGCGGGGCGACCACGCCTCCGGATGAGTGAGGATCAAGCGATCCGGTGGAACTCCGCGCCGTATCGTGGTCGCGGCCGTGATGACCGAATGCAGTACAGCGGCTGCAGGCAGAGCCGACGGAATGTCGTAGCCGTTGACGTTGAGTACCTGTTGGCCGATGACGCGCTTGGGCGACGGCACGAATGCCGCGGGGTTGGTCTGCGCTCGGTTGATCGCCACGTCGCCGACTTCGATCGACTGCGGGGACTCGACGAACACCGCCGACGGCATCAGGTTTCCCTGGTGCGTCAACGGCACGACCTCCGCCGCGTCCGAGCCGTTGTCGGCATGTGCCGCAGCGGTATTGGAAGTACCGAAGTCGACGCTGAGCATCCAACCGGCCATTATGTGCTTACCTCGAATTCGTCTGTGGTCGATGCGGCTGCGTCGACGGAAGTCACTGGATCGTCTGTCGGCAGATGCGCCATTGGCCCTCTTCTCGACCGAAGTCGAAAGCCAGGATCTCGCCGTCCCCTTCTTCTGTACTCGGCTGACCGTCGACCGTCGCCTGCAGTCGGATCCTGGTGCTGGCCTTGTCCCCGTAGATCGACGTCCCGATGAATTCGGCGGCCGTCAGTTCGAGGTCGCCGCTCGCGCCGGTCGGGGTGGGGGAGGGAGTTGTACTCGCGCGCTTCTCCCTGTTCGCCGCGCACCAGAACGATGTCATCGCCGCATCATCGTGGGCGGCAACGGCATCGAGGTAATCGTTGGTCACCGATTCGAGTGCGGCTGTGTCGTCTTGCCCGCTCGCAGTGCTGGGCTCCGGGTCGGACGAGTCCCACGGTGCGAGGAACACTGCGGCGATCACGACAGCCACCACCGCGACCACGCCCACTGCGGCGGCCACCAGCCGACCACGACTGCGCGCTGGTGGCGTAGGGGAGGGCCTGTCGGCGACGACGGGAGCCGGTTGGGTACCCGGCGCGCGGTGAAAGTCGTGGGATCTCTCCACCGGTGCGGCTGCGCGCCGGTCCGACAGTGCCAGCAACGCTCCCTGTGCCACCACGGTCTTGGGATCGTCGAGTGTCGCGATCGGGCGACCGAGGGACCCGAGGGCGCGGTGCACCAGAGGTATTCGAGACGATCCTCCGGTGAGGTAGAGCGCGTGGACCGCAGTGCCCGTCAGCGCATGTGCTTCCGCGAGGGTGGCATGTGTCAGAGCGACCGCACGTTCGATCTCGCGCGTGATGATCGTCTCGAATTCTCCACGTGTGAGAGTCAGTATGTGTTGGCGATCGGTCCGACTGTCACCGATGGCGATGGTCGCCGACTCGGTGGACGACAGCAACTCCTTCGCGCGACGGATCGAATCGTCGAGAGTTCGGAGCGTGTGCAGTGCCGCGTCCGAACGCAGAAAGCTCAGCAATTCCGGGTTCTCGTCGTCGAGTCGACGATCGACCCACCGACGAACGGACGCATCGAGATTCTTGCCACCCAAACCGTTGTCGCCTCGGGCGGCGACGACGTCGAAGGTGCCGCGAGTCGTAGCAGACAGGACGGCGACATCGACGGTTCCGCCGCCGAAATCGAACACGGCGATCGATGTACCCGGCTCCAGAATCTCACTGCGACTGTAGAAGTGGGCAGCAGCGCGCGGCTCCGACAGTGTGGACACCGAACCCGGGCCGTAGCCGGCGCGGCTCGCAGCCTCCTCCAGTACCGCGACTTCGCGGGGAGACCACGCCTCCGGGTGGGTCAGAATCAAGTCCGATGGAGGTTGTCCTCGACGGTAGGCAGTCGCCCGATCGATCACCGACCGCAGAACGGCGGCGATCGGGACGGCGATCGGCAGCTCGAGGCCTGCAGCCCGAACGCTGCCCTGCCCAACCAGTCTCTTGGGGGAGGCGATGAAGGAAGCCGGGGCCGTCTGTGCCCGGTTGAGCGCTACATCACCGACGTCGATTCGATCCGGACCATCGACGAACACCGACGACGACATCAGGTTTCCCTGATGGGTCAGTGCCACGGCCTCGACTCCGGTGCGTCGTGCGGAGCGTTGGGCCGCAGCGGTATTCGATGTACCGAAGTCGATCGACAGAGTCCAGCCCGGAGTGGGTGCGGGGTGCGTAGGGTCGTTCATGCCGTACTCCGAATCGTGGTGTAGAGACGTAACAGTTCCCCCAGGGCGGCATCCTCGGCGGCGGTTCCGGCCGAGATGGAGCGCCCTGCAGCCCAGTCGATGCGCTCGCTCGCCACCGCGACAACCTGTGCTCGCTGGGCGTGGACGTCGAGTCCGAGACGTTCGGAATCGTTCCGCCCGGTGAGTACGCGCATCAACTCGCCCACCACCGGTGAGGAATCGTCGGCGAGAAGCATGCCGCGCAGCGCCTGGAACAGCAGTACCGGCTGCAGGGCCGGATCGCGTCGAACGGTGTCGGTGATCGCCCTGATCCGGTCCCTGAAGGTGTGCGTGAACGCCAGTGAATCCAGCTCGGTGAGAACACGACTCGCTCTGTGCAGGGTCGCGAAGTCGCGCAGCGCAGTGTGCAGCACGCCTCTGAGCGGGTCCACCCCCGACCGCGAGATCAGCCACTGGCTCAGTGCGTAGGCACCCCCCGCCGCGGCGGCTCGTCCACCGACCATGCCGTACTCGCCGATCAGGTCGAGTAGTCGATCTCTGGTCGGTGGATCGAGGGGAGCGGGGTCGTCGGATTCCAACAGGTCGAACAGTTCGAGCGCATTCAGGTGCGCCAGGCGGTGCAGTGCACGCGCATCCGCTTCGGTGACTCGACCGGTGTGGGACGTCTCGGCCAGCAGTCCGGAAATCGGAATGACGGTCGCGACGGAGGAGGCCAACGTGGCCGCCAACGTCACCGAGTGCGCCCTGGCGTGCTCTATGGGATCGACCCGGCCGAGAGCGCCCTCGCCGAAACCGTCGGCTCGGGACAGAACGCCCAGCGTGTTCAGCGGTGTGAACCCCAACTGCTGCAGGAACTTCATCTCGTCGGCGCGCGGGGTCGAGTCGAACAGAAAGATTGCGGCGTCGGCGTCGACACTGGCGGCTCGGGTCTGCTCGTAACCGTCGATGAGCGCCCGGTGTGTGGCCTTTTCGTTCTCCACAGTCAGAGTTGCCAGCCCCGGTGTGTCGATGAGCGTGACATCGGACAACGCTTCCGACGGAAGGTACCGATGCACGTACGCCACATCGGCTGCCGGAATTCCCAGGTCCGCTCGATATCCCTGTCTCAGTTCCACCGCCCGACGCTGTCCGTCCGGGGTCACGACGTCTGCGCGCGAGGGCATTCCGTTCTCGTACACGGTGACCACATTGGTGGCTTCGAGCGCCGCGGTCTCCGCGATCGGTGCACCGATGAGCGCATTGACCAAGGTCGACTTGCCGGCCTTGAGCCGGCCCACCACCACGATGCGCGGCGGACCCCACAGAATGGCACCTATCCGGTTGGCCTCCTGCACCAGATCCGGTGCCAACGCGGCAAGGCCGTGCAGTCCGCGGTCCAGCGCGGAACGCATCTCGATGTTGCGCGCGGCCAACGGTGTCGCGGACGGTTGTGGCACGTTCACCTATGCACCTGCCGACGCTGGTCCGTACACCGATACCTCGGTGTATCGAATGATGCCGCCGGGACCGGTCCACCCCGGCCGAACTGCCTCTGCGATCGTGCCCACCCGATCGGGAGTCGGCGCAGCGAGGCTGTGCACGGCTTTCTGTGAGCTCGAATCGAACGGTGTTCCGGGCTGTGCGTCCAACCGGACGACACCCACCCGGTGTAGTTCCTCGCAGATGCGATCGGTCGCCGACACCCCGTCACCCAGGTCGTGCACACCGATGAGCGCGTCGACCAGGCGGCGGTCCGGCATTCCGTCGGGAGCAGCCGAATCAGGCAGAGCGACTGCGGGATTGGATGCCGGGGAGCCGGGTACCGGTCCGCGGTCGGGGCGGGCAGACATCGAGCGAGCAAGCCAGCCGCCGAGCCCACCGAGGAGCAGGGCGGCGACGATCAGCGCCGAGGCGATCGACATGTTCACGAGTTCGTCTCGCTTTCGGTGGCGTCGAGCGTGGGCGATGCAGGGGATACCGATTCGGGGCTACGACCGGCCGACCGAACGAGCGCATTGTCTATCTCGGACATCGTGGCAGTGACGACTCTGAGGTTGTTGGACAGGCGCTTGAGAGTGGCGTCTCGTCCGGCGGCATCCAGACGCGCCGCGTCCTTGGCGTCGGACATCTGTTGTTGCACAGCATCTATGGAGGTTCGGATGTAGTCGCGATAGCGTACGACGATCTCCGGCCGCCCCAGCGCGAGCGCGGCCTCGAGCATGCGTGCGGTGCTGGCCTTGGCGCTTCCGGTCGTTTCTCGCAGCCAGTTCAACAGGTTCTGTTTGCCGGTACGCATCGCCTTGTATCCCAGGTTGACGCCGATCCAGACCACTCCGGCCACGGCTCCGACGCCGATGAGTGCGCCGAGCATCGAGGTGCCGATCATGCCCATCGACAAGATGCTGGGATCGAGCAGGCCCTGACGCTTGCTCGCCACCTCACCGGTGGTGAGCGATTCTCCGGACATCGACGCGGCGATGTTGTGCTCGATCTGTTCCCAGATTCGAGGTGACTCGAACAACGGTTCCGCGACACGGCGCAATTCGTCGAGGAACAGCCGAACCGTGCCGGTCATGGCGGCCAGGAGGTCGGCTTCGATCTCGGCGGTGAACACCTGCGGGTTCTTCCGCAGCACTTCCATTCCGGACTTGTTGATCCGTGTCGTCCACTTCGTCCGGACACGATCGAGTTCACCGTCCAGATGTGTCAGCGCTCGCTGGCGCGCCAGCGTGAGGTCGCGTCCGAGCCACTGCTCCCACTGCGCACTGGTGTCCTTGAGTTCTTGTAGCCGGTCTCGCTGAGCGGTCAACTCGGGCAACGCATTCGAGCCCTGTTTGGTGATGTCGATGTCCGCGGTGATCTTGGCGTGGACCTTGCGCAGACCTTCGAGTGCCGTACGCAAGCCGTCTCGGACGCCGCGTTCGGTGCCGTCGCCCAACCCGGCCGAGATCATCTGCCTCAGCTCGACGATTCCCGAGGACACTTCCCCGCGGTGTCGCGCCTGCTCGTCGGCCATTTCCTGCGCCACCAGCGCACGGACACTGGACACGCCGATCACGGGAACCGAACGTCGAAGGTGCTTCTGGAGCAGGCGCTTGTTCTCATCGGCCACCGCCCGCCAGCGGCGTAGGTTCTTGTCGGTCTTGCTGACGACGACGATGACGGAGTCGACCGTCGAGGCCACGTCCCGAACGAAATCCATCTCGGGTGCGGTGAGCGTGGTGCTGGCGTCGCTGACCACGACCAGAACGCTGGCCTGCTGCGCCGACTGAACGGACAGCTGTGCGGCCAGCGAATCCAATCCTCCGGACCCCGGCGTGTCGACGACGACCACATCGCCCATCGGTGAGTTCGCGACCGGGACGAGCGCGCGGGTGGGTAGCGACTGAGTCGCCGGATCCCGCACGTGCGAGCCGTTCACGGTCACCCATTCGGGTAGTTCCTCGATGCTCACTCGGCGAGTTCCACCGGGAAAGACCAGTTCGGCCGTCCCCGGCCCCCGTTCGGGTTCGGTGGGGACCAAGACCAGTGACGCGGACGTGGTCGCTTCGACTCCGACCGGTGAGACACGGCTCGACACGAGGGCATTGACCAGCGAGCTCTTGCCGCGCTTGATCTCCCCGACGACGACCACGCTCTGGCGTCGATCGACCGTGGAGGACTTCTCCTCGGCCAGCGCAGCCGTGGCCTCGAATCCGTACATCCTCAATATCTTGGTGGCCCCGGCCAGTGTCTTGGCGGTGGCAGCATCCGAGCCGGCACCGGTGCGACGCTCGGGCGATAGCGGTGTAGCGGTCTCGGGCACGTATCGGCGCTCCGTTCTTTCTCTGCGTTCGTGTGCGGTTGTCGTGCGGCGAACGACCGACGCGCATTGGACGCTCGGGGTGGTGGCTTTGTTCCCGGGCAGCTCGAAATGTGCCCAGCGGGAACAATGACACGATTCCCGGCGTCGGATCGCCGACTTCGACTCTCTCGAGAAGGGCTTACCATGCGTTCGATGTGGACACGATCGGTACTGGCGACGCTGACGGTGGTGACGCTGGTGACGGGTTGCTCCTCCGGTGGCGACGGCCCGTCGAACGGCTCGGGTCCGACGACCAGCGAAGCCGCTGCTCCCGGGGAGATCGACCCGGGTAACTTTCGCACGACACCTCAGGCACCGTTCGGGACGGTCAGCGACGAGAAACAAGGGCAAGTGATCGAGGGCCAACGGCTCGCGGAATTCGTCGTCCTGCCCAGCGAAGTAGATCCCCGTCTGTTGAACAACTACAGGCTTTCTACTGGAGCGTTCGCGGGAGCGAACTCCGTCCGAGGAGTTCTGTACACCGACGGTCAGGTCGATGTACTGGCTCGCGAGAACATGATGTTGGGTTTCTCGTCCGACGCCAGCTACCGAGTCGATGAGCCGGGGGTCGATCCGGGTACCCGAAATGCGTTGCATGTCATCGTCATGCGGTTTCCGGACCCGGAGTCCGCCGGACGCGCCGCGCAGGGGTTGATCGAGCAGTCCTACCTCCCGACCGAGTACAGCCCGGCGGCGGAGGCCACCCCCATCGACGTTCTGCCCGATACCCTCGTCTCGTCCAAGCCCACCGCACTGGGCGGTGTGTCGAGTGACTCGTTCACCGCACGGGGTGACTACGTGATCTCGGTCGACGCCGTTGCGCCCGCGGGCCAGCAGGATTGGGTGGCGCGCTCGATCGCGATCGCCGTCGACCGGCAGGGAACGTTGCTGGACCGATTTTCTCCGACCCCGTCGGACCGGTTCACCGAACTGCAGATCGACCAGGACGGAGTGTTGGTTCTGACTCTGGAACAGGACGATGACGATCGCGATCGCGACCGGCGCGCGGTGTACGGCGCTCGTGGTGCCGCGCACACGTCGACCGATTCGACGAAGACGCTCGAGGAGTTCGAGAAGTCGAACAGCGATCGGATGGCCACCGACGGAACCAACGTCTACCGATCCGCCGACGCATCCGGGGCCGCCGTCATGTACGACATGCTCAAGCAGGAATATCTCCGCATGGGGTTCGAGCCCTCGGCCGGATCACCCGGTGTACCGGACTCCAGCTGCTTCTCCAAGGACACAACGGTCGGGGTGCAGACGGCATGTCTTCTGCACAAGGATCGCTACACCGCCGAGCTGTCCACGCTCGAGGACGAGACGAAGGCCCATCGGATGACGGCGGCACAGTATCTGGTTCTCGAGACCGCAACCGGATCCTGACTTCGATCCCGCGGTAGCGCGCCACGGCAGCCCCTCGCAACGTCATCGATGCAGAACGGCCCCGGATCTGTCGATCCGGGGCTGTTCGTCGTCGAGAGTGAGGTCCGGGTGCCTACTGCGGATCGACGCGGCACACCTTCCACGTTCCATCTTCCCTCAGGTAGTCCAGGCCGAGGATGGTGCCGTCGCCGCCGCCCAGGCTGGGTGCGCCGTCGACGGTGGCACCGACCACCACTCGTGCGGTGGCGTGATCGGGCCCGTAGAAATTCTGTGTCAGCTTCTCCGCGACCACCATGTCCACCCCATCCGGGAACGGAGGGCCCGGCGGTGACTTTTCGGCCCGCTCGATCGCCTGGGCGCACCGCACGGGGGCCAGCCCTTCTCGTCCGCCGTTCGATCCGAGGATGCTCAGGTACTGCGAGGTCAGGGCATCGATGTCCTGCGCGTCTTTGTCCTGGTCGACCACGGCCGAGGGGGCGGCGGCGGTATCGACGTTCCCGGACTCGGAATCGGACAGACCAGGAATTACGATCGCCGCGGCCACGGCAGCGACCGCGATGACACCGATCGACGCTCCGACGATCAGTGCACGCTTCTTGCCGCGCCCTGCGCCGGGCTCCGGCTCGGCCGGGTTCGGTGGTGCGGGTGAATAGTGTCCGTAGTCCGTCATCGAGTTCTCCCCATCGTCATGTTCGTTCCGAAGAATCGTTCTGTGTTCGGTAGCCGATGCGCCCGGACTGCGGCCACTGCGCAGTACCGAACGATGCAGCGATCGGACGCCGACCGATCGCCGTTTGTTCCCGCGGCGGGCAATCGAATCGTTCGGTCGTCGCGGCGGGAACATTGTGGTGCGTCGCCGCGTCTGATGTCCGACGCAGCGAAAGGACAGCTATGAGAAGACGATTGGGACCCGGTGTGATCGCGGCCGCAGCAGCCCTGGCGCTGGTGGCGGGATGCGGATCGGACACCGATGGATCGACTCCCGAGGCAGTTGCCGTAGAGGCCACTGCCACCGGGGAGAATGCCGAGAGCGGGGCACCGGCAGCGGAGGGTGCGCTCGATCCCGGTGACAACAGGACATGGCCCCGGGCGGAATACGCACAGGTTCGGGACGAAACACAGGGCTACATGATCGAGGCGCAACGCCTGGCAGAGTATGTCGCCCTGCCGTCGACCATCGACTCTTCCCTGGGCAAGAATTCGACACTCGGAGTCCTGAAAGGTCCCGAGGCCACCGATTTGATCCTGCCGCAGGACGCCGTTCCGGTCCTCACCGATGCTGGGATGCTGTCCGGGTTCTCCACCGGTGGGTCCTCCGATACCGCGCCCGATTCGGCACCGGATCCCTCCGGACGCGCGTCGAGCGCCAACGTGCTGAGCATCTCGGTGCTCAGATTTCCCGACGCGGAGGCCGCCGCCGATGCCGCCCGCGGCGTACACGAGGTGTTGATCACCGAGGGCGCTCCCGACCAGTACACCGGCACACCCCGGCCGGCCGACACCGAGACCGCCATCGATGTACTTCCGGAAACCTTGGCATCGTCCAACACACAGAACGACGCGTTGTCGGTCAATACCCTGACCGCACGTGGAGACTTCGTGATCTACGTCAACGGGTACTCCGGTTCGGGTGACGAGCAGTGGGCTGCCCGAACCATCGCCCGTGCAGTCGACGAGCAAGGGACGCTGCTCGACCAGTTCCCGGCCACGCCGGTCGGGGAGTTCGACTCGTTGCCCATCGACGTCGACAAGGTCCTGATTCTGACGCTTCCGGCCGAAGAACGCACGGTCAACCAGCTCAGTGTGTACGGGGCGCGCGGACTCAAACACTTCACCGTCAGCGGCGACCTCGATGCGGTACTGGACGAGACCGGCACCGATCGCGTCGCGATCGACGACTCGATGGTCTACCGCAGCGCGGATGCAGAGGGTGCGGAGAAGCTCTACCAAGCCATGAACGACGGCGATCTCGAAGACGGAGTCTACGAGGAATCCGCACCCGCTCCCGGAGTTCCAGAATCGTCCTGCATCACCAAGGAGTCGACGACGGACACCACCATCCGGTGCCGGGTGCACGTCGGCCGCTACACCGCGATGGTCGACACGAAGGACGACGAACTGGCGGCGCACCAGCGCATCACCGCTCAATACATGATTCTCGACGCGGTCGCCTGACTCGGGTGCGCGGACCTCGAACCAGCAGTCGTAGCGAAGGGGCGAGGTTCCGCGCACGACGGGAGTGCTCCGGTGGGTGAGTGAGCGAGTAATCTGAACCCTCGTGCTTGTACTTGCCGTCGACACCTCGACCCCCGCCGTCACCGCAGGTGTGGTGCGCCTGACGGAGGCTTCCGGTACTTCGGTGGAGACCCTCGCCACGCGGGTGCGGGTTGACGCGCGATCGCACGCGGAGATCCTGACGCCCAACATTCTCGAGTGCTTGACCGACGCCGGTCTCACCGCGGCCGATCTCGATGCGGTCGTCGTCGGCGTCGGACCCGGCCCGTACACGGGGTTGCGGGTGGGGATGGCGACGGCCGCCGCCTTCGGTGACGCGCTCGGACTGCCGGTGTACGGGGTTTGCAGCCTCGACGCCATAGCGGCCGATGTTGAAGAGCCGGGGACCCTGCTGGTGGTGACCGACGCCCGTCGTCGTGAAATCTACTGGGCCCGGTACGAGGCGGGGGTGCGCACAGCAGGACCCGACGTGCTCGCACTCGCTGAAGTCGATCGTCTCGGGGTGGATGCGGTTGCAGGCTCCGCCCTCCATGCCGCGCAGTTCGACCTCCTTGTTCACGATGTGCAGGCACCGTCACCGGCCGGTTTGATCAAGGCCGCGGCGCACGCCATCGCGAGCGGAGTCGCACCGGGTCCGCTCGTTCCGCTGTATCTACGCCGTCCCGATGCCAAGACGCTCGACGAGCGCGCCGCGGCGAAGGCTCGGCAATGACGGTGTCGATCGAACCCATGACTGTGCAGGACGCCCCTCGATGCGCGTACCTCGAGACCGTCCTCTTCGAGGGCGACGACCCCTGGTCCGAGGATGCATTCGTCGCGGAACTGGCTGCGCCCCACAATCATTACGTCACGGCGCGCGAGGGCGGCGAGGTGGTCGGCTACGCGGGCATCGCCCTGCTGGGGCAGCCGAGCCGCGGTGCGTTCGTGGTCGGCGAGTCCGAGGTGCACACCATCGGTGTCGATCCGGCTCATCATCGAAAAGGAATCGGTGGGCAACTGCTCGACGAGCTGCTACGTGCAGCCGACGAGCACGGTGGACCGGTCTTCCTCGAGGTCCGCACCGACAACGAGCCTGCTATCGAGTTGTACCGACGCGAGGGGTTCGAGATCGTGGGGACCAGGGCGAAGTACTACCAGCCGAGCGGAGCCGACGCCTTCACCATGCGTCGGCCGGAACGAGAAGGATCAGCCCGATGATCGTCATGGGTATCGAAAGCTCCTGCGACGAAACGGGAGTCGGGATCGTCCGGTGGAACGCCGGACAATGCGAGCTGCTGGCGGACGAGGTGGCGTCGAGCGTCGACGAGCACGCGCGGTACGGCGGAGTGGTACCCGAAGTGGCGTCACGGGCGCACCTCGAGGCCATCGTGCCGACCATGCGGCGAGCTCTGTCCGCCGCCGACATCGATCGTCCCGATGCCGTCGCGGTGACGATCGGGCCGGGATTGGCCGGGGCATTGCTGGTCGGCGTCGCTGCTGCCAAGGCGTACGCCGCGGCATGGGGCGTGCCCTTCTATGCGGTGAACCATCTCGGGGGACACGTCGCTGTCGACACACTCGAACACGGTCCGATGCCGTCGTGCGTCGCCCTGTTGGTCTCCGGTGGGCACACTCATCTGCTGCACGTGGACGACCTGTCTCGGCCGATCGCCGAGCTCGGCACCACGGTCGACGACGCTGCCGGTGAGGCCTTCGACAAGGTCGCGCGACTGTTGGGATTGGGCTATCCGGGCGGGCCGGCTCTCGATGCTGCTGCGCGCGAGGGTGATCCGTCCGCAATCGCTTTTCCCCGGGGAATGACCGGCCCTCGTGACGCCCGGTACGACTTCTCGTTCTCCGGAGTCAAGACCGCGGTCGCCCGATTCGTCGAGGCCAGGCAACGCGCAGGCGATCCAGTTCCGGTCGCGGACATCGCCGCATCCTTTCAGGAGTCCGTCGCCGATGTGTTGACGATGAAGGCGGTGCGTGCAGCATCCGACGTGGGCGTCGACACGATCGTTCTGGGCGGCGGTGCCACAGCCAACTCGCGAATCCGGTCGTTGATCGAAAGTCGTTGTGCAGAAAAGGGTTTGACGCTGCGAATACCCAAGCCGCGGCTCTGCACGGACAACGGCGTCATGATCGCGGCTCTGGGTGCGCACCTTGCGGCCGGCGGCGCGGTGCCGTCGGCGCTCACTGCGGTGACCGATCCCGGGCTGTCGGTTGCGATCAGTCAGGTTCCCGGCTGAACAGTCGGAACGGATCCGGAAGTCAGCGGCGCAGCCGTGTCCTGTGACGTGCGGGGTTCGACGCTCTGGGCGGACACCGCGGGCGGTGGGGACCAGACGATCGGCGGAGGCGTCAGTTCCGGTGTGGAGTCCGAGCCACGGACGACTGTCGTCGGAACGGTGGCCGATTCGGTCGGTTCCACAGTCCTGGGTTCCACACCGCTGGGTGCCTCGCCGCCGTTTTCGGTACCGATCTGAGGCACCGCCTCGGCGGACGGTCGAGGCGTCGGTGCGGGGCTGAGTTCGGTGGGGCCGGACGGCGTTGTCGGACCCGGCGTCTCGCCCGAATCGGAATCGGTGGGCGAGGTGGGTGACGTGGTAACCGGTGCGGGCGTCGTGGTTCCGGGAGTCACCGGTGTCGGCGGCTCCGCGGTCACAGTGGCACTGAATTCGGGTGACGACTCCGGCAGCGGGCCGATCGGCCATTCGATGCGCGGGAGGTCGGGAGCAGGTCGCAGCGTCGGCGTGGTCGTCGGCACGGTGGACATCGTGAGTCCGGACGGGGAGTCGTCCGACTCCACTGTGGTTGCCTCCGGGCCGACCGTATCTCGCGAACCTCGGGTGGACGTCGACGCGTCGCTGGGCGAATACCCTTCGGCTATGGGCCGTCCCGCATCGCCGGAGCCCGAGCCCACGCCCGGATTCGTTGCGGTACCGGCGGGGGACACGCTGGGGTCGTCTGCGGGGGCCATCGTCTGAAGGCCGTAGGCGAGCACCAATCCGCCTGCGACGACAGCGGCAGCCACCGCACCCGAGTAGCGACTCATTCGGCCTGCGTGTCGGCGTGCCGCCGAGACCATCGGGTAGTCATTGTCGGTCACCGACGCAGCGACCGAGGCCGCTCCCACCGCGAGCACTGCGTCCGGCTCGGGTAGGCGGACGACGCGGGCATGGAACGTGTCGGTCATGGACTTGGACAGCAGGGGGATGTGGGCACCGCCGCCGATGAGCACGATGGCCTCGGGTTCGTGGGTGCTCTCGTCGAACACGCTGCGGACGAAACGGGCCGCGTTGTCGAAGTGTGGCGATGCAGCGGTCTCGAACGCGCTGCGGTCGACGGTGAGCGGTACCCCGCTGTAGCGCTCGATCCGGACTTCGTCTCGAAAGGAAAGTTGTTCCTTGATCGATCGGTACCGTGCCGATCCGATTCCGCGGTCGTCGCGGATGTCGTCTCGGAGGTTGTCGCGGGTCATGTCCTGGACGAGATCCTTGACGAGAGCATCGAGTGCGTTGCCGCTGACGACGTCCGAACGGCCGTGCGCCGACACGGTTCCGGTGGTTCGGTCGGTGACCGTGACCGACAGACCGGCCGCGCCGAGATCGACCAGAGCGATGGTGTCGTAGCCGTCGATCAGGCCGGTGGTCGACAGGTCCGCAACTGCCGCCGCGGATTCGGGCACCAGCCGAACGTCGCGGGTGGTGTGCGTCAGCGCGCTGCGAATTCTGGCGGCGTGTTCGTCCGTGCGGTAGGTGACGGCGATTGCGTCGGGCGATCGACGCCCGGGAACGAGCGAGGCCATGAGCTCGACGGCAGAGGTGACGAGTTCACCCAAGTCGGTGTTCGCCTGGCGATCGGCCGATACGGTCCGATACTCCACCGTGCGACTGCCGTCGTGGTCGACAGTGACGAGGGCTGCGCACACGACCTCGGATCCGGTGGACACTCCCACTCCAACCCGCATGGTGCACCTCCCACCCCGTCTGCTCGTCCGTTTCGACTGCTCTTGTGTCTCCTGTCGTGACACAGCTGTCGATCGTTCTCGTTCGGACAGCCCCGTTATCGTAACGTTACTTCCGGTGTTTATGCGAGCGTTATATTCCATGCGGTCGGTTATCGGGTAGGTGTTCGGCGTCGCTCACCTGGCTTTTCGATCGCAGACCGCACATTCGGAAATCGCCGAGAACGGTGGCGGTATTCGGCGTTTCGGGCCGTGAATTGCAGCATTTTCCGTTGCGTGGAATGGAAGAAACGGCGCGTCCTGCATTGCGGGCGAGCGCCGGTGTGCGCTCCGGCGCGACTCTGGCGAACCCAGCCCTTGAGTGCTGGCACTCTCGTGTATAGAGTGCTAGTTGGCATCGAGCGAGGTCCCGGCACCCGCGACGACGGGAACTAGTTCGAGCCGTGTTTGTCAGGACCGCACGAGAAGTACTTACACACAGCTGTCCGGGGATCCGACCCCGGACGCGTACCCCATAACTTTGGAGGGCTCAACGTGGCGAGCGTGAAAATCAAGCCGCTCGAGGACAAGATCCTCGTCCAGGCCAACGAGGCCGAGACGACGACCGCCTCCGGTCTGGTCATCCCCGACACAGCCAAGGAGAAGCCTCAGGAAGGCACCGTCGTCGCCGTTGGCGAAGGCCGTGTCACCGAAAAGGGCAACCGCATCCCGGTCGACGTCAAAGAGGGTGACACCGTCATCTACAGCAAGTACGGCGGCACCGAGATCAAGTACGCCGGCGAGGAGTACCTGATTCTGTCGGCACGCGACGTGCTGGCTGTCATCGCCAAGTAGGCCACAACGCACCCCGCCCCGGAAGCCGATCTCGTGTCGGTGCCGGGGCGGTGTGCGTTCGATCGAGTTTCTTTACTCGAAGGAGTAACACCGAAACATGGCAAAGCAAATCCAATTCAACGAGGAAGCGCGCCGATCACTCGAGCGCGGTGTCGACAAGCTCGCCGACGCGGTCAAGGTCACTCTCGGACCACGCGGACGCCACGTGGTGCTGTCCAAGGCATTCGGTGGACCGACCGTCACCAACGACGGTGTGTCGATCGCTCGTGAGATCGACCTGGAAGATCCGTTCGAGAACCTCGGCGCACAGCTGGTCAAGAGTGTTGCCACCAAGACCAACGACGTCGCAGGCGACGGAACCACCACCGCGACCGTTCTCGCCCAGGCACTGGTGCGCGGCGGACTCAAGAACATCGCCGCCGGCGCGAACCCGATCGCACTGGGCGTCGGGATCTCCAAGGCTGCCGACAAGGTCGCCGAGGCCCTGCTCGCCGCCGCCACTCCGGTCGAGGGCAAGCAGGCAATCGCTCAGGTCGCCACCGTGTCCTCGCGCGACTCCGAGATCGGCGAACTGGTCGGTGAGGCGCTCACCCGCGTCGGTGCCGACGGCGTCGTCACCGTCGAAGAGTCGTCCACCTTGCTCACCGAACTCTCGGTCACCGAGGGCGTTCAGTTCGACAAGGGCTACCTGTCGCCGTACTTCGTCACCGACGTCGACACACAGGAAGCGGTTCTCGAAGACGCGTACGTCTTGCTCTACCGCGAGAAGATCACCTCGCTTCCCGACTTCCTTCCCCTGCTGGAGAAGGTCGCCGAGAGTGGCAAGCCGTTGCTCATCCTCGCCGAGGACACCGAGGGCGAAGTTCTCTCGACACTCGTCGTCAACTCGATCCGCAAGACCATCAAGGCAGTTGCCGTGAAGGCACCGTTCTTCGGTGATCGCCGCAAGGCATTCCTGGACGACCTCGCGGTCGTGACGGCCGGACAGGTCATCACTGCCGACGTCGGCCTGAGCCTGAAGGAGGCCGGCCTCGAGCTTCTCGGGCGCGCTCGTCGCGTCGTCGTCACCAAGGACGACACGACCATCGTCGACGGTGCGGGTTCCCAGGAAGACATCGATGCTCGCGTCGGCCAGTTGCGCCGCGAAATCGAGAACACCGAGTCCGAGTGGGATCGCGAGAAGCTCGAAGAGCGGCTTGCGAAGCTCTCGGGCGGCATCGCCGTCATCAAGGTCGGCGCAGCCACCGAAACCGAGCTCAAGGAACGCAAGTTCCGCGTCGACGACGCAGTAGCAGCAGCCAAGGCGGCCGTCGAAGAGGGCATCGTCCCCGGCGGCGGCTCCGCTCTGACGCAGGCAGCGTTGTCGTTGTCCGATGATCTCGGACTGACCGGCGACGAAGCGACCGGTGTCGCCGTGGTGCGCGCTGCGCTCAACGCACCGCTGTTCTGGATCGCCACCAACGCCGGCATCGACGGTTCTGTCGTCGTCAGCAAGGTGGCCGAGCTGCCGAAGGGACACGGATTCAACGCCGCGACCCTGACGTACGGTGACCTGCTGGCAGACGGCGTCGTCGACCCCGTGAAGGTGACCCGGTCCGCCGTGGTCAATGCCGCGTCGGTTGCACGGATGATCCTGACGACGGAGAGCTCGATCGTGGAGAAGCAGGAAGAGGCCGTCGAGCCTGCTGCCGGGCACGGTCACGCTCACTGACGATCGGTAGAACGACGAAGCCCCCAACCCGTCTCGGGTTGGGGGCTTCGTCGTGTGTGTACTCGCGAGTTGTGGCGCTCACACCGCGATGCGGCGACGGTTGTGACGTGCGTGGAGCTCTCGCTCGGTTTCGGACATCCCGCCCCAGATGCCGTACGGCTCGCTGACGTTGAGCGCGTGAGTGCGGCATTGCGCGAGCACGGGGCAGCTGCGGCACATTTCCTTGGCGCGCATCTCGCGCTGTGCTCGTGCGCGGCCTCGCTCGCCGTCCGGGTGGAAGAACATGGACGAGTCGACTCCACGGCACAGGCCGTGCATCTGCCAATCCCAAATATCGGCGTTCGGCCCAGGGAGGTGATTCGGCTGCGGCATGAAAACTCCTAGGGTGGTGTGGCTTCTCGAATTCGTGATCCGAATGCCGACAACGTTATGTGGGTCGAGGAAATCGAGTCAATAGTTCTTCGTCGTGGGCAAATGCATAGTTATGGGACCAAGAATTAACACAGGCGATATTTACTTGGGCCTTCCCTCGTGCGTGCTCTTCCTGTTGAAGAATCCGCCGACAGGGGAGACGATAGGGGAAGTCGCGGCCCTGGGCACTTCTCGCCGATGCCCTTCTCCGGTGCCGGGAACGATGGGCCAGGTGGACTACTCGTCCTTCCGTACGCGATGAATACTGCTGGTCGAGGGCTCGAGTCGGCGTCGGCGCGCCGTTTTTCAGCGGGTATTCGACGCGGCGTTCGCGGTGGGAACGACGCCGTACGGTGACGGACTCACTAAGGGCGTTTCGAAGGCCGGGGGAGTCCGGGAAGAGCGCGGTGCCCGCGCGCGGGGCTCGGCGAATCGATACGGCGTTTAACCTATTCGCCACACAGCGTTCAGATTGTCGTTTCCTGCGAGGTCCTTTCATTCATTGTTAATTCCTTGAAAACTGCATTTCGTTCAGGGAAGACAAGCCGCATCCGGTGCCGGAGACAGGGTGTGAATCCTCGCTGCACGACGTCGTTTCCGGGTCGTCGTACCGTTACCCCCGCAGCGAGAGTCCGACGCCGTCGAGCAAGGCTCTACCCTTGCCTCGTGTCAGCAGAGCAGATCTCGGTGACCGCGACGCCGTCCGGACTCCGCAACGTCGCCTTCGGTTCCGACCCGGGGCGATTCCCGCTACCCGCGGCGACCGATCCGCGCGAGAGTTGGCACCGCAGTGTGGCGTTGGCAGGTCAAGGTCGGTACGGTGCCGCGGACGTCGAGTTGAGGCGGCACCGGCCTCATACCCCCGAACTCGAGTCGCTGCACGCCTCGACCAGAGCGTCATGGCTGCGCCAACTGGGTAGGCACGAGCGAGCGCGCCACTTCGACGGCAGAGCGGTGTTTCTGATCCGTCTCACCGGACCTCCGAGATCGCAGGACTCGGTCGAAGCCCGTAGCGATGCATTGGTCGGCCTCGCTGCCGACGCGCTCGGCATCGGGCGGTTCGAGTTGGCGCAGACGCTGCTCGCGCGCAGCGAGAAGCATCGGCACGGGCCGAACGGTGAGGGCCTGTGGCGACCGGCTCTACGGGCCGCGTGGGTATCGGCCGAACTGGCGATGATGCGCGGCGACGGCCCCGGTGCCGTCCGACACGCCGAATCCGCACAGGCGCTCGCCAACGATGCCGATTCGTTACGCCACAGGATCAAGACGGACCTCGTACTTGCGGCCGCGCTCAGTTGCGCGGGGCAGACCACCCGCGCACACGAATCGTCGCTACAGGTGGTCGACGCTGCGGCTACGCACGGTCTGCTGCCGCTGCGGTGGGCCGCGACGATGCTGTGCGAGGGAACCGGAATCGCCGCCGAAGGGCTGGTGGCTTCCGTCGATCTGGCCGCCGTGATCCGTCGTCTGGGTGCTTCGTCGATCGACTGACCAGCAACGCGGTCGGAGACGGACCGAGTGGTTCGGTTGGTCGGGGTGGGTGTCGCTATCCTTGGTCACGTTCCACCACCACGTGGAAGCGCTCCCAGGCGGGTGCGTACCTGTAACGCGGGGAAAATTGTCGACGATGAACACAGCGGGTGAGGAGTTGGACTCTTTCGTCGTTGCCGCAGCGCAAGGCGATCGACTGGCTCTGTCCCGGGTCTTGGAGTTCATCCGACCACTCGTAGTCCGGTACTGCCGGGCGCGAGTCGGATCGGCCGAACGCGGTCAGCTATCGGCCGACGACGTGGCGCAGGAGGTCTGTTTGGCAGTCATGACCGCCTTGCCGCGTTACCAGGACCAAGGTCGTCCGTTCATGGCATTCGTGTACGGCATCGCGGCTCACAAGGTCGCCGATGCCCATCGCAGCGCCTCGCGTAACAAATCGGACCCGGCCGCCGAAGTACCAGATGTCGTGTCGATGGAACACGGACCGGAGCAACGTGCTCTCGAATCCGAGTCGAGTCGTCAGATGACTGCCCTGCTGGACACCTTGCCCGCCAAGCACCGAGAAATCCTGGTGCTCCGACTCATCGTCGGATTGTCGGCCGAGGAAACAGCCGCGGCAGTCGGCAGCACTGCAGGCGCTATCCGCGTGGCTCAGCACCGAGCTATCGCAAAACTGAAGAACGAAGTTGTGAGAGCAGGTGAAATGTATGGCTAGGGACAATGGTCACGGTGGCTCCGGCGAGACCCCGCGTCGCGGAATCTCGCGAATCGGTGAGCAAGTGAACCCCACTGGACCGAAGCAGAACGATCCCTATGCCGACATCGGCGCAGACGGTGGTCCCGTGGACCTCGTCGCCGTACGTCGTGACGATGCGTTCATCGACGCGATCAGTGGTGACGGACCGATCGCCACCGATGACGCGGACGAATACCAACTTGCCCTTCTACTCGCGAACTGGCGAGCAGAAGTGGTGTCGCCGGCGATGCCCGCCGGCCCTTCCCTCGACGTGGTCGTGGCCTCGGTGGAGCGCGAGAAGCTCGCCGCCGACATGTCGCGTAGGAGCTCGGCGAATCGTGGTGGACGAATGCGTCTGCTGCGTCCCATCGCCGGAGCTGCTGCCGCGATCGCTGTGGTGATGGGTGGCTTGGTGGTCATCTCCTACAACTCGACGCCCGACGATCCGCTGTGGAGCGTCAAGTCCGTCGTGTTCTCCGAGCAAGCCGATTCGACTGTGGCGCAGATCGATACGACGTCCAAGCTGCAGGAGGCCGAGAACCTCCTGTCGTCGGGTGACGCCGATGCGGCTCGGGCTCTGCTGGACGGTGCATCCGATCGCAGCTCTGCTGTGTTGGACGGTTCCCAGCGCGCCGAGCTCGACCAGTGGTTGGCGCGGCTGTTGCAGGAGCTCGAGGCGTTGACAGTGCCCGCACCGATCCCGGCCCCGGCGGCGGTTCCCAGCCTGCCTGCTCCCGCACCGAGCACAGACGCGATAGCTCCTCAGGCTCCGGTGGACGCAGTGGTGCCGGACACCAGCGCGGCCCCGATCACGCCGAACCCGGAAACGACCACACCGGTCAGTCCTCCGGTGACGACGAGCCCGAGTCCTACCACGACGGACGTCACGCCGACCGCTGTTCCGGACCCGAACGAACCTACGGCTACCGCCGGTGGCAGTACATCGGAGAATCGCGATCGCATGTCGGTTCCGTCCGGCGGAAGCTGAGCGAGAACCGAACTGCTCCACCGACTCCGGTCACGAAGAAGCCCGACACGATCATCGTGTCGGGCTTCTTCGTTACGAGGTGGTCGGACGTGAACTCAGCTGTCGAAACCGTCGCCGTGCAGAGCGTCGTTCATGGAGGCGTCCGCGAAACCGCGGCAGTAGTCCCAGGTGACGTACGCGTCGGGAACGGGGTCGTATGCCGGCTCGTGTGGTCTCACGGTGCCGTCGACCAGTAGCTGCAGCAGGTTCGCACGCAGCATGTCCCAGTCGTGGTAATGGTCCTGCTGGCAGTCCTCGCAGCACACGACGAGCCCGCGGATACCGCGGTGGCCCAGCAGTGCTTCGTAAACAGCGAGGTCCGCCAGATCTTCCTCTACGGCCAGCCGTTCCTGGGGATCGAGGGGTTGGCCCGGCTCGATGGCGTCGAGGGCGGCCGACGGGTCGGCGGGGTCTCCGGCGAAGGGGTCCGGGGGTAAACCGGGAGGCAGTTGATCGCGCACGCCTCCACGGTACGCAGGATTGGTGGGTCTGCGCCAGCCGTTCGAACGCGACATGCCGGACGTGAACGCCGTGGACACCTGCCGATTGTCGAGATCAGCGGGCCCAGGACAGGCCGTAGTGGGAGGCATTCGCACTGGTGGTGCCCTAGCCGATACCATGGTTCCCGGCGCTGAACAGATGAGTGCAAGTGCCGAAACTCCATCCGTTCTCCAACACCGCACGTGGTGCGCCTGCGAGCTCTCACCGGCCGCACGCCGCGCCGAAGTGCAACCAGGCTCCAGGGAGGGCCAGATCCGCATGAGTAGTCCCGGAGCCCACGTCCGCACAGGCGGCGACGATCCCAACAAGGTCGCAATGCTCGGCCTCACGTTCGATGACGTCCTGCTGCTGCCGGCCGCTTCGGATCTGATCCCCAGCTCGGTCGACACGTCCAGTCAGATCACCCGTGACATTCGCTTGCGGGTGCCGTTGGTCAGCTCGGCCATGGATACCGTCACCGAGGCGCGGATGGCCATCGCGATGGCCCGCGCGGGCGGAATGGGCGTACTGCACCGCAACCTGTCGTTGCAGGATCAGGCCTCCCAGGTCGAAACCGTCAAGCGCTCCGAAGCCGGCATGGTCACCGACCCGGTCACGTGCAAGCCCACCGATTCGTTGGCCGAGGTCGACGCGATGTGCGCGCGTTTCCGCATCTCGGGATTGCCCGTCACCGACGAGACCGGCGCGCTGGTCGGCATCATCACCAACCGCGACATGCGCTTCGAGGTGGATCAGAACCGCCGCGTCGCCGATGTCATGACCAAGGCTCCGCTCATCACCGCGCAGGAGGGCGTCACCGCCGAGGCTGCCCTCGGCCTGTTGCGTCGCCACAAGATCGAGAAGCTTCCGATCGTGGACGGCAAGGGCGCGCTCACCGGTCTCATCACGGTCAAGGACTTCGTCAAGACGGAACAGCACCCCAACGCCACCAAGGACCGTGACGGCAGATTGCTCGTCGGTGCCGCTGTAGGCGTCGGGCAGGATGCTTGGGCACGTTCGATGGCGTTGACCGATGCCGGGGTCGACGTCGTCATCGTCGACACCGCGCACGGCCACAACTCGCAGGTGCTCGAGATGGTCAGCAAGCTCAAGGCCGAGGTCGGCGATCGGGTTCAGGTCGTCGGCGGAAACGTCGCCACTCGCGCAGGCGCACTCGCCCTCGTCGAGGCCGGTGCAGACGCGGTGAAGGTCGGCGTCGGACCAGGATCGATCTGCACCACCCGCGTGGTCGCAGGTGTCGGTGCCCCGCAAATCACTGCCATCCTCGAAGCCGTCGCGGCGTGCAAGCCGCACGGTGTGCCGGTCATCGCCGACGGCGGTATGCAGTTCTCCGGCGATATCGCCAAGGCGCTCGCCGCCGGGGCGTCGACCGCCATGCTCGGATCGTTGCTGGCCGGTACCGCCGAATCGCCGGGTGAGCTGATCCTCGTGGGCGGCAAGCAGTTCAAGAGCTACCGCGGAATGGGTTCTCTCGGGGCCATGCAGGGACGCGGAGGAGCGAAGTCGTTCTCCAAGGACCGCTACTTCCAGGACGACGTGCTGGCCGAGGACAAGCTGGTGCCCGAGGGCATCGAAGGCCGTGTCCCGTATCGCGGACCGTTGAACCAGGTCATTCACCAGCTCACCGGTGGTCTGCGAGCTGCGATGGGCTACACCGGGTCCAACTCGATCGAAGACCTGCAGAAGGCTCAGTTCGTGCAGATCACTGCGGCGGGGCTCAAGGAGAGCCACCCGCACGACATCACGATGACCGCAGAGGCCCCGAACTACACCACCCGATAGTCGACTCGGCTCCATTCGGCCGACTCGATTCGCTCTCGAAGTAGAAAGGTGCGCGCGTGCGCGACCTCGTTGAAATCGGCATGGGCAGAGAAGCCCGCCGCACCTACCAGCTGGACGACGTCGACATCGTGCCGTCCCGTCGTACTCGGTCGTCGAAGGAGGTGTCGACGGCGTGGCAACTCGACGCGTATCGGTTCGACATCCCGGTGCTCGCCCATCCGACCGATGCTCTGGTCTCGCCCGCGTTCGCGATCGAGTTGGGTCGTCAGGGTGGACTCGGGGTGATCAACGGTGAGGGGCTGTGGGCCCGCCACTCCGACGTGCAGGCCAAGTTGGATCAGTTGATCCATATCGCCGAGACCGATCTCGATCCCGACGCGCCCATCGCATTCCTCCAAGAACTGCATGCTGCTCCGCTGCAGCCGGATCTGTTGGCTGCTGCGGTAGGTCAGGTCCGTGATTCCGGGGTGACCGTCGCGGTGCGAGTGAGCCCGCAGAACGCCCGAGCACTGACGCCCGCCCTCGTGGCGGCGGGACTGGATCTACTGGTAATCCAGGGCACCATCATTTCGGCCGAGCACGTGGCACACGGTGACGAGGAGCCGCTCAACCTCAAGACGTTCATCGCCGAACTCGACGTTCCCGTCATCGCCGGCGGCGTCAGTGATCACCGCACCGCACTGCACCTGATGCGTACCGGGGCGGCGGGTGTCATCGTCGGTTACGGCTCCGTCGAAGGCGGCACCACCACCGGCGAGGTACTCGGTATCGGCGTTCCGATGGCCACCGCGATCGCCGATGCGGCGGCCGCACGTCGCGACTACCTGGACGAGACGGGTGGGCGTTACGTGCACGTCATCGCCGACGGCGACATCACCACCTCCGGTGCGTTGGCCAAGGCCATCGCGTGCGGTGCCGATGCTGCGGTTCTCGGTGCCCCGTTGGCCGTCGCCGCGGAGGCTCCCGGCGGTGGCTGGTACTGGCCGTCCGCTGCGGCGCACCCGTCGATGCCTCGTGGTGCGTTGCTGCCGATGTCGGCCGGAGAGCGTCCGAGCCTCGATCAGGTGCTGCACGGGCCGTCGCGCGAGTCCTACGGGTCGATCAATCTCGTCGGCGGACTGCGTCGGTCGATGGCGAAGTCGGGTTACTCCGATCTCAAGGAATTCCAGAAGGTGGGCCTGAACGTCAGGGCCTGATCCAGCGTGCTCGTCAGGGCGCGCACTCCTCTCACATGGGGGTGCGCGCCCTTTCTGCTGCGTGCGGTCGACATAAGTCCACCCTGGGTTGGTGATACCTCCGGTAACAGCTAGAATCGCTTGTGGCGGTAGTCACACGTCGGTGTGCATACTGTTCGACAGCATCGGATGTAGCGGAGGTCACCATGGGTTCAGCTGGACGCGCAACGGACTACGACGTTCTCGTCGTCGGCTCGGGCTTCGGTGGAAGCGTCACCGCGCTTCGGCTGGTGGAGAAGGGATACCGCGTCGGGATCCTCGAGGCCGGGCAGCGATTCGAGGACAAGGACTTCGCCAAGAACAGCTGGGATCTCAAGCGCTTCCTGTGGGCACCGAAGCTGGGCCTCTACGGTATTCAGCGCGTGCACCTGTTGCGCGATTGCCTCATCCTCGCCGGTGCCGGCGTCGGCGGCGGTTCACTGAACTACGCGAACACCCTGTACAAGCCCCAGGCTCCGTTCTTCGAGGACAAGCAGTGGGCCCACATCACCGACTGGAGCAGTGAGCTCTCCCCGTTCTACGACCAGGCCACGCGCATGCTCGGCGTCGTACGCAACCCGCACATGACCCCGGCCGACGAGGTGATGAAGTCGGTGGCCGAAGACATGGGCGTCGCCGATACCTTCATTCAGACCCCGGTGGGCGTCTTCTTCGGCGACGAGCCCGGCAAGACCGTTCCGGACCCGTACTTCGGCGGTGCCGGCCCCGACCGCACCGGCTGCATCGAGTGCGGCGAGTGCATGACGGGGTGCCGTCACGGAGCCAAGAACACCCTGCTGAAGAATTATCTCGGGCTGGCCGAACGCGCGGGAGCCGAAATCGTCCCGATGACGACGGTCACCGGCCTGCATCCTCGGTCCGACGGCACCTGGGACGTCGACACCGAGCGCACCGGAGCGCGGCTACGCAAGGGGCGAAAGACGTACAGCGCCGCGAATGTCGTTCTGGCAGCAGGCACGTGGGGCACACAGAACCTGCTGCACAAAATGAAGGACACGGGCGCGCTGCCCAAGTTGTCTGACACTCTCGGCGAGCTGACCCGCACCAACTCGGAGTCGATCGTCGGGGCGGCCAAGCTGGCGGTCGATCCGAACATGGATCTCACGCGCGGAGTCGCCATCACGTCCTCGTTCCACCCCAGCCCCAACACCCACATCGAACCGTGCCGCTACGGCAAGGGCTCCAACGCGATGGGCATGCTGCAGACCTTGATGACCGACGGCGGGGGCAGGATTCCGCGGTGGCTCAAGTTCGTGTTCGCGCTCATCGCACATCCGGTGCAGTTCGTTCGAGTGGTCAACGTTCGGCACTGGAGCGAGCGCACCATCATCGCTCTGGTGATGCAGAACCTCGACAATTCGATCACCACGTTCACCAAGCGTGGGCCGTTCGGCCGCAAGATCTCCAGCAGGCAAGGCCACGGTGAGCCGAACCCGACGTGGATCCCCGAGGGCAACGACGCCACCCGACGCATCGCCAAGAAGATCGGCGGCGTCGCAGGCGGCACGTGGGGAGAGCTGTTCAACATCCCGCTCACCGCACACTTCCTCGGCGGCTGCGCCATTGCCTCCGATTCTGCGCACGGTGTCATCGATCCCTACCACCGCGTTCACGGATACCCGACGCTGAGTGTGGTCGACGGTGCGGCAGTGTCGGCCAACCTGGGCGTCAACCCGTCGCTGACCATCAGCGCGCAGGCCGAGCGGTCCGCAGCGTTGTGGCCGAACAAGGGCGAGCTGGATCTGCGTCCGGCGCAGGGTCTTCCGTATCAGCGGCTCGACCCGATCGCACCGAACTCGCCCGTGGTTCCGGTCGATGCTCCGGGTGGTCTGAGGCTGCCGATCGTCGAGATCAGGTCCGGCTCTGCGGCGATGCACGTCGAGCATTCGGGTGTTGCGTGAGCGCTGCAGCAGTCCCACTAGACTGACCCGGTGACCGACTCCACTGCACCCGATCCCGCACACGCACGCCCGGTTCTCGTCGTCGACTTCGGTGCTCAGTACGCGCAGTTGATCGCCCGCCGTGTCCGTGAGGCAAATGTGTACTCCGAGGTGATCTCGCACTCCGCGACCGCCGAGGAGATCGCCGCGAAGGATCCGGTTGCGTTGGTGCTCTCCGGTGGACCGTCGAGCGTCTACGCCGACGGTGCACCCGAGCTGGACTCCGCGCTCCTCGACCTCGGTATCCCGGTGTTCGGAATCTGCTACGGATTCCAGGCTATGGCCCAGGCCCTCGGCGGAACCGTCGAGCACACCGGAACGCGGGAGTACGGTCGCACTCAGCTCAGTGTCGACGGAGGTCGTCTGCACGACGGTTTGCCTGCTACCCAGCCGGTGTGGATGAGCCACGGCGACGCGGTCACCGCGGCTCCGGAGGGCTTCACCGTCACCGCCACCAGCGCGGGTGCACCGGTTGCCGCCTTCGAGAACCAGGCCAAGCGGATGGCCGGAGTGCAGTATCACCCCGAGGTGCTGCACTCCCCGCACGGACAGCAGGTGCTGAGTCGCTTCCTGCACGAGACGGCAGGCATCGCTCCGGACTGGACGGCGGCCAACATCGCCGACGCTCTGGTCGAGGCGGTCCAGGAGCAGGTCGGTCCGACGGGTAAAGCCATCTGTGGTCTGTCCGGTGGTGTCGACTCCGCTGTGGCGGCGGCTCTGGTGCAGCGGGCGATCGGCGATCGGTTGACCTGTGTCTTCGTCGACCACGGATTGCTGCGTGCCGGCGAGCGCGAACAGGTTCAGCAAGATTTCGTGGCTGCCACCGGTGCCAAGCTCGTCACCGTCGATGCAGTGGACACCTTCCTCGGAGCGCTCGAGGGCGTCTCCGATCCCGAGGAGAAGCGCAAGATCATCGGCCGCGAGTTCATTCGTAGCTTCGAGGGTGCCGTCGCCGAGGTGCTGGGTGAGAACGCCGAGCACGGCGACTCCGTCGAGTTCCTGGTGCAGGGCACGCTCTATCCGGACGTGGTGGAGTCCGGTGGTGGTTCGGGAACCGCCAACATCAAGAGCCATCACAATGTGGGCGGTTTGCCGGACGATCTGCAGTTCGCTTTGGTCGAGCCGTTGCGCGCGTTGTTCAAGGACGAGGTTCGCGCTGTCGGGCGTGAACTGGGACTGCCCGAGGACATCGTCGGTAGACAACCCTTCCCGGGACCGGGCCTGGCCATTCGCATCGTCGGAGAGATCACTGCGGACCGGTTGGCCACGCTACGTCACGCGGATTCAATTGTGCGAGAAGAACTTACGGTCGCCGGCTTGGATCAGCAGATCTGGCAGTGCCCGGTGGTGCTGCTGGCGGATGTGCGCAGCGTCGGAGTGCAGGGAGACGGTCGTACCTACGGTCATCCGATCGTGCTGCGTCCGGTGTCGAGCGAGGACGCGATGACTGCGGACTGGACCCGGTTGCCGTACGACGTTCTGGAAACGATTTCGACTCGGGTGACCAACGAGGTTCCGGAGGTCAACCGAGTCGTTCTCGACGTGACGAGCAAGCCGCCGGGCACCATCGAGTGGGAGTGAACGTGTCAGCTCTTTCTGCTCGGCCCCAGTAGTAGCGCGACTCCTACTGCGACGGCAGCGATCACGAAGACCCAGCGAAATTGCACGTCGCCCAGTGCGGCGATCGCATCCTGGCCGATGATGGCTGCCACCGAGACGACCATGGCGGCCAGTCCTGCCAGCAACAGCAGCGCCGACGGTCCCCGGCGGTTGGAGTTCTGCGTCTCGGTGTCGGAATCGCTGTCGCCGTAGTCGTGGCCGACACGGTCGGCATTGTTCTTCTTCACTGCTTCTCCACCTTCAATTCGCCGAGTGCCACATCTCCCACGATCGTCAGGACTGGAGCGTCGTCGCTCGGTGCCGGGCCGAACCGTGTCTCGAAGGGGCACGAACCGACCAGCGCATCGCACTCCACCGCGACGCTCATCGAATCGGGCACGGTGACCGTCGCACTGCCCAGCGCCACATCGATAGTGACGGTGCGATTCTCGGTCAGTGTCATGCCGGTGAGGTCGAGGCCCAGCTCGCCGGTACCGACGTCGTAGGACGAGGCGAGCGCGGCAGCGGTCAACGGGGCGATCTGCCGACTGCCCGACGTGTCGCTGCCCAGATCCACCGGCCCGACCGCCGACGCCAGGACCACGAATCCGGCCAGGGGTGCCGCGACCACCAACAGTCCGTAGCCCTTGCGGAGAAAGGCACCGAGGATCAGCCCGACCGCAACGATCGACAACGCGACGGCTCCGACGCGGCCCGCTGTGGCCCAGTCGCCGCCGGATGCGGCTCCGACCGCGGCGGTGATGCCGGCAGCAAGCAGAGCTAGGCCGAGAAAGCTTGCCGTCCAACGTGATCGGCGCTTACGCTCGATCGCTGCCGGCGGGAATGCCGGTGCCGGTTCCGGCAGATCCCAGGCGAACGGAGCCACTCCGAGGGGGTCCCACGACGGGGGAGTGGCCGTCGGCGTCTCGTCCGGCTTCTGTTTGCTCAGATCCACGGTGCGGGCGACCCCGGCGTCCGCACCATCGGAGCTGTCGGCTGCTTTCGGTGACGGAACGTAGCTTTTCGGTAGCGTCGTGTACGGGCTGTACTGCTCCTGCTGAAACTGCGGCGGCCGATACTGCGCGGCAGTCCACTGCTCCGCTGACGCACCGTAGGATCCGAAAGGCTTCGGCGCGTAGTAGTTTCGGGAAAACTCTTCCGTCCGCAGGTACGGTGGCGGCTCGGGGCAACGCTGATGCAGCAACCACAGACCGCCGAGCATGGCCAACAGTGAGATGAGCCCCGAACCGCCGAGCCCCACCCCCACCGGACCGATCGTCGACACCGCAATCACCAACGCCACCGCGACGACCACCATCTTGGTCGTCGAATCGGAGCTGCTGCCGCGGCCGACGAGCGATTCTGCACCAGACGCCGTGTCGCCGGCTCGGTTGAGCACCAACCACGCCGCCAGGTACAGCACGATGCCGGTACCGCCGAACACAGTGGACACGACGAACGCGACCCGAATCAGAACGGGGTCGACGTCGTAGCGATAGCCGATACCGGCTGCAACACCCGCCACATGGCCGCGTTGCGGCAAGCGGTGCGGACGGGTGCGCCACATCTGCTGAATCTGATCGGAGACGGTCACGTTGCTCATGACAACCATCGTGGCGTTCTCGATCGTGAAACACATCAGGGATACCCCTGATATCGACCCCGAGCGTGATCGGACGTCGGCGAACGGCCGAAACATCAGGGCGAACCCTGATGCGACAGCAGCCCCGTCCGTGCCAGGATCGAGGCGTGCACCCTGTCGACAATCCCGCCGTTGACGCCGCCCGCAACACACCACCCGCAGCCGGCGACGCGCCGGTCGCCCCTGTCACGTTTCCTGTCGCTCCTACACGCTCTGCTCCCGCCCCCTATCGACGACGCGGCGGCGGACGCATCGTGGGCGGCGTCGCCGGAGGTCTGGCCGACCATCTCGGCGTCGATGTCTTCAAGATCCGGGTGGCTTTCGCGCTGCTCGCGGCGTCGGCCGGTGCCGGAATCGCCGCGTACGGCCTGATCTGGATGTTCACGCCAGTCGGCGACGACACGGCGCACCCGAGTGCTGCCGAACGTCAGCGTGCACTGGGTTTGGCTGCCATCGGTCTCGGCCTCGCGGTGGGGCTTGCCTGGCTTCTCAGCGGTACTGCCGCATCGGTCATCGTGCCGGTCATCGTCGTGGTGGTCGGTGCAGCGCTGGTGTGGCGTGAGTTCGATGTCGAAGGTCCACGGACGGCGTTGGGACTACCCAAGCATCCGACCGTCCTGAGCTGGGCTCGGGTGGTCGGCGGCGTGACGCTGATCGTCCTCGGGCTCGGGGTGGTGGTTCTGGCCCGCGTGGATCTGGCTGCGCTACGTTCCTCGCTGCTGGCGGTGGTGGTCACCCTCGTCGGGGTCGGGTTGTTGACGGTTCCCATCTGGTTGCGGACCTGGCGTGCGCTCGGTGCCGAGCGATCTGCGCGCATCCGGAACGACGAGCGTGAAGAGATCGCCTCGCACTTGCACGACTCCGTGTTGCAGACACTGGCCTTGATCCAGAAGCAGTCCGATCGGCCGCAGGAGGTGATGCGGTTGGCGCGCGGGCAGGAGCGGGAGCTACGCAGGTGGCTCTTCGATGGCGGCGACACCGACAACTCCAGCTTGGCCGACGCCCTCGCAACCATCTCCGGTGAGGTCGAGGATCAGCACGGGGTGACCGTCAGACCCGTCACGGTCGGAGACGTCCATCTTCTGCCCGACGACGTCGAATCCGGACTGTCCCGGGAAAGTTTCACCGCGCTTCTCGGTGCCACGCGAGAGGCGCTGGTCAACGCGGCCAAGCATTCCGGTGAGACCAACATCGACCTGTTCGCCGAAACCGAGGCGGAGCAGGTCGGCATCTTCGTCCGCGACCGCGGAATCGGTTTCGACGAGACCGAGGTACCCGAGGACCGGCAGGGCCTGGCGAAGTCCATCAGGGGTCGTGTCGAACGCCGCGGCGGCACCGTGCAGGTGCGGTCGACCGTCGGCAAAGGCACCGAAGTACGCATCTTCATGCCCCGCAACGGCAGTACTGTGTCCACAGAATCGCCCGAAACCGACCAGCAGGAGAAGCCGACGTGACCGCCCCTTTCCGAGTTTTCCTGGTCGACGACCACGCGGTCTTCCGTTCGGGCGTGCGAGCCGAGCTCGGTAGGGAGGCGGACATCGAGGTGGTCGGAGAAGCCGGTGGCGTCGCCGAGGCGGTATCGGGCATCGACGCGACAAAACCCGATGTGGTGTTGCTCGACGTGCACATGCCCGACGGCGGTGGCGTGGCGGTGCTCGAGCGCATCGCCGATGGGCCGGTGTGCCTGGCGCTGAGCGTGTCCGACGCGGCCGAGGACGTCATAGCCGTCATCCGTGCGGGGGCCCGGGGGTACGTGACCAAGACGATCGCCGGCTCGGAGCTCGCCGACGGTGTTCGACGGGTCGCCGGGGGAGACGCGGTGTTCAGCCCGCGGCTGGCCGGTTTCGTCCTCGATTCGTTCACCGGTCGTAGTGCCGCGCCGGAGCCTCCGCTGGATCCGGAACTGGATTCGTTGACGCCCCGTGAATTGGAGGTGTTGCGGCTGTTGGCGCGCGGATACACCTATCGCGAGATCGCTGAGGAGCTGTTCATCTCCATCAAGACTGTCGAGACCCATGCGTCGAATGTTCTGCGAAAGACGCAGCAATCCAACAGGAATGCGCTGACGCGGTGGGCGCACAAGCGGCGAATCGACTAGGTGTCACCGGTCCGCGCTTGACCTTCGACCAACGCGAAGCCTCAAGATTTCGCCATGACTGATTCCGACGAAGAATTTCTGACCATCGGTGTGTTCGCTCGCTCGAGCGGGCTGACCCCCAGTGCCCTGCGCTTCTACGACGACTGTGCTTTGCTCGTCCCGGCGTCCATCGACGCGAAGTCCGGTTATCGCTACTACACGCGCGCATAGTCGAAGCGAGCCAACATCATTCGGCAACTGCGCGAGATCGGGATGCCGCTGGACAAGGTGGCTGCCGCCCTCGACGGCGACGGCGCAGCGGCGGTCGAGATCGTGGATCGACATGTCGAAGAGCTTGCCGCGAACGCGCGCGCGGCAGCCGAGGCAGCGGTGTCGATCCGCCGGATGTTCGACGAGAAACACTGCACGGCAACGCTGTCTGCCGCCGAATTCGCCTCCGCAGTGGAGCAGGTCTCGTCGGCAGCCGGGACGAGTGACGATTTCCCGGTGTTGCGCGGCGTCCTGATCGAGGTGGACGGCGGCTCGGTCACGCTCACGGCGACGGATCGGTATCGACTGTCCACCCGAAGTCTCGTCGCGCACTGCTCGTCCGGCACCTCCTGGTCGAGAATCGCAGCGGTCGGCTCACTTGCGAACTTGCATGCGTCGGGCACCCTCGTGCTGACGGCGACGGACGACTCGGTGGTGATCGACTCCGACGGTGGCCGGGCCGAGGTGGACCCGGTCGACGGCGAGTTCCCCGACTGGCGGTCGGTCATGGACGGTTTGGCGCCGACCGTGACGAGGGTTGTGCTGCAACGAGATCGTGTGCCGCTCGATGGCGGCACCCTGCGAGTGGCTGCCGGGCAGAACGGCATCTCGATCGATGGTGTCTCGGTTCCCGGGCAGGTGACCGGTTCGGACAGTGTGGTGTTCTTCGACGCGGCCGTTCTGCAGGCGGCGCTCGCCTCGGCGGTCGGACCCGACGTGATGCTCGACATCGCCGCGCCGGATCAGCCCATGCTGGTCCGCTCCGCGCTGGACGGCGCTCTGACGACGCTGGTGATGCCGGTTCGCGGCTGATGGAGAGCTGCCTGTTGCCCGAAAGTCGGCGAATTGTCGACTTTCGATGACTGGGTACCAGGTCCGGCTGTCGATACCGTGAGGGTATGGACGACAAGATGATGGGGGAGACGCCGCCGGCGGTGCTGTGGTTCTCCCGCGGCGATCGGCTCTTCCTGATCACGGGTGCCGTGTTGATCGGTGGGTTGCTGGGGTTCGCGGTGCCGTACGTGGCGGAGTGGGGTGCATCGCTCACCTGGATACCGTTCCAGGGTCCGTTGGAGTTGATCGCGTCCTGGTCGCAGTGGTGGGTGCGGTACGTGTGCATCGGGGTGGGGGTTCTCCTGGGGCTGGCGCTAGTGGCCGCCGCGTTCTACGACACTGCGCGGGTGGAGGTATCGGAGGCGCACGTACGCATCACCGAGAAGGGCGACACCGCCACGGTGTCCCGATCGCAGATCGGTACCGTGTTCGTCGACGGTAAGGAGCTGGTGGTGCTCGACGCGGCCTCGCGTCAAGTGGTGCGAGTGCAGAGCGAGGAGAAGCGCGAGGCGATCGAGGCGGCATTCGAGCAGCGGGGCTACCGGGTTGCGCCCGGTGATCCCTACGACGACCTGTACCACCTGTGGGTGCCCGGGACGCCGGGACTGGCACCGGAGGTCAATGCGGTGCTCACAGCTCGGGACATGGCGTTGAAGAAGAAGGCGGGTTCGGATGCGCGCGAGTTGCGTTCGGAGCTCGACAGACTCGGGGTAGTGGTGCGGGACAAGAAGACCAGCCAATACTGGCGTCCCTTGGTTCGATCGTGAAACGTCGATGACGACTGTGTTGCGACGGCATCGAGAACGCGTCTGGGATGTCGCCGCCATCGTGTTCGCACTGCTGTTGGTGCTGGCGGTAGCCGTGGACACCGAAGGTAGGACTCACACCAGCACCGTTGTGGCGGTTGTCGTCGGCGTCCTCGGTGCCGTGTTGCTGTGGTGGCGACGACGGTGGCCGATCGAGATTGCAGTAGCGCTGGCGGCGTGCACGGTCCTGACCGACGCGGTCGGAGGAGCCGAACTGGTGGCAGTCTTCACAGTGGCGTCTCGAAAGTCGTGGCGGGTCACCGCGGCGGTGGTCGTTCTGCATGTACTCGCGCCGGTGATCTGGACCAGATTGTGGGGCGAAGACTCGATTCTGTACACCGCGATACTCAGTCTTGCCTTCGTGAGCATTCCGGCAGCGTGGGGCATCGTCGTCAAGTCGCGGCGGGAAGTGATCGATTCGCTGCGTGAGCGGGCGGAGCGGGCAGAGTCGGAATCGACGTTGCGCGCCGAGACCGTTCGCGGACTCGAACGGGAGCGGATCGCACGTGAGATGCACGACGCTCTCGCACATCGGATTTCGTTGGTCAGTCTCCATGCGGGTGCGCTCGAAGTTCGGCCGGATGTCGGTGCGCGTGAAGTCGAAGCGCTCGCGTCGACCATCAGGTCCAATGCCCACGGTGCTCTGGAGGATTTGCGGGAAATTCTGGGAGTGCTTCGATCGGGGGGCGTGAACTCGTCGCGTCCACAACCGGGTGTGGCCGATATAGCTGCACTGATCGAGGATTCGGAGAAAGCCGGTTCGCAGGTGACGTTCGTCGACGAGATGCCCGCGGATGTCTCGCTGCCTGCCTCCACGTCACGCACCGTCCACCGCGTGATTCAGGAAGGTCTGACCAATGCCAGGAAACATGCGCCGGGATTGCCGGTGTTCTGCGGGATCGTGCCGATGGACAACGAGATTCGAGTATGGCTCGAAAATGAATTGAGCACAGGAGAATTGGCGGCAGTACCCGGTTCCCGCTCGGGGATGATCGGCCTCACCGAGCGAATCGAACTGGCAGGAGGGCGAATCGAATATGGAATCGCCCGCAGCAGTAGTGGAGTGGTCTACCGTTTGGACGCGTGGCTACCATGTCCGAAGTGACCGATGGTACCGACGTGGGCAAGGTGCTCGAGGTGTTACTGGTCGACGACGACGCATTGGTGAGGGCCGGGTTGTCGCTGATTCTGAGTTCGGATCCGGGTATCGCCGTGGTCGGTGAGGCGTCCGACGGGCGCAGCGGTATCGATGCAGTGCACGCGCTGTCTCCCGATGTGGTGCTGATGGACGTGCGGATGCCCGTCCTGGATGGTCTGGCCGCCACCGAAATGCTTCGGGCAGAGCAGAATACGACGGCAATCGTAGTGTTGACCACCTTCGATACAGACGAATATCTACTGCGGGCACTGCGGGCCGGAGCGAACGGTTTCTTGCTCAAGGACACGCCACCACGTGACATCATCGACGCCGTCCGTCGCGTCGGAACCGGGGAGTCGATGCTGTCGCCGACGGCCGTCGGACGCCTGGTTGCTCACTGGCGCGAGCAGGACGCTCGTTCACACGACTCCGCCACGGAGCGAGCGCGGGCGATGCTCGATTCTCTCACCGATCGCGAACGCGAGGTGGCAGTTTCTGTGGGATCCGGGAAGTCCAACGCGGAGATCAGCGCAGAGTTGTACATGAGTGTGGCGACGGTGAAGACCTACGTGTCACGGATCCTGACGAAGCTCGAGTGCAGCAACAGGGTTCAGATCGCGATCATCGTGCACGAGGCGCGCTGACGGAGCCGGCCCGAATCCGATTACAGCGCAACGGTGATCACCAGGATGAGCACGATCACGACGGCGAGGATCAGTGCGGCGAGGATGGCGGGCGCTGGAATCGACGTCCGATCGCCGACGGCGTCGTCGATCTGCATCAGCACCTTCTCGATGGGGTTCTTCTTCTTTCGGGGGAGATCGAACGGTGGGGGAGAGTAGGTCGAGGGAACCGGATTCGCTGGGTTCTCACCGGGTTGTACGGCAGGGAGTCCCGCGACGGTGCTACCGAATTCTCGGGACGGTCGACGAGACTCGGACACCGGGGTCGAGCGTCGGGCCCATGCCGGAACCACGCCGTCCGCAGAAGTCAGGGGAACGCCGCGTAGCTGAGCTATGGTGCCGCGCTTGCTGATCGCGGCGAGGATGATCTCGTCGCGGGCCTGGGCCATGGTGGGACGCCGAGCAGGATCGGGCTCGAGCATGTGCAGCAGCGGGCCGGTGAGATCTCCGCTTCGGGTAGGGGAGATGATCTGTCCCTTGGCAACTCGATGCAGCAGGGCGATCGAATCGTGATCGATGTCGAACGGAGGTTTTCCTTCGATGGCGGTGTAGAGCGTTGCGCCGAGGGAGAACACGTCGCTGGCTGCGGTGGGATCCTGTCCGCGGGCCACCTCGGGAGCGAAATACGCAGGGGTGCCGGTGATCACGCTGTCGTCGGATGCCTCGACGTCTCCTTTGGCGCGGGAGATGCCGAAATCGCTGATCTTGACGATGCCCAGATCTTTGCCGCGATCGGCGATCAGGATGTTGCCCGGCTTGATGTCGCGGTGCACTATTCCTGCCTCGTGCGCCTCGGTCAGTGCGTCGGCGATCTGAGCACCGATCTGAGCGACCTCGAACGGTGGTAGTGAATCTGTGCTGCCGAGTGCCTGCGCGAGACTGCGCGAGGACAGGTATTCCATGATCAGCCACGGCTCGCCGTCGACGAGAGCGACGTCGTGCATCGCGATGGCGTGGGGGCTGGAGAGGCGGGCGGCGATGCGCCCCTCGCGCATGGCCCGATTGCGTACCTCGACGGCTTGCGCAGGGCTCAGCTCGGTGGTGGACGTGACCTGTTTGACGGCCACCTGTCGGTGCAGAAGTGTGTCGGTGGCGAGCCATACTGCGCCCATTCCGCCGCCACCGAGCTTGCCGGCGAGGCGGTACCTGCCGGCCAGGAGGTAGTCGGGTCCGACTCCCCGTCGAACACGCTGCTGATCGGTCACGCCCACAGGTTAGTTGACGATGGCGGGGTGTGCCCGCAGCCGCGGAACGGGAGTCCTCACCAGCGGCTTCGGCACCACCTTGACGAGTTGCCGTCCGAGCGGCTTTACTGAGTGCAGATCGAAATTGTGTTCGAATACGCCACTTCCCGCGTTCGCCGAACACCGATGTTTCGGCTCGATTTTCCACACCGCGAAGGGGAGTGACATGACTGTATCGGGAGCTTCTGTCACGCCGGATGTGCTCGACGGGTTGTCGCTGCCGGATCGTGTCGCGTTGCTGCGTAGCCGGATGGCCGCCGTGCCTTCCCGAGGCGAAACGGCATCGGTGCGCATCGAGAATTCGGACCCGGACCCCGCTCGTTCCGATGTCGGCGAGGCCGAGCCGATACGTGCGGTCCGTCAGCGGGCCGTTCTTCCGGTGCCCTCTGCGCTGATCGACGTGCTGCCACACGGTGGCTTGGTGCGTGGAACGGTGGCTTCGGTGTCCGGTGCCGGCTCGTTGCTGATCGGTTTGGTGGCTGCAGTGACCGGTGCCGGTGGGCATGTCGCCGTCATCGGGCAACCTCGTTTCGGACTTCTCGCCGCGGTGGAAATGGGCGCACAGCTGAGCAAGCTGGCCCTGATTCCGGATCCGGGCCCCGATCCGGTGGAAGTGGCGGCAATCCTGCTCGACGGTGTCGATCTCGTGGTACTCGGTCTCGGTGGTCAGTCGGTATCGCCCACTCGAGCCAGAGCCGTGGTGGCCAGGGCTCGGAGCAAGGGCTCGACGCTGCTGGTGACCGATGGGCACTGGGACGGAGCAGAGCTACGACTGGACGCCTCCGTGCACGGTTACGACGGTCTCGGTACAGGTCGAGAGCTGGGGCGTGGCCGGCTACGCGGCGTCCGATTGTCGGTGTGCGCACGCGGCAAGGCGATGCGCCCCCGCACCGTTCGACTCGACCTGCGTTCGGAGAACGGCCGCATCGAATGGCATGCCGAACAGCACGAGCAGAATCCGTTGTCGATCGCGGTCTCGACATGAGTGCCGCTCCGTCGACTCGGGTCCTGTCCAGCCGTGTTCTCGCTCTGTGGTGTCCTGATTGGCCCGCGGTTGCAGCAGCTGCCCAGGCCGATCTGCCTGCGACACATCCGGTGGTCGTCACGTCCGCGAATCGGGTCGTCGCGTGCTCGGCGACGGCACGCGCGTCGGGCATCAAGCGCGGACTACGGCGTCGGGAAGCTCAGGCGCGGTGCCCGGATGTGCATGTCGCTCTCGCCGATACCGATCGCGATGCACGACTGTTCGAGCCCGTGGTCTCGGCCGTTGCCGCCATCGCACCGGGAGTCGAGGTGCTGCGGCCGGGTCTGTTGGTTCTCGCCGCTCGCGGTGTCGGACGGTATTTCGGTACGGAGCATCGGGCAGCGGAACGGCTGATCGACCAAGCGTCGGCTGCCGGTGTGGAATGCCAGATCGGTATTGCCGACGAATTGTCCACTGCGGTGGTTGCCGCGCGGTACGCGCAGGTGGTGCCTCGCGGCGGGGGCGCCGGATTTCTCGCTCCGTTACCGGTGGCAGAACTCTCGGCCGAACCGAGTATGTCCGCCGCCGATCGTGGTGAGTTGGTGGACCTGTTGCGCCGCTTGGGTTTACGAACCATCGGCGACTTCGCTGCACTGACTCCGGGTGATGTCGCGTCGCGGTTCGGTACCGATGCGGTGTTGGCGCATCGCAGTGCCAGGGGCGAGCCCGAGCGTCCGCCGTCGGCCCGAGCGCTACCGCCGGACCTCGATGTGGAATATCGGTGCGATCCGCCGATCGATCGAGTCGACGCCGCTGCATTCGCCGGTCGCGGGTTGGCCGAACAACTGCACACCAAGCTCGCCGCTGCTGCCGTTGCCTGTACTCGTCTGCTGGTGCACGCCAGTACCGGTAACGGTGAGAATCTGTCGCGGATATGGCGCTGCGCCGAGCCGTTGACGCCGGAGGGAACAGCCGATCGCGTGCGGTGGCAACTCGACGGCTGGCTCACCGGGCGCAGTGAGAACAAGCCGACGTCCGCGATCACCGTTCTGAGGCTCGAGCCGATCGAGGTGGTGGCAGCCGGTGAGCTGCAACTGGGGTTGTGGGGCAGTGTCGGCGACGAGGACGAGAGGGCTCGCCGGGCATTGGTGCGCGTTCAGGGTCTGCTCGGTGGCGAATCGGTTCTGGGCGGTGTTCTCAGTGGTGGACGCGGGCCGGCCGAACGGATAACGCTGCGCCCGCTCGGAGACGAACTGGTACCGATGTCCGATCCATCCCATCCATGGCCGGGGCGGTTGCCCGAGCCTGCTCCGGCTGCGGTGATCGAAACACGTCCGACGGTGACGCTGATGAATCGGACGGGTACGGGAATCGGCGTCACCGATCGCGGTGTGTTCGACGCGCCACCGTCCCGCTTGCGCTGGGGCACCAAGGAATGGGAACTGACGGGATTGGCCGGGCCGTGGCCGGTGGACGAACGGTGGTGGGACAGCGGCAGCGCGTCGACGGGTCCGACGGCGCGGGCCCAGGTGGTGCTCGACGACGAACGGGCTCTGTTGCTCGTGTTCGACGAAGGTCGATGGCGGGTGGAGGGAATCTACGAATAGCGGCACCGCTACATTCGAGCGAATGCAGATGATGTCGGAGACGGTCGACCTCGGTGGCGTCGCTATCTCGTACCGCTCGTTCGTCCCGCTGGAACACCGGGGTGCGACGCCGGTGCTTCTGGTGCACGGCATGGGCGGCGACAGTGGCACCTGGGACCGCTTCGCTCGGGCACTGACGACGCGTGGTCGCCGGGTGATCACTGTCGATCTGCGCGGTCACGGCAAGAGTGCCCACACGCCCACGTACGAGTTCGACTCGTTCGGCAGTGATCTGCTCGCCCTGATCGATCACCTCGAGCTCACGGAAGTAGATCTCGTCGGACATTCCCTGGGGGGATACGCCGTCTCTCTCGTCGCGCAACTCCGGCCGCAACTGGTCCGACGGCTGGTTCTCGAAGAGCTTCCGATACCGATCAGGCCGGGGGACGCGCCGCCGACGTTGACCGGCCGGTTGCCGTCGGTCACCGAACTCTGGCACGCCGCAACCAGTGTCGTTCTGCATCCCCGCGCGGTACTCGCGTTCGACAGATCGATGACCGCCACAGCCCTCGAGCAGTTTCGTCGGCCGAATCCGCGGTGGTGGAAGTCGTTGGCCGACATCACTGCTCCGACGTTGATACTGCGCGGAGGTCCCGGCGGCATGGTCGATCCGGTGAGGCTCGAGGCGATGGTCGCCGAGATCTCGACCTGCCGCGTCGAGGCGTTCCGTACCGGTCACAGCATCCATCGCGACGGTTACTCGGCGTTCGAGGCGGCTGTCCTTCCGTTCCTGACGCAGTAATCTGCACCCATGCATCTGAGCGCGCTCGATCGAAAGCTGGTGGCGTGGTCCACACTGTTCGTCGTCTCGCAGGCCAACATCGCTCGGCTGCTCGGACCTTCTGCCCCGAAAGTACTGGCAGTGCAGACGGCCTGGTCCGAGCAGCGCTACCGGCAGATCCTCGCGAGCATGGACGACGCCGGGATCGCCAGATTCCGCAGCCATTATTTCCCTGATTTCGTCCATCCGGCGATCTACGCAATTGCACTGCGGGCCGGTGCACGCAGCCTGGCCACGAAGACGCCGCTCAGCCCAGCGGCGACGACGGCATTGGCCGTCGCACCCGTGGTCTCCGCCGCCGGTGACTACATCGAGAACATCGTCGGACTGATGTTGGTGGACAACCGAGAACAGATCACCGACACCGTCGTCCGCGCGACCACCGTGGTCAGCACCACCAAGTGGATACTGGCGATCGGCTCACTGGCGTACCTGAGTCAGGGGTTTCTGCGTGTGTGGGCACAGGCTCTGGTGCGCTGAGACGCACCGAGGTTAGAAAACGAAGGGCACCAACCGTTTCGAGTGAGCCATGTACTCGGCGTACGCGTTTCCCAGTCCCTCGAGCATGGCTGCCTCCTCCGATGGGATTCTGCGTACGTATCCACCGGCCAGAAACGTCACCATGACGGGAGAAAGCCAGTTCCCGTACGCAATACAGAAGCCGAGAGCGCAGATCAGTGCGCCGGTATAGGACGGGTGGCGAACGAACCGATACGGGCCTGTCCGAACCACGGGTTGATCGGGGTGCGTGTGGACCACGAACGTGAAGGACTCTCCGAGTGTGCGAGCCGCCGAGATCCGAAGCGCCTGCCCGAAGGCCGCGGTGGCCAATCCCGTCAGAAAGGCCGCTCGGCGGTGGCGGGTGCAGGCAGTGGCCGGCGAGATCACGCTCATCAGTAGGCCTCCGCCGTAGGAGAGCACGAGGCCGCGGCCGACGGCGCGGCCGGAACCGTTGTCTCGATTCGAAGAGCCGGTCCGCGGCTTCTGCATCCCCATCTTGTATTCCGACCACACGAAGCCGGCGAAGGCCGTTGCCAGAACAGCAGCGGCCGTACGGTCGGTCACGAACAACGGCAGCTTCTCGGCGATCACGCGAGACAGCTTCTCAGACGCTGACCCGTCAGGAAACATCACCCGGACCGACACGTTCCACGATCGACTGTTCGATATCAGTGGGCTGATCGAACGCGATCGCTGGACTCTGTGGACCGCCGTGGCACCGTGACGCGCAGGTCACCAACTGGTGCCGGGAACCAGTCTGCCCACGCGCCGGATGACCTTGCCGATACGTGCACTCGGTGTCTTCGGGTTGTACGGTCGGACTCGATAGGGCACCTTTCCGTCTTCGACGGGTACCGGCATTTCGCCTTTGGCGGCAGCGGTTTCGGCGAACTTCCGGTAGTGCTGATGCATGGTGCGGTCTTTGCCCTTGGGGCTGAAAATGGCACCGAACTGTCCGAGTGTTCCCAACGGTGTGTCGATGCGTTTGGGTTTGTCGCTCAGGGCGCGGATCACCATTGCGGCGGCCTTTTCCGGTGAGAACACGGGGCCGACGTTCTTGTCACCGGTCGGGGTGATCATCGGGGTGTCCACCAGGGGCATGTGGATGGTGGTGTAGGTAATCCCGTCCGAGAGTGTTTCTGCAGCAGCAACATCGGTGAATCCGTCGAGTGCGGCCTTGCTGGCCACATAGGCGGAGAAGCGTGGAGGGTGTCCCAGGACCGCGGCGCTGGAGATGTTGACGACGTGTCCGAACTGGCGTTCGCGCAGGTGCGGTAGCAACGCCAGTACCAATCGAATCGCCCCGAAGTAGTTGACGGCCATGGTGCGTTCGTAATCGTGCAACCGATCGGTGGACCGGTAGAGCGAACGCCGGATGGATCGACCGGCGCTGTTCACCAGCATGTCGACATGACCGTGTTCGCTCAGAACAGTCTCGACTGTGTGGTCCACGGATTCGCTGTCGGTCACATCGCACGGGTAGCCGTAGGCGGTGCCGCCCGATTCGCGAATGCGGGCGACCACCTCGTCGAGTTGATCTTGTCCACGTGCCAGAAGAATGACCACCGCGCCCTTGCGTGCCGCGGCCTCGGCGCTGGCTCGGCCGATGCCGGAGGATCCGCCGGTGATGATGATGTGACGACCGAACAGTGGTCCCCGCGGATCGTTCCGGCGGTTGCGCATGGGATCGAAGTTCTGCTGCCAGTACGTCCACACGCGATCTGCGTACGCGCGCAGCGGCGGCGGCGTGATCGAGCTGCCCTGCAACGCTTTCTGGGTCGCTGCCGACTCGAACACCGTGGGCAGTGTCAAATGATCGAGCATCACCGGTGGGACATTGAGATCACGGAGGGCGGCGTTGCGCTGCTTTCGTACCGCTCCGGATTTGGGAGAGACAATCGGAGCAACCAGAGCTCCGGGCACGTCGACCACTCTGGCTCGAGATCCGGCCGCCGACGAGAACGCGGAGTACACCTCGGCCATGGACTGCGGACTCGGGTTCACCAGGTGAAAAACGCTGTGAGGAGCGGTGTCTCGGTGCACTAGTTCGACGATGGCGTCGGCGACGTAATCGACCGGAACCAGGTTGGTGTCACCCATCTTCGGGACGGTGATCGGTAGCACGGAGGGCAGCTTGGCCAGTTGCGCGAAGAACGGAAAGAAGTAGTACGGGCCGTCGATCTTGTCTATGGCACCGGTCTCCGAGTGTCCGATGATCGCGGCAGGCCGGTAGACCCGCCAGTCCACGGTGCTGTCACGGACCAATTTCTCGGACTCGAACTTGGTGCGATGGTAGGCCGTCGGAAAGCCCTGTCCGAGGTCGAAATCGTTCTCGGAGAACGTACCTCGATGGTCTCCGGCAACGGCGATCGACGAGATGTGGTGCAGCCGGGCTCCGGTCTTCTCGGCCACGCCGATGACCGAGGCCGTGCCGGCGACGTTGGTCGGGGCTTGCTCGTCGCCTGCGGTGAGATCGTAGACAGCCCCGAGATGGAGGATATGGTCTACGTCGGACGGCACGTCGGACAGTCCGAGTTCGGGCTCGGTGAGATCTCCGATCAACGGGCGAATTCGGTCACCGCCGTCGAGCGACTGTGCGTGTCGCTCGAGGCGAGCCACCGAGTTCGGACGCACCAACACGTGGATCACGGCATTCGCGTCACGCTCGAGCAGTCGGGGTAGAACGTTCTTCCCGAGAAACCCGGTACCGCCGGTCACGATGTAGTTCGCCATGCGAGCCGACCTTACTCTCAAGTAAGTTCCTGGGCTAGTGGCCTATACCGGCCTTGTCGTGCACTTTCTTCATCCATGCCGGTGCCCACCAATTGGCCTCACCCATGAGCTTGACCAGAGATGGAACCAGCAGCATACGGATGATGGTGGCGTCGATGACGAGGGCGAGAATGACGCCGAAGCCCAGAAACTTCATGATCGACAGACCGGAGATGGTGAATGCCCCGGTGACGACGATCAGGATCAGCGCTGCCGCCGTGACAATACGTCCGGTCCGCTGAGCGCCGAAGACGACGGCTTCTTCGGTACTCGCTCCCGCCGCGCGAGCTTCGACCATGCGAGACATCAGGAACACTTCGTAGTCGGTCGACAAGCCGAAGATGACCGCGAGAATGAGGACCACGAACGTCGATTCGAGTGGCCCTGGGGTGACGCCGATCAGTTCTGCCCCGTGACCTTCCTGGAACACCCACGTCAGGGCACCGAAGGTTGCGCCCAAACTTAGCCCGGCCATCAATACGGCCTTGACCGGCAACACGATCGAGCCGAATGCGAGGAACAGCAACACCAGTGTCGAGACGACCATTATCGAGATCATCACCGGTAGCCACTTCGCGATTGCCGCGCTTCCGTCGTCGATGTTGGCGCGGCCGCCGCCGACGAGGATTTCGGTGCCGTCCGGCGGAGTGATCGACCGCAATGCGGACACCGCGCCGGACTGGGATTCGGCCTCGGTCAGCTCACCTGACGGTTCGCTGTAGGACGCCCGCAGGGTCACGAAGTCGTCTTTGGAACCGAGGAATTCGGCGCGAGCGATACCGGGCGTGGATTCCACTGCAGAAGTCAAAGCCGCAATGGGTGCGCCCTGAGGCTTGACGCCGTCCAGGCCACGAAGAACGACGGTGGCACCGTCGCCGGTCGATTCGAAGTCGGTGCCGAGCGTCTCGAACGCCATACGGGCAGGGTTGTCTTTCGGCAACGCCGTGTAGTCGACCTCGCCGAGCGAGACCTTGAGGATCGGGGTGGCGATGATCAGCAACCCGGCAACGATGACGGCGGCGACGATTCCGGGATGCTTCATCACACGGGTGACGACACCACCCCAGAACTTGTGTGCGCGTGCGTCGCTGCGATCGGACGCAGTACGCGACCAGGTCCAGGAATTGATGTGGGTGCCGAGAATCGCGAGCAGTGCCGGAACGACGGTCAGTGACAGGGCCGCCGCGCTCGCCACCGCGGCCATGGCTCCGAATCCGAGGGATCGGATCACCGCCTGAGGGAAGACGAGCATGCCGGCGAACGCACAGATCAACAGCAGTCCCGAGAAGACGACGGTCTTGCCTGCAGTGGCGACGGTGCGGACTGTCGCGTCGATCGGTGTCGACCCACTGCGTAATTCCTCGCGGAACCTACTGACGATGAACAGTCCGTAGTCGATGGCCAGCCCCAGCCCCAACAGCGACGCGACGTTGATCGAGAACGAACTGACTTCGGTGAATTCGGTGAGGACGCGCAGGATGGCCAGTGAGCTGAGCACGCTCAGAATGCCGACGAACACCGGAACCGCCGCGGCGATCACGCCGCCGAAGATGAAGATGAGCAGCAGCAGGGTGATGGGAACGGCGATGAGTTCGGAGCGGACGAGGTCGCTTTGGAGAGTCTCGCTGAGCGACACGCCGACCACCGAGGCGCCGGCGAACTGCGATTCGATGCCGGGCACCTCGAGCTGGGGCGGAAGTTCCCCGAACGTATTGAACGTGACGCCCGACTTCGTCCCGAGGGAGACGGTCACCAGCGCCTTCGTTCGGTCCTTCGAGACCAGCAATTCCTTGCTCACCGGGTCTGCCGTCCAGTACGAATTGACGTTGCCCAGGGTGTATCGATCGGTGAACCGATCGAGTGTCGCCTGTACGCGTGGCCCGATGTCGTCGATCGTCTCGCCGTCGGGTGCGGTGTAGATCGCCACGATGTCCGGTGTCGGTTGGCCGATGCCCTGTACCAGCTGCGCCACCTCGAACGATTCACTGCCGGCGTCGGCGTAGCCGCCCTCGCTCAGTTTCGAGAAGACGCTCAGTCCCAACACCCCGCCGACGGCGACAACGGCGACGACGACTGCCAGCACCCATCGTTTGTGCGATACGACGAACGAGGCCCAACGGGTCACGACGGTGCTCCGGCTCTGTGGAAATGGTCAGTGGCGACTCGACTCTAGTTGATCCGTGTCGGACCCTCGTGTTCTCATTAGAACAAGTGTTCGATGCAGTGGCGATGTGGAGTGGGGAGGTCTCGATGGGATGGAACGACGGACCACCCACGTGGTCGGAGATGGAACGCGTCCTGTCCGGTCGTCCCAAGCCTGCGGCCGAGGGCGACGGCGGCGACAGCCCGGCCTGGTCGCGAAAGAGGGACGTCTACGACCGCACCATCGACAAACCCGTGGTGTCCACGACGCCGTATGCAGAATTGCACGCGCACTCGGCGTTCAGCTTTCTCGACGGTGCCTCTCAGCCCGAGGAGATGGTCGAAGAAGCGGTACGCCTGGGCCTCGAATCCATCGCCATCACCGATCACGACGGTTTCTACGGAGTCGTGCGCTTCGCCGAGGCGGCCAGAGCTCTCGGCATCGGAACCGTGTTCGGTGCCGAGCTCTCGCTCGACACCGATCGATCGAGAGCCGGAGCGACCGACCCCGACGGCACCCATCTACTGGTGCTCGCCCGCGGTCAGGAAGGCTATCGACGGCTCTCGCGTCGAATTGCGGCCGCCCACCTGGCCGGTGGGGTCAAAGGCAAGCCGCAGTACGACATGGACGAGCTCACCGACGCGGCCGGCGGGCATTGGCAGATCCTCACCGGGTGCCGTAAAGGCCATGTTCGGCAGGCACTCTCGCGCGGCGGTCCGGAGGCAGCCGAGGCCGCACTGCGCACTCTCGTCGACCGCTTCGGTCCCGACCGCGTCACCGTCGAACTCACCCGGCACGGAGTTGCGGACGACGACGAGCGCAACGATGCGCTCGCGACACTGGCTCGCAAATACGGCCTCGAGACGATCGCAACCACGGCCGCGCACTACGCAACTCCGCGCAGCAGGAGGTTGGCCATGGCAATGGCCGCAGTACGTGCACGTAGCAGCTTGGACGAGGCGGCCGGTTGGTTGGCACCGACGGGCGGCGCGCATCTTCGGTCCGGGGCGGAGATGGCCGAACTGTTCGAGCACTATCCGAGTGCGGTCCGCGGGGCCGTCGAACTCGGGCGGCAGTGCTCGTTCGACCTGACGTTGATTGCGCCGCGCCTGCCCCCGTTCGATGTGCCCGACGGTTACACCGAGATCAGTTACCTACGGCGGCTCACCTTCGAGGGCGCGGCCCGTCGGTACGGACCGCAATCGGCGAACCCGGCGGCGTATTCCCAGCTCGAATACGAACTCGACATCATCGAGAGACTCGAGTTTCCCGGCTACTTCCTGGTGGTCCACGACATCGTTCATTTCTGCAAGACACACGACATCCTGTGTCAGGGAAGAGGTTCGGCGGCGAACTCCGCCGTTTGCTACGCCATCGGCATCACCAACGTCGACCCGGTGGCCAACAAATTGCTGTTCGAGCGGTTCCTTGCACCCGAACGCGACGGACCACCCGACATCGACATCGACATCGAATCGGATCGACGCGAAGAGGCGATCCAGCATGTCTATGCCAAGTACGGCCGCACCCATGCCGCTCAGGTGGCCAACGTGATCACCTATCGCGGTAAGTCGTCGGTACGAGACATGGCCCGTGCGCTCGGGTTCTCGCAGGGGCAACAGGATGCGTGGAGCAAGCAGATCACCCGCTGGTCGGGAATCGGAGATCAGGAGGGCGACGGTATTCCCGGGGCCGTGCTCGATCTCGCGCGTCAGATCGAAGGTTTTCCACGGCACCTGGGCATTCACTCCGGCGGCATGGTGATCTGTGATCGACCGATCGCAGACGTCTGTCCGGTGGAATGGGCAACCATGGAGAATCGCAGTGTGCTCCAGTGGGACAAGGACGATTGTGCCGCAGTGGGTTTGGTGAAGTTCGACATGCTCGGGCTCGGCATGCTCTCGGCATTGCACTACATGATGGATTTGATTTCCGAGCACAAGGGAATCGATATCGATCTCGCCTCGATCGACCTGTCCGAGCCGCAGGTGTACGAGATGCTTCAACGGGCCGATTCGGTGGGAGTGTTCCAGGTGGAGTCGCGCGCGCAGATGGCCACTCTGCCGCGGCTCAAGCCGCGCAACTTCTACGATCTGGTGGTCGAGGTCGCCTTGATTCGTCCCGGTCCGATCCAGGGTGGTTCGGTTCATCCGTACATCAAGCGTCGCAACGGACTCGAACCGGTGATCTTCGAGCATCCTTCGCTGAAGAAGGCGCTCGACCGAACTCTCGGGGTGCCGCTGTTCCAGGAACAGTTGATGCAGATGGCCATCGATGTCGCCGGTTTCAGTGCCGCCGACGCCGACCAGTTGCGTCGCGCCATGGGATCGAAGCGATCGCCGGAGAAGATGGAACTGCTGCGTGGGCGCTTCTACGACGGGATGCGAACTCTGCATGGCATCACCGGTGAGGCTGCAGATCGTATCTACGAAAAGCTGTCGGCCTTCGCCAATTTCGGTTTTCCCGAGAGTCATTCGCAGAGCTTCGCCTCGTTGGTCTTCTACTCCTCGTGGTTCAAGTTGCACCATCCGGCTGCCTTCTGTGCCGGATTGTTGCGTGCCCAGCCGATGGGTTTCTACTCACCTCAATCTTTGGTCGCAGATGCCAGACGGCATGGTGTGCGGGTGCACGGTGCCGATGTGAACGCCAGTCTCGGTCATGCGAATCTCGAGGGGGACGGTCTCGAGATTCGCATGGGGTTGGCGGATGTGAAATTCATCGGTACCGCGCTGGCTCAGAAAATTGTCGATGCACGAGTTGCGCACGGGCTGTACACGTCGTTTCTGGATCTGACCGGCCGCGTCGAACTATCGGTGGCACAAGCGGAATCACTGGCCACGTCCGGCGCGCTGGGGTGTTTCGGCATCACTCGCAGGGAGGCCCTGTGGGCCGCAGGCGCGGCGGCGGGGGAGCGTCCTGGCCTACTCCCCGGCATCGGTGCATCGACGAGAGCACCTGCACTGCCCGGTATGACCGACCTCGATCTGGCGTCGGCCGACGTGTGGGCAACAGGGGTATCGCCGAACTCCTACCCCACCCAATTCTTTCGTGATCGGCTCGATTCCCTCGGGGTGGTTCCCGCGAACCGGTTGCTGCAGATCCCCGATGGAGACAGGGTGCTCGTCGGAGGTGCAGTGACGCACCGCCAGCGTCCGGCCACTGCCGGAGGCGTCACGTTCATCAACCTCGAGGACGAAACCGGCATGGTCAACGTCGTGTGTTCGGTGGGACTGTGGGCCAAATACCGCAAGTTGGCGATCACCGCCCCGGCGTTGCTCATTCGAGGCAAAGTGCAGAATGCAGAGGGTGCGGTGACCGTGGTGGCAGATCACTTGCAACTGATGGATCTCCGAGTCGCGTCCAGGTCGAGGGACTTTCGCTGACCCGCCGCACCGCCCGCATGCACAATCGAATGATGAAGCTGCTGCTGATTACCGACACTCATCTGCCCAAGCGTGCCCGTGACCTACCCGACGAGGTATGGGCGGCCGTCGACGATTCCGATGTGGTGATTCATGCCGGCGACTGGGTGGATCTGGCTACCTTCGAGACGCTGTCGCAGCGCTCGCGTCGATTGGTTGCGTGCTGGGGCAACAACGACGGAGAAGATCTGCGGGCGAGGATGCCCGAACGCGCCGACGTCGTCCTCGCCGGAGTGCGGATCACCGTCGTCCACGAGACGGGTGCCGCAACGGGACGCGAACGACGCATGGCGGCGGCGTACCCGGAGACGGACGTCCTGGTGTTCGGGCACAGCCACATACCGTGGGACACGCTCGCGGACAACGGTCTACGGCTGCTCAACCCGGGATCTCCGACGGATCGGCGTCGGCAACCGTTCTGCACGTTCATGACGGCCGTCGCCGAGAACAGCGAGCTGAAAGAAGTCGAGCTGCATCGCATCGCACCTCGTCGATGACAGCCGAGGCTCTCACATACCGCCGGCTACCCGGATGACGGTTCCCGTGGCGTACCGCGCATCGTCGGACAACAACCACGACACCGCACCGGCGATCTCGTCGGGCACACCGGGGCGGCCGACCGGAATGCTCGACGCCATCTTCTGTGGTCGTTGCCGATCTCGGTGAAAGTCGGTCTCGATGATTCCGGGGGCTACTGCGTTGACGCGGATGTTCTGCGCTGCAACCTCTTTGGACAAGCCGACGGTCAGCGTATCCACCGCTGCCTTCGCTGCCGCGTAGTGGACGTACATTCCCGGGCTACCCAGGGTCGCGGCTGCGGAGGATATGTTGACGATGGAGCCACCCGATTCGGCCATCGCTGAGACTGCGTATTTGCAGCAGGTGATCACCCCGATCACATTGACATCGACGTCCGCTCTGATCGTCTCGATGTCGTTGTCCGCCAGCATGCCGACTGCGCGTGCCGAACCGGCGTTGTTGACCACGCCGCTGACGGTGCCGATTTTCGCTGCCGCGTCGAACAGATCGATCACCGCCTGCTCGTCGGTGGTGTCCGCGCGGACTGCGATCACCGTCCGGCCGGACATCGACAATTCGGTTGCCAGTAATTCCGCGGCAGAGGCATCGGAGCGGTAGCCGATCACCACATCGTGTCCGTCGGCGACCAGTCGTCGGGATATGGCAGCACCGATGCCGCGGCTGCCGCCGGTGACGATCGTCAGGGGAGCGTTCATCGTTCGACAATAGTCGTCCGGCGGAGCCCCATCACGAGAAGACAATCGCGCTCGAACGGGGTCAGGCCCAGGTCCGTCGGAACGCTGGATCGCGCCGCGCCCACACCCGTAACGCGTCGGCTCTCAGCGTGTTATCGGCGCAGGATCTCGGGCATGGTCGACGAGATCGTGCACCAAGCCGATGATGATGTCCATCTGGGCGATGACCTCGACCCGCAAGCGATCCTGCTCGTCTTCGGGCATGGTCGGTGCGTCGGGACGGTCGAGAGACATCAGCAGGTCGATGTTGGTACGCAACGCGGTCAGGGGCTCCATCAGTTCGGCACCGGCGTCGACGATCAGTCGTCCCTGCCTTGCTCGCGACCGAGACAGGGACGCCAACATCTCGTTGAAGCTGTTGGCGAGTGATGCGAGTTCGTCGTCTCCGTTGACGTCGATGGGCTCGAAGTCTCCGGTTCTGGCAACGCGTTCGGTGCCTGCGCGCAGACGGGTGACAGGCCGCAGGCCGGTGCGGGCAACGGCGGTACCGGCGACGCCGGCCAGCGCGACGAGGAAACCTCCGACGAGCACGAGAGCCAGGGTGAGTTTGGCAAGTAGACGTGACGCTCCACTGAGCGATTCGGCCACCATGATGGTTTCCCCGGATGCCGTGCGCTGAGCGGAGATGTAGTAGCCCCGTACTTCGCGCAGCGACCGATCCGAGCTGCCGTCCACGACGGACTTCTCAGGGGGATCCAGAACGCCGTCGGAGTTCATGAAGGGATCGGCACCGTTCGAGGAGGTCATCAATTCTCCGCCGGTCGCGACCAATGCGACCTTCGCGGCAGATTCCTCGGTTGCGAAACCGAACAGATAGGGAGAAGCGCCCGACACTGCGCTTGCGATCAGGGCGTCGCTGTTTCTTCCGACGCGGTCGATGACCTGCGAACGCAGGGCCTGCTCTGCGACGAGATAGATCGCCAGAGCGCTGACCGCAACGGCGAGGGCCGCCACACTCATCGTCAGCACTCGTATCCGGCCGTGCAACGACAGCGCCCTCGGGCGAGCGGCCGCACGTGAAGAACTCATTTTCCGAGTATGCCGGTCGACGGCCCCGAGCCCGCCCGCAGCCCGCGATATGGGCACCGACCGCGGGCGAGTCATCCGAGCGGCTTCGACTGATGTGTGCTCTCTAGGCCAGCGGAGCCGACCACCTCGAATCGAATTCTCGGGTGGTCGGCTCCGTCCGACAGGGCGAGTTCGGCCCCTGAAATCAGCTACCGAGGACGCAGAACTGGCCGCTGGACAGGTTCAGGGCGAGGGACAGCGGGCCGACACAATCGACGCCGCGACCTTCGGCCGTGGCACCGGATCCCCATCCGGCGACGGCGAGAGTCGTCTGGCCGGCGTCGGCCCACGAGTGTGCAATGCCTCCACCGAGTGCGACGGCGTAGGCCGTGCCTGCATTCTTGCTTGCTCCGAGCGCGACGCCGAATCCGTTGGCGTATGTGGTCGTCGCTCCGGGGCCGTCGTTGACGCTCACCGCGGTACCGCTGTCGGCGGCACCGGCGGTGGCCCGGCCGGTGCCCTCCGAGGTGGCACCGCAGCTCGCCGTGCCGTCGACCTGGATGTCGTTGGCCGAGGGCGGAGACACGCAGTTGACGGGGGCGGCCGACGCGGTGCCGGTGCCCACCAGTGCGGCGGCGGTCATTCCCGAGCCGAGAGCGAATATTGCTGCGGTCCGGGCAATTCGGCTACCGAACCGACTCGACGTGCGCGTGATGGAGGAGTAGGAGGAAGAACGGCGGGGAGAGGAAACAGAGAACAACAGAAAGCTCCTTCACGAGCGAAACGGGTCGATGCGGCACACCGTACCCCGCTCGAGTCGTCGACGGCAGCAAGCTGGCGAGGTTTGTGTAACGGTGCCGCTGCCATCGGCAACGAATCGTCGTGGAAGTCCGGTTCTGCGTACCTCGGGAGGAGCTGTCGGGGCCGTCCGTCGTACGTTCACGATGTTGTTCGACCGTCCGGTCTGTTACTCGAATGGTATTCCATCGCTTGGGATTTCGTTGTTCGGGCCAGCAGTGGCGGTCACTCCGGATCCGGGGGGAGGCACCCGGCGGTCGCGAGTGCCCTTGCCCGACGCCGGCAAGAAAATCGTTACCGACAGCGCTCGACCGCCGCCGGCCGCAGTCGGGTCGAACGCTGACGATTTCGAGGGATAGTCTTTTCGGTGGCGACCCATCGGTGCAGCTGCGACGGTTCGTTGTCACAGGACAATTCGGTGACCATTTGTCGCCGCTCACAATTGATTTCGTGATCGATGAAGGAACGGTGCGGCCGAACTGGTTCGGGCAGCGCCCGTCAGACGCTGCCCTCGTACCCGTGTTGCCGCCATGCCTCGTACATCGTCACCGCTGCTGCGTTGGCGAGGTTGAGTGATCGACGGCCGGGAATCATCGGAATGCGAAGGCGGTCGCTCACGTGTGGGTCGTCGAGAACCTCGTCGGGGAGTCCGGTGGGCTCCGGTCCGAAAAGCAGAACATCGCCGGGCTCGTATGCGACGTCGGCGTACGAACGCGTGGCGTGAGCGGTGTACGCGAACACTCGCGTGGGGTTGAGAGCCGACCAGGCCGATGGCAGGTCCCGGTGCACGGTGACGGACGCCAGATCGTGGTAGTCCAGGCCGGCCCGTTTGAGCTTGGGCTCGGACATGTCGAACCCGAGCGGGCCTACCAGGTGCAGCTCGCATCCGGTGCCGGCCACCAGGCGTATGGCATTGCCGGTGTTCTGGGGGATGCGGGGCTCGAAGAACATCAGTCGAAACACCCGGTTCACTCTGCCACCACGAATCGGGGAAGTATGGGGCAGGTGGACGACGAGCAGATCATCGGTGAAGATTTTTCCGACACTCGACTGGACGGGCAGGAGTGGAACGGCAGGCAGTTCGTTCGCTGCACATTTCGTGATGCCGACATGAGCGGAGTGCGAACCGACTCTGTGGTGTTCACCGAATGCGATTTCACCGGCACCGATCTGACCGAATCGACCCACACCAATTCCGCATTCCGATCGTGCACGTTCACTCGAACGAATCTGCAGCACAGTACCTTCCGTCACTCGACCATGATGGGTTCGGTGTTCGTGGACAGCCGGATGCGTCCTGCGGTCTACGACGAGGTCGATTTCACGCTCGCGGCGTTGGGGAACGTCGATCTGCGTGGTCTCGACCTCACGGGGTGCAGGATGCGGGAGGCGAACCTCGTATCTGCAGATTTCCGGAAAGCGATCTTGCGCTCGGTGGATTTCGCGGGAGCCCGCACCGTCGACGCCAAGTTCGACGAGGCCGATCTACGCGGTGCCGTCGCCGATCAGTCCCTGTGGGTGAGCGCGAGTGTGCGAGGTGCCAAGATCGAGCTGATGCAGGCCGTGGCATACGCAGGCGCGAACGGTCTGGTGGTGGAGGGCTGACCTGGTGGGCGGACCGGCGCGGCACGGCCGACCTCGAGCCTGGAACAATGGCCGGGTGACTGCAACGATTCTCGATGGCAAAGCGACCCGTGACGAGATATTCGTCGATCTCACTGCCCGCGTAGCGGCGCTGCGGGAGAAGGGCATCACCCCGGGACTGGCCACGGTGCTGGTGGGCGACGACCCGGGCTCGGCGGCATACGTCCGGGGCAAGCACAACGACTGCGCCAAGGTGGGGATCACCTCGATTCGCCGCGATCTGCCGGCGGACATCAGCCAATCGGATCTCGAAGCAGTGATCGACGAACTCAACGCCAACCCCGACTGCACCGGATACATCGTGCAGCTGCCGTTGCCGAAACATCTCGACGAAAATGCTGCGCTCGAGCGCATCGACCCGGACAAGGACGCCGACGGCCTCCACCCGATCAACCTGGGCCGTCTGGTCCTCGGTGAGGATGCGGCACTGCCGTGCACGCCGCGCGGCATCGTGCACCTGCTGCGTCGCTACGACGTGGCCCTCGACGGCGCGCGTGCGGTGGTCATCGGTCGCGGCGTCACTGTGGGTCGACCCATCGGGCTTCTGCTCACCAGGCGTTCGGAGAACGCCACGGTGACGTTGTGCCACACCGGTACTCGCGATCTTGCCTCGGAGGTCTCCCGCGCGGACATCGTCGTTGCTGCCGCCGGGGTTCCGGGATTGATCACTGCAGACATGGTCAAGCCCGGTGCCGCCGTGCTCGATGTCGGCGTGACCCGTACCGAGGACGGCTTGCGCGGCGACGTCGCCGACGGTGTTGCCGAGGTCGCAGGTTTCCTTTCGCCCAATCCTGGTGGCGTCGGACCGTTGACCCGCGCCTTCCTGCTCACCAACGTGGTCGAGCGTGCCGAGCGCTCCGCAGCCGAGAGCTGAGCGATCCGAGCATGAACGCCGCCGATTCGCGAGCCGAACACGACCCGGGATTCCGCGCCGCAGTAGCGCGTAATCTGCCGATCGTCGCGGTATCGGTCGTCGTCCTCGCCGCGCTGGTGCTGGTGCTGGCGGATCGCTGGCGGCGCGGCGCGTTCATCTTCGGATGTGCGGCGCTCCTGGCCGCGGTGCTGCGACTGTGCCTGCCCGAATCTCGGGTCGGAACCCTCAGCGTGCGCAGTCGTGGATTCGATGTGCTCGCGTTGGGCTGCGTCGGCGGAGCTATCGTGTTCCTGTCGCTGTCGATCGATCCACTGGGTACCGACTGACGGCTCGGGCGCACGTCTGCAGAAGCGACCGGACGGAGCGTGCCCGACGGCCTCAGCGCCGTCCGAGACGGGCGAGTTCCATCGTCTCTGCGAGTAGTTTCGCCACCGAATCGGCTTCGGTGAGGAAGCCGTCGTGACCGTCGCGAGATTGGATCACTTCGAGTCCGCGGCACTGGGGGAGTTCGCGGGCGATCTCCTTCTGCAGCCTCAGCGGATAGAGCCGATCCGAATCGACGCCGCCGACGATGGTCGGAACCGGCACGGACGCAAGAGCTTCGGCCACTCCGCCGCGGCCGCGACCCACGTCGTGTCGGTTCATGGCCTCGGAGAGCAGAACGTAGGTCGCCGCGTCGAATCGATTGACCAGCTTCGCGGCCTGATGTTCGAGATAGCTCTGCGCCGAGTAGCGGCCGCCGGACCATGGATCTTCGTCGTTCTGCGGTGAGTTACCGAACCGAATGTCGAGTTCGCTCTCGGTGCGATACGTCAGATGCGCAATGCGTCGCGCGATACCGAGTCCGGCCGTCGGAGACGTTCCGGAGCCGTGGTAGTTGCCACCCAGCCACCCCGGATCCGCTTTGATCGCGGCGATCTGCGTTGTCTGCGTGCCGATCTGGTCGGCCGTTGCCCGCGCACCGACTGCCAGAACCAGTGCCGCTGCCACGCGATCGGGACGACTGACGATCCATTCGAGGGTCCGCATCCCGCCCATCGAGCCACCGACCACGGCGGCGAAGCGGTCGATGCCGAGGGCGTCGGCGACAGCTGCCTCCGCCGCGACCTGGTCGCGGATCGAGATGTCGGGGAACGTCGATCCATACGGTGTGCCGTCGGGCGAGATGCTGCTCGGCCCGGTGGTGCCGCCGCATCCACCGAGCACGTTGGTCGCAACCACGCACCACTCGTCGGTGTCGATGGGACACCCGGGTCCGACCATTCCGTTCCACCAACCGGGCAGCGCATGATCCGCGTCCGGCGGGCCGGACACGTGCGAGTCTCCGGTCAGGGCATGTTCGACGAGCACGACATTGCTGCGGTCGGTGGCGAGCTCCCCCCACCGCTGCACGGCGACGGTCACCTGGGGGATGTGAGCACCGTTCTCGAGGTCGAGACCGCCGATGTCGATGGTGCCCAGCCGCCCGTCCGGAGACGGAAGAACCGCCTCCGGACGAACGCCTGTGTCGCAGCTGTTGCTCAAGATGCCGCCGCGCTGAAGCCGGCTTCGAGATCGGCGATGATGTCGTCGATTCCTTCGATTCCCACGGCCAGACGAACCAGACCCGGCGTCACACCCGATGCCGACTGCTCCTCGGGAGTCAGCTGGGAATGGGTGGTGGATGCGGGGTGGATGACGAGTGAGCGCACATCACCGATGTTAGCGACGTGGCTGTGCAGTGTGAGCGCGTTGACGAACTTCTTGCCCGCGTCCACGCCACCCTTCAGCTCGAACGCGACGATTGCGCCCTGTCCCTTGGGTAGCAATTCCTGGCCTCGCTGGTACCACGGCGACGACTCGAGTCCGGCGTAGTTGATGGAGACGACGTCGTCGCGGCCGGCCAGGAACTCCGCCACCTTCTGTGCGTTGGCCACGTGCCGCTCGATGCGCAGGCTCAACGTCTCGATTCCTTGGCTGATGAGGAAGGCGTTGAACGGAGAGACAGCTGCGCCGATGTCGCGCAGCAGCTGTACGCGTGCCTTGAGCGCGAATGCGGGAGCGCCGAGATCGGCGAACACCACACCGTGGTAACTCGGGTCGGCGGTCGTGAAGTTGGGGTGACGGCCCTGAGTCCAGTCGAAGGTGCCACCGTCGACGATCACGCCGGCGATCGCCGTGCCGTGTCCACCCAGGTACTTGGTCGCCGAGTGCACGACGATGTCTGCCCCGTGCTTCAACGGCTGCAGCAGGTACGGCGTCGCCACCGTGTTGTCCACGATCAACGGGATGCCGTTCTCGTGGGCTACCGCGGAGATTCCCGGGATATCGAGAATGTCGTTCTTCGGGTTGGAGATCGATTCGCCGTAGAACGCCTTGGTCGACGGCGTGATCGCGGCCCGCCACTGCTCGAGATCATCGGGATCGTCGACGAACGAGACGGTGATCCCCAGCTTGGGGAGGGTGTAGTGGAAGAGGTTGTAGGTGCCGCCGTACAGACGCGGGCTCGAGACGATGTGGTCGCCCGCCTCCGCAAGGTTGAGAATGGCAAAGGTCTCGGCTGCCTGACCCGACGCGACCAACAATGCTGCGACGCCACCTTCGAGAGCGGCGATGCGCTGCTCCACAACGTCCTGGGTGGGGTTGATGATGCGGGTGTAGATGTTGCCCGGCTCGGCGAGTCCGAACAATGCGGCCGCGTGATCGGTGTTGTCGAACGTGTACGAGGTGGTCTGGTAGATCGGCAGTGCGCGCGCGTTGGTTGCGCCGTCCGGCGTCTGACCCGAGTGGATCTGCTTGGTCTCGAAACTCCAATTGGCAGAGGGATCGGTGAACGGATCCTCGGTCGGTGCTCCGGTGGCGTCGACGATGTCGGGGTTCGAATCTGTCATGGCTGCTGATACTCCGTTTTCTGAAACGAGTTCGTCCGAAACAAGTCGGTACGAGAGAAATCGAATGTCGAATGATGCTCGAGGGGTCGAGCGCTACGGGGCGTATCGGTACAGCAACACATGAGAAAACCTCCTGACAGGCCTCGGCCCCTGGAGGCCGAAGATTCAGTGGGTCCGCTTCTTGCGGACCCGCGCTTGTCGATTCGGCACTTGCATGCAGGATCGGCCCGGTCGTTCACCCGGGGCACCCCACCGCGGCTGGAGGGTTGCCGGCCAGCAAGCCGGGGCTCGATGCTGGCACTCATGACCTGGCGGAAATCTTAGCGGGTACGGACGCGCCACAGGAACAAGGGCTTGGCCCGGCGGCCGAGAAGGGCCCCGGCAGTTGCTCGGGTGAGGACAATCACCGCTCTTCGGCTCGAAAACTGGAGGGTAGAGGGAAGACAATGGTCGAGTCGGCTGTTCCCCTACTGGGATGCGCTGTGCTGAATCGATTCTGTACGCCGCCGATCTCGCCGTTCACGTTCCCGATCGAAACGAAGGTAGTACCGCTGTGACTGTCACCGATTCCGCTCTTTCCCGAGTCAGCGCTGTGCGCGGCAAGGTGTCGAGTGGCCTGAGTGTCAGTCATCGACCGCACTCGACCCGCCGCAAGCTCGCGATGTTGGCTCTGTCCATCGGCGGCTTCGGCATCGGCACGACGGAATTCGCGTCGATGGGCTTGCTGCCGGACATCGCCACCACGATGGGGATTTCCGAGCCTTCTGCGGGCCACATGATCTCCGCCTATGCGCTCGGGGTCGTGGTCGGCGCTCCCACCATCGCTGCCCTGGCTGCCCGAGTTCCCCGGCGGATGTTGTTGCTGGTGCTGATGGTGGCCTTCACCCTGGGCAACCTCGGCACGGTGTTCGCACCCAGTTTCAACGAGCTCGTCGCCTCACGATTCGTCGCCGGCCTGCCGCACGGTGCGTACTTCGGAGTGGCCGCACTGGTGGCCGCACACCTCGCCGAACCAGGAAAACGCGCCAAAGCCGTCGCGATGGTGATGATGGGTCTCTCGGTCGCCAACGTCGTCGGCGTACCGGTGGCAACCTGGATCGGACAGGCTCTGGGGTGGCGCAGTGCGTTCGCTCTCGTGGCGGTCATCGGTGCCCTCACCGTCGCGGCGCTGGCTGTGTGGATGCCCCGGCTCGACGCCATGCCGACCACCAGCCCCATCACCGAGCTCGGTGCACTGCGCCGAAGCCAGGTGTGGATGACCCTGTTCGTCGGAATCGTCGGATTCGGTGGAATGTTCGCGGTGTACACCTACATCGCGTCGACGCTGACCGATGTCGCCGGCCTCGCTCGCGCACTCGTTCCGCTCGCCCTGATGATCTACGGGCTCGGCATGGTCGCCGGCAACTATGTCGGTGGTTGGCTGGCCGACCGCTTCCAGCTCAGGGGCACCTTCGTCGGTCTGGCCGCAACTGCCGTGTTCTTGGCGTTGTTCGTCGCAGCGGCACACAATCCGATCACGGCTCTGCTCCTGGTTTTCCTGATCGGCGCGGCCGGCTCTTCGGTGGTGCCCGGCCTGCAGACACGGTTGATGGACGTGGCCGAGGACGCCCAGACGCTGGCGGCTTCACTCAACCACGCCGCATTCAACCTGGCCAACGCCATCGGCGCGGCAGTCGGTGGTGCCGTGATCGCCGCAGGCTTCGGCTACACGGCACCCGCCGCTGTCGGCTCGGGCCTGGCGGTGGCCGGTCTCGGTGTACTGGCCACCGCCATGTGGATGGACAAGCGCGCCGCCGCACAGTAGGCGGCCCGGTCCGGTCAGCTGGTGATCGTCGATGCCGTTCCGTCGAGTGCTTCGGTCAGCGCAGGCGTGAGCTTGTCGATGACGTACGGCAGGCTGAGCACGCTGGTGAAATAGATCGCACCGGCGGTCACCCCGTCGGTGAACACCAGATTGCCGTCCTTGACCGGTTCGAGTGCGTTGTACACCGGCTCTTTCTCCAACTGGGTGCGGTCACCGGGTCCCTCCGTTCCCCAGATCAATACGTCGGCGACATTGAGAACCGACAGGTTTTCCAACGGAATGCTGGCTTGGGCACTGCCGTCGGCCGGGACGTATGCGTCGATGTCGTTGGGGATCGCGAAGCCGAGCTTGGTGAGGAAATCGGTGCTCAGTCCGTTCTGGTACGCAATCGCCTTGCCCTCGTAGAACGCGTTCTGCAAGAAGATCGCCTTCTTGCCGGCAAACTCCGGGTGCGCGGCCGCGGCATCCGCGAACTTCTGGTTCACGCCGTCGATCAATGCATCGACCTCGGCTTTCTGGCCCAGTGCACGTCCGATCTTCTCCGCCTGAACATCCCAGGGTTCGAAGTAGGCGGTCGACGCGTCGGACTGCGCGAGCGTCGGCGCAATATCGCTGAGGGTCTTGTACGTGTCCGCTGTCAGGCCTGCATTGGTGGCGATGATCAGGTCGGGCTCGAGTTCGGCGATCTTTTCCGTCTCGAATCCATCGTCGTTCGAGAGAACCTCCGGCTGCGCGTCACCCAACGCCGCCTGGGCCCAGGGCCAGGTTGCGTACGGCTGTTCGCCGTACCACTCCGTGACGCCGACGGGGATCACGCCGAGCGCCAGCACCGTGTCCTGCTCGGTGTATCCCGCCACGACGACACGAGTGGGTTCGGTAGGAACGACGGTCTCACCGAATGCGTGCTCGATGGTGACCGGGAAGGCCGACGAGCTCGACGCGGAGCCCGTGTCGGTATCTGCGGCCGGCGACGCCTCGTCACTCGAGTTCGAGCATGCGCTGAGCAGGCCTGCGGTGGTCAGCGCTATCGCGCACACCGCCAATGTCCTGCGTAGTGGTCGGTTGTACATCGAGACGCCTTTCAGAAGGGTTGGCTAATCAACGGTAGGATAGCCGACCCTTATTTATCTGCGAAGTCCAGTTCGGGATTGTCTTCGCCCATCCATCGGTGAACCTTCACCGAACCTCCACATTTCCCGACGAACTCCTCCACGAGCGCCCTCTAGGGTCAATTCTCATGAGCCGCACAGTTCTCGTCGTGGACGACGAGCCCACGATTTCCGAGGCCGTGGCAGCACGGCTCCGCGGGGAGGGGTACGAGGTCGTCACGGCAGCAAACGGTCCCACTGCTGTCGAGATGTGCGCCCGACTCGATCCCGACGTCGTGGTGCTGGATCTGATGCTGCCCGGGTTCGACGGGCTCGAGGTCTGCCGCCGCATTCAAGCGTCTCGGCCGGTGCCGGTGTTGATGCTGACGGCCAAGTCCGACGAGACCGACATGCTCGTCGGCCTGGGAGTCGGGGCGGACGACTATCTCGGTAAGCCATTCAGCATGCGAGAGTTGGTCGCTCGCGTGCACGCGCTCGTTCGCCGCGCCGAGCGATCGGCGACCTCCGAGCCGCACTCCGTCCGGCTCGGAGATCTGCAGATCGATCACCGGGAACGGCGGGTGTCCAACGCGTCCGGCGACATTCATCTGACCAGAACGGAATTCGATATCCTCGCGTATCTCGCTGCTCGTCCCCGTACCGCAGTCTCGCGGGAAACCCTGCTGTCCGAATTGTGGGGCTGGGACGACTCCGCGAGCAGCAGAACCGTCGACAGTCATGTGAAAGCACTGCGCCGCAAGATCGGTGGAGATGTGATTCGCACCGTGCACGGCGTCGGGTATGCAGTGGAGTCGCCGCGATGATGCGCATGCTGCCCCGTCCACTGGATCCCTTGCGTTCGTTCAAGCTCAAGGTCTCGTTCGTCGTCGGAACCGTATTGGTGTTGGCCAGTGTCGTCTTCTGGATCGGAGCAGGCTGGCAGTTTCGCTACACCCTCCTCGCGGCGCTCGTGGTGTCCCTGGCCGCAACGCAATTCGTCGCTCACGGAATGACCTCGCCGCTGCGCGAGATGACCTCGGCGGCCAAAGCGATGGCGCGTGGCGACTACTCGACCCGAGTACGTGCCACCTCGCGCGACGAGGTCGGGGAACTGGCCGCTGCGTTCAACACCATGGCGGACGATCTCGAAGCCGCGGAGAAGTATCGCCGTGAGTTGATCGGCAACGTCTCGCACGAATTGAAAACGCCCATCGCCGCGCTGCGTGCCGTACTCGAGAACGTCGTCGACGGGGTGACCGATGCCGATCCCGAAACGCTGTCCCTGGCGCTGCGCCAGACGGAAAGGCTGGGCGATCTGGTGAGCGAACTGCTCGACCTGTCGCGGGTGGAGGGTGGCGTACTCACCATCGCTCCAGAGGAATTCGCGGTACAGCAATTTCTCGATGATGCGACGAGCGCGCACCGCGAACGGGTAGTTATCGAGGTCGTGCCGACGGACGCGACCGTGGTGGCAGACCGATCGCGCATGACACAGGTGATCACCAACCTGGTCGACAACGCTGTTCACCATTCCCCGCAGCCGAGCACGGTGATCGTGCGGGCCCGTCGCATCGACCACATGTTCGCGTTCGACGTTGTCGACAGCGGCCCCGGTATCGCACCCGCCGATCGGCTCGCGGTGTTCGACCGCTTCACGCGCGGCGGATCGACCGACGGCGGAACAGGTCTCGGGCTGGGCATCGCGCGCTGGGCCACCGAACTACACGGCGGAACGATAGAAGTTCTCGGCAGTGCCTCCGGCTGCCACATCAGAGTGGCCATCCCCGAGCACTGATTTTCTCGATCCATCCGCACCACGACTGCTCGTCTCCGAACTGCAGCCGTCTACTTTCCATGCCCTGATCACGGAAGAGGAAAAGCTATGAGCACCATCGAGATTCCGGTTCGTCGCCGCACATCGAGAGGGCATTCGCCGTGGGGGCCTCGCACCTGGCCTGTCCTTCGGTACTCCCGAGCACCTCGCACTGCGCTGATCGGCGCTGCGCTCACCGGCCTGGTCGGCGTGATCGTGCTGGGCCGCAGCACCTTCGGTGTGGTGATCACTGCACTGGCTTTCGTGGCGGTGGTGCTCGCAGTGCGCCGCGGGACCCTCTCAGTGTGGGAATGGGTGGGTGTCGCGGGGGCTGTGGCACTGGCAAGTGTCTCGGCGCTACGAGCAGCCGAGTGGATAGTGGCCATGTCGACTGCGCTCACCATCGTCGTCGGGACGGTGGTGCTCTCTCGCGCATGGACATGGACGGGTATTGCCCTCGGCGCATTACTTCCGGTGTTGCTGCCGATGCGCGTTGCTCGCTGGACTCGACGGGGAGCGGCATCGGTCGATTTCGAGGGTCCCCGTCCGGTGCGGATGGGCGTGGTCGCTGTTGTCACGGTGATGCTCTGCGTCGTGTTCGCCGCCCTCTTCAGCGCGGCGGACCAGCGGTTCGCGGACGCACTCGGCGCAGTCACTCCGGAGTTCGACGTCGAATCGACCGTGGGGCGGACCGTGATCTTCGTGCTCACGTCGGTAGGTGCGCTCGCTGTGGCCTACCTGGCATGCAATCCGCCGAGGTTCGATCGGCTCGCACCGTTGCAGCGTCGTACGGTTCGGTTGTGGGAGTGGGTCATTCCACTGGGCGCGGTGGTCGTGTTGTTCACGGTGTTCGTGGGTTTCCAGGTGCCAACCCTGTTCGGCGGTCAAGGGCATGTGCTGACCACAGTGGGTCTGACGAACGCAGAATATGCACGGCAGGGTTTCTGGCAGTTGCTCACCGTGACGGTCTTGACCTTGCTCGTCATTGCGGTCACCGTGGCAAAAGCCGAACGCGCCGCCCGACGCGACCGAGTTGCGTTGCGTTCTCTGCTGGGCGTGCTCTGTGCGCTGTCGTTGGTGATCGTGGCGTCGGCTCTGCATCGAATGTCGCTGTACGAGGCGCAGTACGGGTACACCACGCTCAGGTTGTTCGTCACGGCCGTCGAGTGGTGGTTGGGTTCGGTATTCGTGCTGCTGCTCGCTGCGGGTGTGCGAATGTCGGGTCGCTGGCTTCCGCGCGCAGTGGGCGTGGGCGCGGTGCTCACCGTGCTTGCCTTGGGGGCCCTGAATCCCGATGCCTACATCGCCCGCCACAACGTGGAACGATTCGAGCAGAGCGGTCGCATCGATACGTTCTATCTGGGTGGGTTGTCGTCCGACGCCGACGCCGAGCTCGATCGACTTCCCGACTACATTCGACCGTGCGTGCAGGCCAGGGGCCCGGTGTTCACCGGCGACACGTGGCACCTGTGCACAGACCCGTCGGTATCTGTACCCTGAGCAACGAATCGGATCGACATCACACGCGAGAGGTGGGGAGATGGGCTACCAGAACTTCGTCGTCACCTCGCTGCTTCTGTTGTCGCTATTGTTGACGACCCCGGCCGGAACGGCCGACATTGCGCTCGTTCTCGTTGCGGCACTGGCGGTCTTGATGGTGCTGGCGCACCGTGTCGATGCCCTGACGCTGCTTCGCCGGCTGCCGAACGTAGGACCCACCACCGAGGAACGTCATCTACGAGGTGCGTTCCGGCGTCAGCATCGCCCGGATGCCCCGGGACGTCCGCAGCCGAGAGCGCCCGGTGCCCTGGTGGGGGCACTCTAATTTCGAGTTCCCCCACGCCTTCGCACTCCGTTGTCCGCGAAGCGCCCACAAGGAACCGAAGATGCTCGAATCTCGATCCCACGCCTGCCGCCTGACTTTTCGGCGCCACGCAACCACATTCCTCGGCGTCGTTGCCGTCCTGCTCGTCGTCTTCACCGTTGTCGACACTCAACCTGCCGCCCAGATTGCGATGTTCGGTGCGTTGTTGGCGGCATCGCTGCTGACCCTCGGAGCGACGATCGATCCGGCCGCGATCGCGCCGCTGCCGACGTGCACCGGCGATACGGACGATCGACGACGTCGAGGGTCCTTCCGTCGGCAGGAGCACCCAGATACTCCGGGCCGTCCCATGCCCCGAGCGCCCGGTCCGGTTTCCGGACCGGATGGGTGGCTCGAATTGCTCTGAGCCACTGCGAGATCCGGTCGAGACGCCAGTCGACCGACTTCTCTCACAGTGAGGTGCTCCACCATGCTCGATTTCGTCTATTACCCCGTCTCCGCGGTGCTGTGGTTCTGGCACCGAGCCTTCGGCTTCGTGCTGGGCCCCGACAACGGCTTCGCCTGGGCGTTGGCAGTGATCTTTCTGGTCTTCACGTTGCGTTCACTTCTGATCAAGCCGTTCGTCGGTCAGATCCGATCTCAGCTCGTCATGAAGAAACTTCGACCCCGGATCGAGGAAGTGCAGAAGAAGTACTCCGGGGACAAAGCGCGGCAGGCCACCGAGATGCGCAAACTACAGCAGGAACACGGATTCAACCCCCTCATGGGATGCCTCCCACTGCTGGCGCAGGCCCCTGTATTCATCGGTCTGCTGCACGTCTTGCGATCGTTCAACCGAACGGGAACCGGATTCGGGCACCTCGGTATGGCGGCACAAGAGAATGCGAACACCGCGAACTACGTTTTCAGTGCTTCCGACGTGCAGTCCTTTCTCGACGCACGGCTCTTCGGCGCACCGATTTCGGCAGCGATCAGCAGCTCCCGCGAGGTGCTCGAAGCCTTCGGTCCGTTCGGGGGAGTGCCGTCGGTGTGGAGTATCGCGTTCGTTGCGGTGCCGTTGATGATCGTCGCTGCGATCGCCACGCATCTGAACTCCCGGGCATCGATCGCCCGTCAAGACGGCGCGGCCGCGGACAATCCGCAGACGGCGATCATGAACAAGCTCACGCTGTGGGTGTTTCCGGCCGGGGTGCTCGTCGGCGGATCGTTGCTACCCGTCGCGGTGCTGCTGTACTTCACGAGTAACAACATCTGGACCTATGTCCAACAGCACGTCGTCTACCGGCGAATCGATCGTGAACCGGTGGTGGTGCCGGAGGTGACATCGACGGTCACCGCGCCGAGGCCCGGGGCCAAACCCAGACGTCGCTGACAGGTCTGCGGACGTGCCACCGACGGACGGCGACCTGCCGTCTGTCGGTGACCTCCGCTACGGTCGTCGGCGTGCCGATCACAATTTCCACAGTCAACGTCAACGGAATCCGCGCTGCAGCCCGAAAAGGCATGCTGCCGTGGTTGGAGGCCACCGATGCCGACGTCATCTGCCTGCAGGAGACCCGCGCCAACGACGGGGAACTGACCAAGGCCCTGGCTCCGGCGCTCGATGCGGGGTGGCACCTGGCCTCGGCCGAACCGTCGGCCAAGGGACGCAACGGCGTGGCGTTGCTCTCGAAGGCGGCACCCGATGCGATTCGCGTCGGCATCGGCGCTGTCGAGTTCGCAGACTCCGGCCGCTACATCGAAGGCGACTTCGGGGACGTCACGGTGGCAAGCCTGTATCTGCCGTCGGGCGAGGTGGGTACCGACCGCCAGGACGAGAAGGAACGCTTCATGGCTGCGTTCGCGAAGTTCCTGAGCAAGTCGGCCAAAGCAGCGAAGACCGAAGATCGGGACGTGGTGGTGTGTGGGGACTGGAACATCGCCCACACCGAGGCCGATCTGAAGGCGTGGAAGACGAACCGCAAGAATTCGGGATTCTTGCCGGAGGAGCGTGAGTGGGTCTCGCAGCTGCTTGCCGAGAAGGCCCCGTGGACCGATGTTGTCCGAGCGCTGCACCCGGAGGTCGAGGGGCCGTACAGCTGGTGGTCCTACCGCGGGAAGGCGTTCGACAACGACGCCGGTTGGCGCATCGACTACCAACTGGCAACGAGTGACTTGGCCGAGCGTGCCAAGGAAGCGATCACCGAGCGCGCCGAGGCCTACGACCAGCGATGGTCGGATCATGCACCGGTGACAGTGCGCTATCGCTAGGCGAGAGCCAGGTGTTCGGGGGTCCGTGAAAAGATTGCGGCATGTCTTCTCCCGACTCCATCGACACTCCGCAGGGTCCGCGTCGGCGGGTGCTCTCGGGCATCCAACCGACTGCCGATTCGTTCCATCTCGGTAATTACCTGGGTGCGGTGCGGAACTGGGTGGAGTTGCAGGACGAGTTCGACGCGTTCTACTTCATTCCGGATCTGCACGCCATCACTGTTCCGCAGGATCCCAAGGAGCTGCGTCGTCGCACCAGAGTGGCTGCCGCGCAATTGCTCGCGGTGGGGATCGATCCGGAGAAGTCGACGTTGTTCGTGCAAAGCCAGGTGCCCGAGCATGCGCAGTTGGCGTGGGTTCTGAACTGCATCACCGGGTTCGGCGAAGCAGCGCGGATGACGCAGTTCAAGGACAAGTCTGCCAAGCAAGGCAACGATCACACCAGCGTCGGTCTGTTCACTTATCCGATTCTGCAGGCTGCCGACATCCTGCTCTACCGTCCCAATCTGGTTCCGGTGGGCGAAGATCAGCGTCAACATCTGGAGTTGACCCGCGATCTGGCACAGCGATTCAACACTCGGTTCAAGAAGACGTTCGTCGTCCCTGATGCTCACATCGTCAAGGGCACCGCGAAGATATTCGATTTGCAGGATCCCACCTCGAAAATGAGCAAGTCCTCGTCGAATCCGGCGGGCATCGTCAACATCCTCGACGATCCGAAGGTGTCGGCAAAGAAGATTCGTTCGGCGGTGACCGACAACGAGCGCGACATCGCGTTCGATCCGGTGAACAAGGCCGGGGTCAGCAATCTTCTCGTCGTTCAATCTGCGCTGTCCGGCGCGAGCATCGAGGATCTCGTGGCCGGATATGCGGGTAAGGGATACGGCGACCTCAAGTCCGACACCGCAGATGTCCTCACCGAGTTCGTCGTTCCGCTTCGTGAACGAATGGACGGCTTCATGGCCGATGTGGCCGAGCTCGATCGGATTCTTGCGGCAGGGGCGGAGCGCGCCAGAGAAGTGGCGAGCAAGACGCTGGCTCAGGTGTACGACCGGGTGGGTTTCCTGCCTCCCGGCGCATAGCATCGACGACACACCGGGTTTCGCAGTGCAGCGATGCGGCGACACTCTCCGACAGCGGCCGACGACAGCGAGAAGGTGAGCGCGATGCCCGATTTCAAGGCCATGCTCGACGACCGGCGCGCCCGGTGGCCCTGGCTGGACCATACCGTCGTTGCGGCGCAGCGTTATCAAGGTCAGAAGGGTGACTACTACGCGGCCGGTATGACGTATTTCAGTGTGCTGGCGCTGTTTCCACTCCTGATGGTCGCGTTTGCGATCGCCGGTTTCGTATTGGTGAATCAGCCCGAGTGGCTTGCCCAAATCCAGTCCGAAATCGCCCAGAACGTGCCGGGGAGCTTCGGCGAGACGATCAGTTCCCTGATCGAGACGGCCATCGAATCGCGTACGAGTGTCGGCATCATCGGCTTGCTCGGTGCTCTCTACGCCGGTCTCGGATGGATCGCCAACCTGCGAGAAGCATTGACGGCCATGTGGGAGAGCCAGCACGAGCAGGGCGGCTTTCTGGCCACCAAGGCCAAGGATTTCGCTGCGTTGATTGGGCTCGGGACCGCCTTGGTTCTCTCGCTCGCCCTGTCGGCTCTGGCCGGCGGCGGCATCATGCGCAGCATTCTCGAGTGGGCGAATCTCGACTCCGTACCGGGGGTGGGAATCGCACTGCGCGTCTTTTCGGTGCTCCTCGCATTGGCGGGTACCTGGGCCCTGTTCACCTGGGTGATCTCACGCCTACCGCGCGAACCGGTGTCGTGGCGCAGCGCGGCGAAGGGTGCGCTGCTGGCCGCAATCGGGTTCGAGATCTTCAAGCAACTCGGTGCCCTCTACCTGGCGTCGGTGACCAGCGGCCCGGCGGGCGTCGTGTTCGGACCCATCATCGGTCTGTTGGTGTTCGTGTTCACGACATCACGGCTGGTGCTCTTTTCCACATCGTTCGCCGCTACGACTCGCGAAAGCCTCGCCGAAGCCCACGTTCCGGCACCGGAACCCGCGGTGATCAACACGAGAGTCGAGGTCAGCGACGGACCGGGAGTGACCGGCGGGCTGGCACTGGTGGGTGCGGGAGTCCTTGCTGCGGTCGGAGTCGCGGGACTGCGCAACCGGCGTCGCTGACAGTCTCGCGAGTACCTCTACCCGATCAGCGGTTGCGCGACAGCCGTCGAGCGCCCCACAGCAGCCCGATCACCACGATCGCGCCGATGACACCGACGCCGATGCGGACCACGGTGTCGCCCTGGGCTTGCATCTCGGACTGGCGGGAGCTCGACCCCGATGCCGTTGCCGGCGGCTGAGCGAGAGTCGGCGTTGCCTCGCTGGTGCGCGTACTGGTCACTGCGGACGTCGTCTGCGGTTCGACGAGATCACCGACGGTGTCGTTCGGACCCAGGCCGAAGCCGTAATCCAGCAGTCGGGCCGCCTGCTCCCACGGACGAATCGGCAGCACGTCACCCTTCATGATCGTCACCACGAGGCGTCGACCGTCTCGCTCGGCACCGGCGACGAAGGTCTGGCGCGCGTCGTCGGTGTATCCGGTCTTGCCCCCGAGAGAACCCTCGTAGTTGTACAGCAACTGATTGTCGTTGGAGAGTGCAAAACCAGGCCGGTCCTGGTCTTCCGGTATCGCGGGATCTTTGGGGTAGCCGGGAAACTGCACGGTCTCGGTCGAAATAAGTTGCGCGAAGGTGGGTTTCTGCATCGCCGCGCGGAAGATGAGGGCCAGATCGTAAGCGGAGGTGGACATCCCCGGGCCGTCGAGACCGGACGGCGTGGCGGTACGTGTGTCGAGGGCACCCAGCTCTGCGGCCTTGGCGTTCATCTTGTCCACGGTGGCGGCGTCCCCGCCCATCTGTGTCGACAACGCATGCGCCGCATCGTTTCCCGACGCCATCACCAGGCCCTGCATCAGCTGCAGATTCGAGTAGACACCGTTCTTGCCGATCCCGACGGCACTGCCCTCGGCGTCGGCGTCCTCGGCGGTCGCGGTGATCTGGGTGTCCAAATTCAGCTCGTCCAGTGCGACGAGCGCGAGCAGTACCTTGATCGTGCTCGCCGGCCGGTACCGGCCGTGAGGATCCTTGGCGGCGAGAACTGCGCCGGAGTCCATGTCGGCCACCACGAAACCGGTGGCGGAGATGTCCGCAGGCAGTGGCGGAGCGCCGTCCGGCACCACGGCTCCGCACTCGGCCAGACGTTCGCCGCCCACCGCGTCCGCGGGGACCGGGAGTGGCTGCGGGACAGTGCTTCCGGGCTCCGGTACCTCGGACAGATCGATTGCGGGCGGTGGGGACGCAACGAACGGGCAGTCATCGGTGTCGGGTGTCGTGAACGGCGGCGTCGTCGTAACCGGCGGTTCGGCAGCGGGCTGCGCCAGGGCCGGGCCGGCACCGAGACCGACGACAGCGATCGATATCGCCGATACGGCCAGCGCACTTCTGATCCTTTTCATCGCGAATCACCATAGGCGCTTCGTGCCTCGTCGACGCGGCGACTCGCGCTCAGCGGACCGACACCTACCCACAGGGTGGTGTGGGGGTCCAGCCAGGACGGACCGATCATGCCGGGCAGGGGTCGTCCTTGTCACGGAGTCGTACAGCCGACCGGCGCATGCGTGAGAATCGGACGCGGTGGGTAGAACATGGGGAGAAGCACCCGACGAGGGGTGCCGGACGAAGGAGCCGACCATGAGTGAGCACGAGCCCCTCGGACCACTGGCGCCTGATTTCCTCGAGTCCGATTTCTACGGATATCAGGGCATGCTCGACGACCACGAGACCGAGGTCGTTCTGCGTACACGACGGTTTCTCCAGGACGAAGTAGCGCCGCGAGCCAACGAATTCTGGGAGAAGGCGAGCTCGCCGGTGCATCTGTTGCCCCTTCTCGCCGAGCTCGAGATCGCCGGTCTCGGGTATGCGTTCGACGATCGAAAGGCCTCGCGCAAGCTGCTCACCGGATGGTTGGAGATGGAGTTCGCGCGTGTCGATCCATCGACGGGGACCATGTTCAGCGTGCACAGTTCGCTGGCGATGAGCAGCATTTCGATTCTGGGCTCCGAGGAGCAACGTGCGCGGTGGTTGCCGGCAATGCGCCGGATGGAGATCATCGGTGCCTTCGGTCTGTCCGAACCGCACGGCGGATCCGACGTCGCCGGCGGACTCGAAACCACTGCCAGACTCGAGGGCGACCACTGGATCCTCAACGGTAGTAAGCGTTGGATCGGCAACGCCACCTTCGCCGACCTGACCATCGTCTTCGCCAAGGACGAGGCAGACGGCGAGGTCAAAGGTTTCGTGGTCGAGAAGCACTTCGAAGGATTCCGGGCCGAGAAGATCGAGGGGAAGTACTCCCTGCGCGCGGTGGAGAACGCGGACGTACATCTCGAGAACTGCCGAGTTCCCACGAGCAACAAGCTCGCCCATGCAAACTCGTTCGCCGATACCGCAAAGGTGCTTCGCCTGACCCGGGGCGGGGTGGCGTTCCAGGCGGTGGGCGTGATGATGGGCGCCTACGAGCGGGCCGTCGCCTACGCGCGCGAACGCGAGCAGTTCGGTTCTCCGATCGCCTCGTTCCAGCTGATTGCCGATCTCATTGCACGGATGACAGCGAACATCACCGCATCGCTCGGGATGGCCATTCGCGTGTCCCAGTTGCAGGACAACGGCGTCCATTACGACGAGCATGCAGCGCTCGCCAAGACGTTCTGCACGACGCGGCTGCGCGAAGTGGTGAGTTGGGCCCGAGAGATCATGGGCGGTAACGGAATTCTGATCGAGCACGACGTCATCAGGTTCTTTGCGGACGCAGAGGCGCTGTACTCCTACGAGGGCACCGCCCAGATCAACAACCTGATCGTGGGCCGCGGTGTGACGGGATTCAGCGCGTTCGTGTGATGCCGGTACGCGACGCCATTCGGACGACTCGGTCGATCATCTCCATATTCTGCACCGCGTCTTCGGCTCCCAGCGGTATCGAAGCGCCGTGCAGGATGTGGTTCGCGAATGCTTCGAGTTGGTAGGTGTAGGACGAGCGTCTACCGAGGTGCTCGGTTCTGCTGTCGCCGTCCACTGTTGTCGTCACGCGATCGTCCTCGTTCGGTTTGATGAAGTTGTGTGCCAACGCTTCTCCGCGTGTGCCGATGATCTTGATTCGGAAATCGTAGGCCGGTGCGGCCATGGAGCCGGTGACACTTCCCGTGACACCGCCGGGGAATGCCAGATCGACGTCGAAGGCGGTGTCCACTCCGGACGGATGGAGCGTGAGTCCGGCTGCCGTGACGCTCGGCCGGCCGCCGGCCATCGATCCGAACAGCCGTTGCACATGAATGCCGTAGCACCCTAGATCCATCAAGGCACCGCCGGCCAAGTCGGGACGCCATCTGGGGTCGTCGTCGGCCGGGGCAGGCATATGGGTGATCGTTTCGATGCGACGTAGGTCGCCCAGGGTTCCGTCGCTCGCCAAATGCTGCAGGCGCTCGGTGACAGGGTGGAACATGTAGTGGAACCCCTCCACTACCGGGACTCCGGTTCGAGTCGCCGCTCGTCGAACCAGATCGGCCTCGGATGCAGAGCTCGCGGAGGGCTTCTCGGTGAGGACCGGTTTCCCGGCTCGAACCGACGCAAGATTCCACGGGGCGTGCATCGCATTGGCGAGCGGGTTGTAGACGACGTCGACCTCCGGATCGTCGAGGACGTCCTGGTAGGAGTCGAGAACTCGCTCCACTCCGTGCTTGTCGGCGAAGCTCTCCGCTCGTGTGCGATCGCGCGCTGCGCACGCGACCAGACGGTGACCGAGAATGCGAGCTGGTTCGACCAGCGCCTGTTCGGCGATCCGGGAGGCACCCAGTATGCCGATACGTAGTGCGCTCACAAGGGTGCCTCTTCACGCAACCGCACTATGTCACGCAAGAATTCGACACTGGCAACGACATCGCGAACCGGTCCCTCGTCGGACGGCTCCTCGGCCAGGATCGTGTCCTGTTCCAGTACGAACCAGCCCTCGAAACCTGCGTCGAGCAGCTGATTCACGACCGAGGAGATGTCGACATCGCCGGTGCCGAGCGGTGTGTACATGCCTCGAGCGACCGCCTCGGTATAGGTGAGCTCACCTGATTGCACCTGAGCGGCCAGTGGCAGAGATACGTCCTTGAGGTGGGCGTGGGTTATGCGATCGGACGCGACGGTCACCAATTCCACCGGATCGGTACCACCGATGAGTAGGTGGCCCGTGTCGAGACACAGTGGGATGCTCGATCCGTCGAGCACCCGAAATACTTCGTCGCGTTTCTCGATCATGGTGCCCACGTGTGGATGCAGGACGGCACGGATGCCTCGGCCGTCGGCGGCAGCATGCAGCCGATCGAGGTTGAGCAGCAACGTCGTCCATTGATCGTCGTTCAGCACCGGTCGTGAGTCGTAACCTTCGCTTCCGGTGGTGGCGGCGAGAACGAGAACCTCGGCATGGCTCGCGACGAACGCGTCGAGCAGTGGACCGATGCCAGGAACCGGGTCGTGATCTCGGTCGTGCAGCAGCACCGGAGCAAACCCTCCCACGCACGTCAGGCCGTAGCGGTCGAGAGTGCGTGCCAGTTCGGCGGGGTCGGCAGGGAGGAATCCCTCCGGTCCCACCTCCGTGGCCGTCAGTCCCGCGCCGCGCATCTCGGTCAGCACGCGGTCCGACGGAATTTGGTGGCCCCAGCCGGGAACCTCACACACTCCCCACGAGATAGGCGCTCCAGCAATACGAATGGCGCTCACGGACGTACCTCGTCGATCCGCACCGATCGGTGCTGTTGTAGGGACAGTGTTGCGGCCTCGGCGATCCACGCGACCTCCAAGGCATCATGGGCCGTGCACGGTGAAGGGATGTCGCCGGTGACGACGCTCAGGAAGGCAGACAGTTCGGCCCGGTAGGCCGACTCGAAGCGGTCCATGAAGAAGCTGTGTGGTGTGGAAGCAGGGAACGTTGCACTCGGCTCGAGGTTGCGCACCGGTACCTGCTGATCCCATCCGGCCACGACGGTATCGTCGCTGCCGTGCACTTCGAGGCGGCAGTCGTAACCGCGTCCGTTGTATCGAGTGTTGGATACGACGCCGAGCGTGCCGTTCTCGAAAATCATTGTCGTAGTTGCGGTATCGACGTCACCGACTGCCGAGAACTCGGGATCGCCCTGGTTCGACCCGGCCGCGTGAACTTCGACGACCTCGTGTCCGACCACCCATCGAACGATATCGAAATCGTGCACACTGCAGTCTCGAAAGATTCCGCCGGAGGTGGCGATGTACGACATCGGCGGGGGAGCAGGATCGAGGGTGGTCGAGCGGACGGTGTGTAATCGGCCGAGCTCGCCCGAGACAACAGCGGCCTTGGCGGCGACGAAGGCGGGATCGAATCGGCGGTTGTACCCGATCTGAACCGGCACGGAGCCGCCCGAGATTCGCTGCACCACAGCAAGACTCTCGGCCGCGGTGAAGGCAATGGGCTTCTCGCAGAACACCGGTATCCCGGCATCGACACACGCCAGAACCAGCTCCGCGTGCGCGGCCGTTGCCGCGGCGACAACAATCCCGTCGACCCCCGACGCGATCATCTCCGCCGCGGACGATGCCGCTGTGGCACCGACTCTGTGCGCCACCGAGGCGGTCACGACCTGGCGCTCGTCTGTGACGACGAGGCCGTCGACGCCATCGAGTGTGCTGAGTGTGTCGACGTGAAACGCGCCGATGCGTCCGAGTCCGATGACACCGATTCGCGATCCCATCAGTCCTGCCCTCCGATGACCGTTTGATCCCAGTCGATAACGGAGCCGGTGACTACTCCACTGCGAGAGGAGAGCAGGAGAACGACGAAGTCGGCGATCTCGTCGACTTGGCCGAGTTTGCCCATGGGCACACTCTCGTTCGCGGCGGCAGCCCAGTCGTCGTTGCCACCGTGGAAGCGCTTCTGTATCTCGGTCTCGCCCTCGGTTTCGGTCCAGCCGATGTTCAGCCCGTTGATGCGGATGCGATCCCACCGGTGCGCGTAGGCCGCGTTCTTCGTCAGACCGGCCAGTCCGGCTTTGGCCGCGACGTAGGGAGCGAGGAAGGATTGGCCGCCGTGCGCGGCAATCGAGATGACGTTGACGATGGTCCCGGCTGCGTTGCGCGAGACCATGTTCTGCACTGCAGCTTGCATCGTGAAGAAGGGGCCTCGCAGATTGACGCCGATGTGCTGATCGAACAACTCCGGAGTGGTGTCCACCAGCGTGCCCCGGGTGGTGAGCCCGGCGGCATTGCACAGAGCGTCTATTCGTCCGAACTCGTCCACCGTGCGCTCGACCGACCTACGAGCGGAGTCGGGGTCCGAGACGTCGGCCTCGATGAAGAATGTGGTGTGGCCGGCGGCGTTCAACTCGTCCTGCAACGCCGAACCGACGTCGACGCGTCGACCGGTGAAGGCGACTGCAGCACCCTCCCGTGCAGCGGTTCGTACGACGCCCGCTCCGACGCCTTGGGTTCCGCCACTGACGAGAACGACGCAGTTCTCGAGGAGGGGTGTGCCGGATAGGTAGGAATTCATGCGTTCAGTGTTGCGGCCGATGAGGTTATGATCAACCGTCAAAACCCCTCAAAAAAGCATCAGAGAACGAGGTCGACGTGAGGCACCGGTTCAAGGTCCGCGAGATCGCACAGCAGGCCGGTCTCAGCGAAGCCACGGTCGATCGTGTGTTGCACGACAGGCCGGGGGTGCGGCAGGACACCAGAGCCGAAGTGCAACAGGCGATCGCAGACCTGGACAAGCAGCGATCGCAGCTTCGCCTGAACGGTCGCAAGTTTCTGTTCGACGTCGTGATGCAGACGCCACCACGGTTTTCGGCCGAGTACCGTACGGCGATCGAGGCCGAACTGCCGATGCTCTCGCCTGCGCTCGTCCGATGCAGATTCCACTTTCGAGATACCGAATCGGTACCTGCGATGGTCGAGACCCTCGGAAAGCTCGTCGACCGTGGCACCCACGGAGTGATCCTCAAAGCCCCGGACGATCCCGACGTCGCTCAGGCGATCGACGCCGTGGTCGGTGCCGGCGCGCCGGTGGTGACATACGTGACCGACGTACCGGCCTCGAACCGCCTCGGGTACGTCGGTATCGACAATCGTGCGGCGGGTGCCACGGCAGCGTTTCTGGTCGATCAGTGGCTCGGGGACGTGAATCGAGAAGTATTGATCACTCTGAGCAGCAATACCTTTCGTGGCGAAGAAGAACGCGAAATGGGATTTCGAACGACTCTGCGCACCCTTGCGGCAGAGCGGGGTGCGGGATTCGGACGGACCGTCGTCGAGCTGGCCGGCACGGACGGTCTGGATGCGACCGTCGAGTCTCTCGTCCTGGACGCTCTAGGCCGGAACCCGGCGATCGAGGCCGTCTACTCGATCGGGGGCGGAAACACTGCGATCGTCAGGGCGTTCGAAGCGGCAGGGCGCCGGTGCCGGGTGTTCATCGGCCACGACCTCGACGAGGACAATCGAGTACTGCTGCGGTCCGGGGCGGTGTCCGCAGTTCTGCATCACGAACTACGCGCCGACGCACGACTGGCCTGCCGGATGATCATGCAAGCACGGGGCGCACTGGACGGCGTGGTCAACGAGGCCTCGCGGATCCATGTTCTGACCCGCTACAACAACGGGTGACCTGTCGAGACCGGAGTGGTCCGAGCTCCGGTCACGACAGGAGGGTTCAGATGCGCCTGCGCCGTTCCTGAGCGTCGAGCAGGGTCGTCAACTCGCGCGCAGGCATCGCGGCGTCGACGGCGCGCGCGACGAGTTCGGCCTGCGTCTCGCCCGCCAGGCCGGTCGTCGGTCGGTCTCGATCGAGGTTGGTGGGGAATGCGTATCCTTCGGCCGACGCCGCAATGACGTTCCCGACGAAGGCTGCGCTGCTGCTCGAGGCCATCCGCAGCAGAGACGGATAGATGGCCTCGACTATTGCTTTGCGGTCGACCGTGTCGATCGCGCGACCGAATGCAGACGAGACCTGCAACAGATTCGCTATTCGACGAATGCCTGCCGAGGTGTTGTGTCCGGCAGCATGGAACAGTGCCGGATTGAAGAAGACGGCGTCGCCGACCCGAAGTGGCAGTTGAATGTAGTTCTGCGCGAAGTACTCTCGAAATTCGGGCAGGTTGAAAGCGATGTAGCCCGGTTCGTACCGCTGCGAGAACGGTAGGTACATGGTCGGTCCGCTCTCGAGCGGCATGTCACAGTGTGCGACGGCTCCCTGCAGAGTCAGGGCAGGCGACAGGCGGTGCACGTGCGCCGGGAATGCAGCGGCGGTGTCGACCGACATGAATCCCAGGTGGTAGTCACGATGAGGATTCTGGGCTCGACCGCCCGGGTTGACGACGTTGATCGAGGATGTCACCTGGTAAATCGGTCCCAACCAGGCCTGCGACACCAGTGCAAGTACTTCGTTGGCGTAGTACTCGGTGAACACCTCGGGTCGATCCACGGCCAGCTTCTGCAACGCCGACCAGACTCGGTCGTTGCTACCCGGCTTCGCGAAGTGGTCGCCCGAGTTCGTCCCTGCCGCATGCTGACCGGCGATGGTGTCCATGAAGTAGTCGGTGGCCTCGCTCAACCCGTGAGCCTCGGTGAACGCACCCTCGAACACGACGATGCCGGGCCCGGTGAGCAGGGCCTGGGCGAGCTCGTTCTGGACCGCCTCGCGAGTGGGTGCGTCGAGGCCTTCGACCGAGCGAGCGTCGTAGATCAGAACGTTCTTGCGCACGCTCGTCGCGTGTGGATAGTTCGCGAGGTCGACTTGCTCCGATACCGATTCACGGAACAGGTCGATGTCGCAGTCGTCCTTTCCGAGCCGGCCGGTCCGGGTTGTGCTCGTGTAGGTGGTCACGGTGGGTGTCCTCTCGATGGCCAGTTGACGGTCTGGCTTCGAGCCTGATCCCTTTCGACCTGCGAATCAACCCTCCTATTCCATCAGAAACCCCTCAACCTGTTCGAGCGCCACGATGGAAGCCGGCGGGACGACACACCGATACGACGAGAAAGCCCCCATGCAGACCGACTGCATGGGGGCCGCTGGGTTCCCGACCGGAACCAACGATCAGCGAGCGAAGAGCAACGCGCGCTTGACTTCCTGAATTGCCTTGGTCACCTGAATGCCACGGGGGCATGCGTCGGTGCAGTTGAAGGTGGTGCGGCAGCGCCACACACCCTCGACATCGTTGAGGATGTCCAGGCGCTCGGACGCACCCTCGTCGCGGCTGTCGAAGATGAACCGGTGTGCATTGACGATCGCGGCGGGGCCGAAGTAGCTTCCGTCGCTCCAGAACACCGGGCACGAGGTGGTGCAGCACGCGCACAGGATGCACTTGGTGGTGTCGTCGAACCGGGCGCGGTCCGCTGCGGACTGAATCCGCTCGCGGGTCGGCTCGTTACCAGTCGTCATCAGGAACGGCTTCACGGCGCGGAAGGCGTCGAAGAAGGGCTCCATGTCGACGATGAGGTCCTTCTCCACCGGCAGACCCTTGATGGGCTCGATGGTGATGTTCAGCGTCTTCGACGAGTCCTTGGGGAGCATGTCGCGCATCAGCACCTTGCAGGCGAGACGGTTGACGCCGTTGATACGCATCGCGTCGCTGCCGCAGACGCCGTGAGCACACGAACGGCGGAACGTCAGCGTTCCGTCCAGGTAGCCCTTGACGTACAGCAGGAGGTTGAGCAGACGGTCGGTCTCCAGGGTGGGGACCTGGAAGGTGTCCCACCGCTGGCCTTCACCGCTTTCGGGGTTGAAGCGCGCGATCTTGAGGTTCACCATCACCGCGCCCTCGGGCACTGGTGGCAGGTCGGCTTCGGACTTCTTGTCCAGGGTTGGTGCGCTCATATCAGTACTTCCGCTCCATCGGCTCGTAGCGGGTTTGGATTACCGGCTTGTAATCCAGGCGAATATCCGTCAGCAAACCTTCGCCCTCTTTGTAGGCCATGGTGTGCTTCATGTACTCGGCGTCGTTGCGCTCGGGGTAGTCCTCGCGGGCGTGACCGCCACGCGATTCCTTGCGATTGAGTGCTCCGACGACGGTGACCTCGGCCATTTCGAGAAGGAAACCGAGCTCGATGGCCTCGAGCAGGTCGCTGTTGTAGCGCTTGCCCTTGTCCTCGACGGTGATCTTGTTGTACCGCTCCTTCAGGGCGCGGACATCCTTGAGTGCCGTCTCGAGACGCTCCTCGGTGCGGAAGACCGAGGCGTTGTTGTCCATCGACTGCTGCATCTCGGTACGAATATCGGCTGCGCGCTCGTGACCGTGATCGGACAGGATGAGCTCGAGCCAGTCCTGCACCATCTTCGCCGGCTCCTCCGGGAGGGGAGTGAAGTCGACGGAGTTGGCGTACTCGGCCGCGGCGATGCCCGCACGACGTCCGAAGACGTTGATGTCGAGCAACGAGTTGGTGCCGAGGCGGTTGGCTCCGTGCACCGACACGCAGGCGCACTCACCGGCGGCGTACAGACCGGGGACGATGTCGGTGTTGTTGCGCAGAACCTCACCGTGAATCTTGGTGGGGATACCGCCCATCACGTAGTGACACGTCGGGTAGACGGGCACCGGCTCCTTGACGGGGTCGACACCGAGGTACGTGCGCGAGAACTCCATGATGTCCGGGAGCTTCTCGTCCAGCACCTCTTCGGGAATGTGCGTGACGTCGATGTAGACGTAGTCCTTGTTGGGGCCGCCGCCGCGTCCTTCGAGCACCTCGAGCACCATCGAACGAGCGACGATGTCGCGGGGCGCGAGGTCCTTGATCGTCGGTGCGTAACGCTCCATGAAGCGCTCACCAGACTCGTTGCGGAGGATGCCGCCCTCGCCTCGGACCGCTTCGGAGATGAGAATGCCCAGACCTGCAAGACCTGTCGGGTGGAACTGGTGGAACTCCATGTCCTCCAACGGAAGACCCTTGCGGAACACGATGCTCATGCCGTCACCGGTGAGAGTGTGCGCGTTCGACGTGGTCTTGTAGATCCGGCCCGAACCACCCGTGGCGAAGATGATCGACTTCGCGTGGAAGATGTGCAGCTCACCGGTGGAGAGCTCGTAGGCGATGATGCCCGTGGCGACGGGGCCGTCGTCGGTTTCGGTCAGGCACAGATCCAGTGCGTAGAACTCGTTGTAGAACTCGACGTCGTGCTTGACGCAGTTCTGGTAGAGCGTCTGCAGGATCATGTGGCCGGTGCGGTCGGCGGCGTAGCACGCGCGGCGCACAGGCGCTTTGCCGTGGTCGCGGGTGTGTCCACCGAAGCGACGCTGATCGATCTTGCCCTCGGGCGTCCGGTTGAACGGAAGGCCCATCTTCTCGAGGTCGAGAACGGCGTCGATGGCCTCCTTGGCCATGATTTCGACCGCGTCCTGGTCGGCGAGGTAGTCGCCGCCCTTGACGGTGTCGAACGTGTGCCACTCCCAGTTGTCTTCTTCGACATTGGCCAGAGCGGCGCACATGCCACCCTGTGCGGCACCGGTGTGCGAGCGCGTGGGGTACAGCTTGGTCAGTACTGCGGTGCGAGCGCGGGGTCCGGCTTCGATCGCAGCACGCATTCCGGCACCGCCTGCGCCGACGATCAGTACGTCGTAACGATGTTCCTGCATGTAAGCGTCAGTGTCCTTAGCTCGCCGAGATGTTGGGATCGAAGGTGAAGATGACGTACGTGCCGACGCCCATGATCAGGATCATCGACAGCACGAGCAACGTGGTCAGCCAGAATCGCGTCGAATCCTTGCGGGAGTAGTCCGCAATGATCGTGCGCAGGCCGTTGCCACCGTGCAGCTGCGCCAGCCACAGCATCGTCAGATCCCAGAACTGCCAGAACGGGCTGGCCCAGCGACCGGCGACGAATGCGAAGTTGATGCGGTGCACACCGTCGTCGAGCATCAACATGATGAACATGTGGCCCAGGACCAGCACGACGAGTGCCAGGCCGGAGAAGCGCATGAAGAGCCATGCGTACAACTCGAAGTTGCCCTTGCTCTGACGCCGCGGTGAACGCGGGTTGGCCAGGCTGGCTGGACGGTCGTAGTTCGTGCCGAGGACCTTCGCCTCGGGACCCTGCGTCGACATCAGTGACCACCCGCCGTGAACATGTTGTAGAAGATTCGTCCCGCGCCCGGGATCATGACGACCAGCCAGATGGCTGCGATGGCCCACAGCATCGGCTTCTGGAACTGAGGTCCCTTCGCCCAGAAATCGATCAGCATCACGCGGATGCCGTTCAATGCGTGGTACAGCACTGCCGCGACGAGGCCGAGTTCCATCAGTCCGACGAGCGGGGTCTTGTAGGTTTCGATGATGGCGTCGTACGTCTCGGGGTTGACCCGAACCATCGCCGTGTCGAGTACGTGGACGAACAAGAAGAAGAACGTCAACACGCCTGTTATGCGGTGCAGAACCCAGGACCACATTCCCGGGTCTCCGCGGTACAGAGACCGCTTGCGCTCCTTGACCGGAGCGGCTTCCGTGGTGCTACTCATCGAGTGCAATGCCTCCAACGTCGTTGGTGGACGCGTCGAGCCCGGTGGCCGGGCATATCCCTGGCTCGATTTGTCGCGATTCGGCCCTAGTGCTGGTTGTACTAGCCGCTTACTCGAAACTGTAAACCCATTCGAAACATGGAACTAATTCGACTCGAGGTTCGTATGCTGCCGAAATTCGGTGTTAGGTTTGCCTTCCCAATTCGGATTCGAAGTTCCGGGCAGATCTCTGCATCAATTCAGATGGCGTGATTGGATGGGTAACCATGGACCGAATCGACTGGAATACGTTGCGCGACAATGCTCATGAGGCAATGCGACGCGCCTATGCCCCGTACTCGAACTTTCCGGTGGGTGCGGCCGCTCTGGTGGACGACGATCGAATAGTCACCGGGTGCAATGTGGAAAATGTCTCATACGGTTTGGGCCTGTGTGCCGAATGCGGGCTGGTCTCGAACCTGCACTCGAGCGGCGGCGGCAGACTCGTGGCCTTCTCCTGCTGCGATTCTCGGCGTGAGATCCTCATGCCGTGCGGGCGGTGCCGGCAGTTGTTGTTCGAGTTCGGTGGACCGGATCTGCTCGTGGACACCACGTCGGGACCGCGTCGACTGGCAGAGTTGCTCCCGGATGCATTCGGTCCCGACAACCTCGACGAAGGACGCGTGAACAACCATGCCTGACGCCGTATCGATCATCAGCGCCAAACGCGACGGCCGTGTTCTCGACGACGAGCAGATCGAATGGGTGATCGCGGAGTTCACTCGCGGAACCGTCGCGCCGGAACAGATGTCGGCACTGGCGATGGCAATTCTGTTGCGCGGATTGTCCCGTCGAGAATTGAGTACGTGGACCGGCGCAATGATCGCCTCGGGTACGCGCATGGATTTCTCGTCTCTCCCGCTACCCACCGTCGACAAGCACTCGACCGGTGGTGTCGGCGACAAGATCACGCTGCCGTTGGCACCACTCGTCGCTGCCTGCGGGGCGGCGGTGCCACAGCTGTCGGGGCGAGGCCTGGGGCACACCGGCGGGACGTTGGACAAACTCGAGTCCATCCCCGGATGGCGGGCAGACCTCAGTGGGGAGGAGATGCGTCGCATCCTGGCGGATCCGGCGGTGGGCGCGGTGGTGTGCGCGGCCGGAGCCGATCTGGCTCCGGCCGACAAGAAGCTGTACGCGCTCCGGGACGTGACCGGAACCGTCGAGTCGATCCCGTTGATCGCCAGCTCGATCATGAGCAAGAAGATCGCCGAGGGGACCGGCGCGTTGGTGCTCGATGTGAAAGTCGGCGCGGGCGCGTTCATGAAGAACGTCGACGATGCACGCGAACTGGCAACCGCGATGGTCGAACTCGGAACGGATGCCGGCGTTCGGACTCTGGCGGTGTTGACCGCCATGGATACTCCGCTCGGCCTCACCGCGGGCAACGCGCTCGAAGTGCAGGAGTCGGTGGAGGTTCTTGCCGGCGGTGGGCCTGCGGACATCGTGGAACTGACGATCACGCTGGCGCGCACGATGCTCGCCGCAGCCGGCATCGAGGGAATCGACCCGGCCGACAAGCTGGCCGACGGCTCGGCCATGGACCGGTGGCGCACGATGATCGCCGCGCAGGGCGGCGACCCCGATGCGCCACTGCCCGTCGCCCGAGAGAGCCAGGACTTCACCGCGACGCGCGACGGCATCGTCTCCGGGTTGGACGCGATGGGTGTGGGACTCGCGGCGTGGCGGCTAGGAGCGGGTCGGGAACGTCAGGGTGAGCCGGTACAGAGCGCAGCCGGTGTACAGCTGCACGCCAAGCCGGGTGACCGAGTGCGGGCCGGCGATCGGCTCGCGACCCTCTACACCGACACTCCCGAACGGTTCGAGTACGCGCAGAAGGCACTCGAGGGTGCCTGGGAGATCGGCGACACGGCCGCGCGGCCCGGTCCCCTCGTCATCGACCGCATCGGGCAGTAGCGGTTTCGGTCAGATCAGGTTTCCTGCGTCCGTCAGCACGCTGCGCAGGATCTGTTCCATCTCGTCGAACTCTTTCTGCCCGCAGATCAGCGGCGGGGCCAGTTGGACCACCGGGTCGCCGCGATCGTCGGCGCGGCAGTACAGACCGGCGTCGAACAGAGCCGTGGACAGGAACCCGCGCAGGATGCGTTCTGCTTCGGCGTCGTTGAACGTTTCCTTCGTGGCCTTGTCCTTGACCAGCTCGATGCCGTAGAAGAAGCCCTCCCCGCGGACGTCTCCGACGATCGCGAGATCGTGCAGCTTCTCGAGCGTGGAGCGAAACGCCGGTGCCGTGTCTGCGACATGCGCGTTGATGCCCTCGCGCTCGAAGATGTCGAGGTTGGCCATGGCAACCGCAGCAGAGACGGGGTGACCGCCGAAGGTGTAGCCGTGGGCGAAGCTGGACGTACCGTCGTCGAACGGCTCGAACAGTCTGTCGGAGGCGATCATGGCCCCGATCGGGGAGTAACCCGATGTCATGCCCTTGGCGCAGGTGATGATGTCGGGAACGTAGCCGAAGTCGTTGCAGGCGAACATCGATCCGATCCGTCCGAATGCGCAGATCACCTCGTCCGAGACCAGAAGCACGTCGTAGCGGTCGCAGATCTCACGAACCCGCTCGAAGTACCCGGGTGGGGGAGGGAAGCAGCCGCCGGCATTCTGGACCGGCTCGAGAAACACCGCGGCAACCGAATCGGGGCCCTCGAATTCGATTGCCTCGGCGATGCGATCGGCAGCCCAGATTCCGAACGCCTTCGGATCGGTGTCCAGGGGAGCGGGCGCGCGGTAGATGTTGGTGTTCGGCACGCGAAACGCCCCTGGCGTCAACGGCTCGAACGGTTCCTTGAGTGCGGGAATTCCGGTGATGGCCAGCGCGCCCTGCGGTGTGCCGTGATACGCGATCGCCCGCGAGATCACCTTGTGCTTGCCCGGTTTGCCGACCTTCTTGAAGTACTGCTTGGCCAGCTTCCACGCGCTCTCGACGGCCTCGCCGCCACCGGTGGTGAAGAAGACTCGGTTGAGGTCGCCGGGGGCGTACCCGGCCAGGCGCTCGGCCAGTTCGACCGCCGGTTCCGTGACGTAGGACCACAGTGGGAAGAACGCCAATTCCTTCGCCTGCCGGGCTGCAGCCTCGGCCAGTTCTTCGCGGCCGTGCCCCACCTGGACCACGAACAGGCCCGACAGTCCGTCGATGTAGCTCTTGCCGTTCGAGTCCCAGATGGTCGAACCTTCACCGCGGGTGATGATCGGGGGAGTGACACCGGCACCGTGGCGGGTGAAATGGCCCCACAGATGCTTGGCTGCGGAGGCGTCGAGCTCGGCCGTCGTTCGTGTCATCGTGTTCCCCAATTGTATTGCTGCTTGACAAGTTTGAGATAGACCAGGGTTTCTGTACTGGTGACCGCATCCAGGCTGCGGATCTGCTTGTTGAGAATCTGCAGGAGGTGTTCGTCGTCCTCGCACACCACTTCCACGACGACGTCGAACGACCCCGCGGTGAGGACGACGTAATCGATCGCGTCGATGGCAGACAGTTCCTCGGACAATGCATGACTGTCCCCGGTGCACCTGATACCGATCATCGCCTGTCTCTTGAAACCGACCTGTACCGGATCGGTCACCGCGACGATCTGCATCACGCCGGAGTCGGTCAGACGTTGAACACGTTGTCGGACAGCGGCTTCCGAGAGACCGACTGCTTTGCCGATAGCGGCGTACGAGCGGCGCCCGTCCTCCTGGAGTTGTTCGATGATCGCCTTGGAGACGTCGTCGAGTGCGATGGGTGGCTGGTCGGGCATGCGTCGATCTTGTCACTGTCGCAGTGATGAACACAAGCCTCAGTCGATGGAATGCGTACAGATCGAGCCATTTTTCGGCAGAATCAGTTGTCCAGAGCCTCGAAACAGAGAGAATCAGTAGCGTCGACGGTACTGTGCAGGGATGGCGAACACTCCTGGATGTTGGATCGGCGGCCGCGCGGTGGACGGTACGGGTGGGCGATCGGCCGTCGACGATCCCGCGTCGGGGGCGGTGGTAACCGAAGTGGGGCTGGCGACGGCGGACGACGTCGATTCGGCACTGGCGCACGCTCGCTCGGCATTTCCGGAGTGGTCGGGTGCGACGCCTGCGCAGCGCAGCGCGGTCCTGACCGAACTGGCTCGCCTGGTTTCATCGGACGCCGAGAATTTCGTGGCCGAGGAAGTGGCGCAGACCGGCAAATCGGTCCGGCTGGCAACGGAATTCGATGTGCCGGGCAGCATCGACAACATCGAGTTCTTCGCCGGAGCTGCGCGACACCTCGAGGGCAAGGCGACCGCGGAGTATTCGGGTGAGCACACCTCGTCCGTACGACGCGATGCCGTCGGAGTCGTCGGGTCGATCACCCCGTGGAACTACCCGCTGCAGATGGCCGTGTGGAAGGCGATTCCGGCCCTCGCGGCCGGATGTTCCATCGTGCTCAAGCCCAGTGAACTGACTCCACTGACCACACTGCGTCTGGCGCGTCTCGCCACCGAGGCGGGTGTGCCCGACGGCGTGTTCAACGTCGTCACCGGGACCGGAGACGACGCTGGAGTAGCGCTGTCCTCGCACGCCGGACTGGACCTGATGACGTTCACCGGCTCGACCCCCGTCGGCAGGCGAGTGATGGCGCAGGCTTCCGTGAACGGCACTCGGGTCCAGCTCGAACTGGGCGGCAAGGCCCCGCTGGTGGTGTTCGACGATGCCGATCTCGATGCCGCGATTCACGGCGCGGTCGCCGGATCGCTGATCAACGGCGGCCAGGACTGCACGGCGGCCACCCGCGCCATCGTTGCCGAATCCCTCTACGACGACTTCGTCGCCGGAGTGGCCGAGCTGATGGGGCGTGTCGTCGTGGGAGATCCGACGGATCCGGCCACCGACATGGGTTCGCTGATCTCGATCGTTCATCGCGATCGTGTTGCGGCCATGGTGAACCGGGCCCGCGACGCCGGAGCCCGGATCGTCACCGGCGGCCGTGTACCGGAGGGCCGGGGTGCGTTCTACCCGCCGACCTTGATCGCCGATGTGGGGGAGCAGGACGAGATCTATCGCGACGAGGTATTCGGTCCGGTGCTCACGGTGTCGAAACATCACGGTGACGACGATGCGATCCGACGGGCCAACGACACCGCATTCGGGCTCGCCGCCTCTGCGTGGACGCGCGACGTGTACCGCGCCGGACGGGCCACGCGCGAGATCGCCGCCGGCTGCGTGTGGATCAACGATCACATCCCGATCATCAGCGAGATGCCGCACGGCGGATTCAGGGCGTCGGGCTTCGGCAAGGACATGTCCAGCTACTCACTGGACGAGTACCTGACGGTCAAGCATGTGATGACGGACATCACCGGTATCGCCCGAAAGCCCTGGCACCGAACAGTGTTCGCGGCCGCAGACACCCACGGCCGAGAGATCGTCCGGTGACCGAGATGTGGGCCACCGAGCCCTCCGAACGCGGTGTGGCGATGGTGGCGGGTGCCGCGCCGGAGTCCTACTGGCTCGACCGTCCGGAACGGCCTGCGCCGCGCAGTCGACACACCGGCTCCGACTCAGCGGATCTGGTGATCGTCGGCGGCGGCTTCACCGGCCTGTGGGCGGCGGTGCACGCGGCGGAGGAGAACCCCGGCAGATCGATCGTGTTGCTCGAAGGCGACCGTATCGCAGCAGGAGCGACCGGCCGCAACGGCGGATTCTGCGCGGCCAGCCTGAATCATGGCCTGGGTAACGGACTCGACCGGTATGCCGAGGAACTACCCGAGTTGCTGCGGATGGGCACCGAGACGCTCGACGCGATCTGCGCTACCGCAGACAGGTACGGAATCGACGCCGACATCGAACGCACCGGTGAGCTCGACATCGCGAACTTCGAGTGGCAAGTCGACGATCTGCGCGAACTCGGCAACGAAGCGGCGCGTCTGGCGCAACCGATGCACTACCTCGACGTGGCTGCGGCGCAGTCCCGGATAACCTCACCGATGGTGCGTGGTGCACTGTTCGACCCGGATGTCGCGATGATCGATCCGGCCAAACTGGCCTGGGGCCTGGCCGCTACGGCCGAGTCGCTCGGGGTTCGCATTCACGAGAACACTCGGGCTGTGTCGATCAGTAGATCCAGCAACGGGGTTCGGGTGAAGACGGGCTACGGCACCATCGAGACCGCCAAGGTTCTGCTCGCCACCTCGGCGTCGAAATCACTGCGCCGCAAGCTGCGTCACTGGATCGTCCCGGTGTGGGACTACGTGATCATGACCGAGCCGCTGAGTTCGTCTCAGCTCGCCGACATCGGTTGGACGGGCCGCGAAGGATTGGCCGACTCCGGCAACAGATTTCACTACTTCCGGTTGACGGCGGACAATCGAATCCTGTTCGGCGGCTGGGATGCCCACTATTTCTACGGTGGCGACACCGACCCGCGCCGAACCCAGCATCCCGAAGAGTTCGCGCTGCTCGCCGAGCACCTGCTGCAGATGTTCCCCGGCCTCGAAGGAATCCGCGCCACCCATGCCTGGGGTGGATCGATCGACACATGCTCACGGTTCAGCGCCTTCTGGGACCTCGGTATGAACGGACGAGTCGCCACGGTGGCCGGGTTCACCGGACTCGGCGTCGGCGCGTCCCACTTCGGGGCTCGCACTGCCCTGGACCTGCTCGACGGTAAGGACACCGAACGAACACGGCTGAAAATGGTGCGCAGCATGCCGCTGCCGTTTCCGCCCGAACCCCTCAAATCGATCGGCATCAACATCACCCGTGCAGCATTCGCCCGAGCGGACCGCAACGGCGGTCGAAGAGGATTGTGGCTCAAGGGAATGGATGCCCTGGGTCTGGGCTTCGACAGCTAGTCGTGTGGAACGACCACCACCGGCACCGGGGCGGCCCGCAGTATCTTGGCCGCACTCGATCCGAGGAAGACCCGCTTGGGGCTCGCCAATCCACTCGATCCGAGGAACAGCACATCGCCCGGCTTCCAGTCGAGGTTGCCCATCGCCTCGTCCAGGGAAGACCCGTCGGCGACGATCGATTGCAGGCCGTCGATATCGGGGAGAGTGCGGGCGGCGTGTTCGAGATTGGCCTGCGCGGCAGCGACCTGTCGGCGACGTGTGTCCAGTGAGTTCTCGTCGGTCGGTGCTCCGGTCGGTTCGAGTGAAACCAGGGACACCAACCGGACCGGGAGGTGAGCCGCGCTGGCCAGAGTGATCGCGAACGGCAGTGGATTGGAGGCCGAGGCCCGGGTGGGGACAGCGACGGTGAGGTCGGTGATCGGTGCGAGAGAGAGCCGGTAGCCCCGAGGTGCCAGTGCCAGCGGTACTTCGGAGGCGTGCAGTAGCTGACCGGCCACCGATCCGATCGAATGGCGGTTGAGCAGGCCGTCGCCTGCACCCCCGACGACGATCAGGTCGGCATCTGTTCGTACGGCGAAGTCGATGAGGGCCCGGGCGAAGGACTCGTTCGAGAGCACGTGGGTGGTCACCGTGATGCCCGACGGGACCTGGGAGGCAGCGTCGTGCACCCAGCCCTGCGCCTTCGCCTCCAGCACTTTTCGGTACGGGCCGCTGCCTTCCATGACCGGTTCGTCCGCGGCCATGACCAGCACGATGTCGATGGAGGCGTCGAGCGTACGCGCCAGGGCGACGGCCAGGGCTACGCCGTCGTCGCCGCTGGGAGTGGCGAGGTAGCCGACGGTGATCTTCATGAGTGTCTCGGTCCTTCTCTGCTAGTAAGTGTCCGGAACCTTGACTTCGGTGGATGCGGTGAGCGTCTTGCCCTGGAAGAAGTCTCTGTTGCCCACGAAGCACAGCAGCATCAGCGGAATGCCGAGCACCAGCATGCCGACACCGAGGACGAACACTCCGCCGAGCGGACCGTAGACGGTGTATCCGTAATCGGGCTTCATCATGTCCACTGCGCTCTGCACGAAAGCCCACGTCATCGACAATCCGCCCAGGAAGGGAAAGATTCCGCGCATGAACAGGTTTCGGACGGACGAGAACAACGTGCGGCGGAAGTACCAGGTGCACGCATACGCGGTGATGCCGTAGTAGAACGCGACCGCGAGCCCCAGCGAGGCCACCGAATCCTGCAATGCGTTGGCGCTGACGAAGGTGAGCACCAGGTAGAACATCAGCGCTGCGGCCCCCATCACGAGCGTGCCGAAGCCGGGGGTCATGTACTTGGGGTGCACGCTGGCGAACCGCTTGGGAATGGCCTCGTACACCGCCATCGAGAGTGTCCCGCGGGCCGTGGGCAGAATGGTCGTCTGGGTCGAGGACAGCGCCGAGATCGAGACGGTCAGCAACAGCAGCGATGCCACGATCGAGCCGGCGACAGGATCTCCGAGGATGGTGAGCACGTCGTCGACGTTGTCCGGATTGTTCAGGCCGATGCCGGTGTCGCCGAATCCGGCGAACGACTGCACGGCGTATCCGACGAGCACGTACGTGGCGACGAGAATCAACGTGGTGATCACCGCGGCGTGTCCCGGCGTCTTCTCCGAATCCTTCGTTTCTTCGCCGACGGCCAAGCACGCGTCCCATCCCCAATAGATGAAGATGCACAAGATGATGGCCTGGGCCGCGTCGGACATCGTCACACCGGTGGGAACCAACCAGCTCCACTGCGGCGTGATGGCCTGCGGGCCGGCGGTCCCGTTACCCACCTTGACCAGTGCGGTCACCGACACTCCGATGAGGACGGCGAACTGCACCACCAGTAATACGTTCTGCATGCGCTCGCTGATCAGGATCCCGCGAAAACTGACGTACGTCATCGAGACGATGAAGAACGAACCGAGCGCGACCTTGGCCGCCGTCGACTCCGCCAGGTCCGACAGGCCGAGGAACTCGAACAGATAGATGGCAGCGATCTCGGCAACATTGGCGAGCACGATGATCGCCGAGACTGCCAGCCCCCATCCCGCCATCCAGCCGACCCACGGCCCGAAGGCCTTGGTGCCCCAGGTGAACGACGTCCCGCAGTCCGGCGTGTCGCGACCCAGTTCCCGGTAGGCGAAGGCGGTGAGGAGCATCGGGACGAAAGCGATGAGGAACATCGACGGTGCTTTGTCTCCGACGGCCAGAACGACGTAGCCGAGGGTGGCGGCCAGACTGTATGCGGGGGCCACCGCCGACAGTCCGATGACGATGTTGCCGACCAACCCGAGCGCGCCGTTGTTGAGTCCTTTACCCGCAATGGTGTTCGGCGGTTCGGCAATCGACATTGGTCTCTCCGAGGTTCGATTCGACCGAGGTCGTCGGAAGGTGACCCGACAGAATCGGCCGCGTGTGTTGGGTGAACACTACGATTTCGGTCGTCGATTCGCTGTGTATCGACGGAATTGTTTTCATCCGGGAAACAATGCAACGAATCGGGTCGCAAATGCGGCAACGTTCACCGGAATCCGCGGACTCGCCGAGGGTCTCCGCCGGACGCGCGTGCGCGGGTGCCGCGCGATACCGTCGACACATGAGCACCACGGAGAACACACAGTCTTCGATCGGTGGCAGTGCGCCGCTCGATCACGCGTCGATCAGGACAGCTCCGAAGGCGTTGTTGCACGATCACCTCGATGGCGGACTACGACCGCAGACCGTGCTGGAACTGGCCGACGAGTGTGGCTACGACGGTCTTCCCGCCACCGACGGCGCGGCCTTGGGTGAGTGGTTCCGCGAGTCCGCCGACAGCGGCTCGCTCGTGCGCTACCTGGAAACGTTCGCGCACACGGTGGCCGTCATGCAGACTCCCGAGGGCTTGTTTCGAGTGGCACGCGAATGCGCCGAGGATCTGGCCGACGACGGCGTCGTGTACGCCGAGGTGCGCTTCGCCCCGGAGCAGCACCTCGAACGCGGACTGACGCTCGACGAAGTCGTCACCCACACCCTCGCAGGTTTCGAGGCGGGGATCTCTGCGGCCAAGGTGCGAGGCAAGAACATCACCATCGGTACCTTGCTCACCGCGATGCGACACGCGGCGCGGTCACGAGAGATCGCCGAGCTGACAGTTCGATTCCGCGATCGCGGCGTCGTCGGCTTCGACATCGCCGGAGCAGAGGCGGGCTTTCCTCCCAGCCGTCACCTCGACGCATTCGAATACATGCGGGCAAGCAACGCGCACTTCACCATTCACGCCGGCGAAGCATTCGGACTGCCCTCGATTCAGGAGGCGGTGGCGTTCTGCGGGACCGACAGGCTCGGTCACGGAGTGCGGATCACCGACGACATCACCCACAACGCCGACGGCACGCCCGAACTCGGTTTGCTCGCCGCCTACGTGCGTGACACCCGAATGCCGCTCGAACTCTGCCCGAGCTCCAACGTGCAGACCGGCGCGGTCGAGTCGTTGGCGACGCACCCCTTCGATCTGCTTGCGCGCCTGCGCTTTCGGGTCACCGTGAACACGGACAACAGGCTGATGAGCGATACCTCGATGAGCCGCGAGATGGTCAAACTCGTCGAGACGTTCGGCTACGGATGGAGCGATCTCGAGCGGTTCACCATCAACGCGATGAAGTCCGCGTTTCTGCCGTTCGACGAGCGCCTCGCGCTGATCGACGACGTCATCAAACCCGGCTATGCGGTCTTGATCGGCTGATCCGCCGGGCCGGGCTGGGCCGCCTGGCGCTACTTCTTGCGCAGGCGGCCCTCGAACTCGCGCTCGAGCGCGCGCCATGCTTCGGCCTCGACGGCGAACGGCGCACTCGGAGCGAGCCGATCAGGGCTCGGTTCGAGCGTGTAGGAGACGTACCAGCCCAACGGTGTGGACGTGGCCAGTGCTTCCTCGACGGAGTTGTCACCGGCGAAATCGGCTGCATCGGTGAACAACTCGACCGCCAGATCGAGCTGATCGGCGTCGACGGCAGTAGGTCCCTCGGCGAGGTCGTCGGCCAGGCCGGGGAGTACGTACACGTTGTCGTCGGTGATCTCTATGTCCAGGGAGCCGTCGATGGCGGCGGTCTGAATGTCGGAGTAGGTGCTGACCTGTGCCAGATCGTGATCGTGATCATCGGCCAGATACCGGGCCAACGAACGTTCGGAACCGAAGACGCTGATGGCTCCACCGCGGCCGAGGAACACCGGCTTGTCGCCGAGGTAGCACCGCAGGGTGTAGAGCGTGTCGTCCGAGGTGATGATGCGAATCGGGTCGATACCGACCGTCGTCCAGAACGTGTCCTCGGCTGCGGCCGCGGCGATCGGATCACGGTCCACCTCGGCGGAGTCGTCGTCGATGTCGTCTTCGTCCACGTCGTCCGAGTCGGAGTCGATGTCGTCCGTGACGTCGTCGGCATCGACGGCGTTCTCGGCTGCCGCGGTGATCTCGGCTTCGGCGACGGCAACGGCAGCGGAATCGACGTCGGGGGAGGTGACGATGGAGTCGACTGCATCGAGCACGTCGTCCCAATGCTTGGCCACAGCCGCTCCGATGCGGTCCCACAGCTCCGCTCCCTCGCGGCCGAGGAAGTTCTCGACGCCCCCTCCGACTGCCCCCACGAAGGAATTGGTGCCGAAAAAGCTTGTGACGGGTCGCAATTCGCAGACGTTGCCGATGGAGGCGACGATGTCGAATGTCGCCTGCAATTCGGCGAGGACGTCGGCTTCGGGGTCCGAGGCCACCAGTTCCGGTACTGCCACCAGGTCGAAGCGATGCAGATCGTCGGGCTCGAGCTCGTACGCCGCCAGCGCGGAGACCACCGGCCACGACGGATGGTCGGTGAGGTCGTTGTCGTCGTCGGATCGAACGAACGCGGCGAGCTCTGCGACGGTCGAGAACCCGTACAGATCTTCCTCGTGTCCGAGGAATGCCTCCCATTCGTCGTCGCCTTCTCGCCACTCCGGTGCCCACAATGTCGAGAAGTCACCGGCGGTGAGACCGAGTTCGATCGGGATGATGTCTCCAGCCATGGCGGGAAGCCTATCTCAGGAGTCTGTGAACGAGGTCTGCAGACTTTGCAGGATTCCCGCACGCTGGTCGAGGGCCCCGGCCGCGGCCTCCGCAGCCACGGAAACGATGGTCGACCCGAGCACATGGGCGGACACCGATCCGAGGTTCTCGGCGATCTCGAGCTCGACCATGGCACCGGATCCATCCGCGACGACGGTCACCAAGTTGTCCGGGGAGGTGACTCGAAACCTGATGCGGTCCAGTCGCTGGTGAGTCTCGCGTAGAGCGTCCAGTCGGTGTCGGGCTCCGTCGACCAGAGCGTCGAGTGCCGTGGTGCGGGAATGCGTCATACCTGCTTCAGCCAACTCGTGGGTGCGAAGTCCTCGGCCAGGTCGTCGTTCGCGGCGGCGGCCGCTCGGGCGCTGGTGGGTAGTCCGAGGCGATCGAGTACGGCGCCAGGAACGCCGTCGTCGGCCAACAGGGTTCGCCGCTGGGCGCGGGCTGCCTCGCTTGCCCGCGTACACTGCTGCATTACCAGTGCTGCCAATGCGTCTCCGCCGTAACGCAATTCGCGGTCGTCGATGACGACTGCAATCGGTAGCCCGTGCTCGGTGGAGCGCACCGTCACCGAACCCGATCTGGTGCCCGACACTGCGCTGACCACGGTGCCCGTCGAATCGGTCATTGCTCGGTCTCTTTCACTCGGTCCCTCATTCGGTCGGACGGTAGAAGCCGTGGAACCCCATACCGCTGTTGGTCGTTCGGATCGGTCCGACCTGAACTGGGTCTCCTGCTTCCACGAGCTGGCCGTTCCCGATGACCATGGCTACGTGGCCGTCCCAGACCGCGAGGTCGCCGGGCATCACGTCACTCGGTGCCACGGCCGAACCGATGCTCTGTTCCTGAGCCAGACGGGGAATCTCGACGCCCTGCTGTGCGTACGCCCACTGCGTCAATCCGCTGCAGTCGAGCCCGCTACCGGGCGTGGTTCCGCCCCACGCGTAGGGCACGCCCTGTTGCGTCAGCGCACTACGAACGGCACCCGCGGCCTCGGGATTCGGTGCGGTGACGGTACTGCCGTCGGGTAGACGCACCTCGACGCCGCGGCCGGTGCTGTCCGCGGAACTGCCCATGAAGTTCTGTGCGCCACCAACACCGCCACCGCCGCCTCCACCAACACCGCCACCGCCGGAGGCACCACCACCGATACCGCCCGGCAGATCCGCCCCGGCAGCTGGGGAGGACAACGACTGCGCGAACGTCTTCGCCAACTTCTCGCCGGCCTCGACGACCTGCGAGGTGGCAGGTGAGGTCAACAGATTCGACGGTGACCCCGGGGTCGGTGGCGCTTGCCCACCCACCGGAGCGGGCACAGTCGGCGGGGCGGCGAGCGCGCCCACTTTCGCGGTGTGCACGGCCAATTCGGCGCGGACGCGGGCCACCACGACCAGAGCGCGTTCGAGGTGCTCGACAGCCGCCGTGATCAGCATGGTCTGCCCCGCCGGGGTGGCGATGATCGGCCCGGCGGACAGTGCGATGCCCACGAAAGACTGAACGATGGCCTGAAGTTCGAGGAATCCTCGATTGGTATCGCGGCAGGCCTGATCGACGACGGCGGCGATGTCGTCGGCGTGGTCCGCGAGGGCGATCGCGGACGAGTGTGCGTTCTCGGCGTAGCGAATTGCGGCGTCGGCGGTCTCACCGTTCCAGTTCGCGGCGAGCTCGGTGATCGAGACCCTGCCGATTCCCTGTGCTGCCTCGATCGCTGCCGCGGACACGCGAAGCACATCGGCCGGACCTCCGGTGGGCAGCGTTCCGTTGCCGAAGGCGCCGAGCAGATCCACGATCGGACGTGCCAACAGATCGATCACGGCCGTTTACCGCGTGCCCGGCGCGATGTCGGTGGCTGCCGCGACAGCAGCGGCCGAGCCCTCGACGGTGGCACCGGTGCTTGCATCGGTCAGGGCATACGACACCGCCGACGATGCGGCCGCAGCACCGATGCTGGCGACCGCTCCGGCCAAGCGCACCACGGCGTCGGTGTGCGCCAGATGGGTACCGCTGACCGCACCGAGAAATTCTTGTCCGATCAGCCCGAACACCGGTGCGAGCACGGCCGGCCCGCACGCTGCGGCGGCAGCGCCTGCCGCCGCGATCTGTTCGGCCATGGTCGACGCCACCGCACTGTATGCGAGGACCCCCTCGGTGTCGACGACGAGTTCGGCCATCACTGCCCCCTGAGAACGCTATCGATTCACGGTCGCCGAGTACGACGCCCAACTGGTTCGACGCGGATGCACGCCGTTCGGTTCCCTCGACTTGCCGTTCGCGTCCGACTGCCGAAGTCCTATCCTGGACGTCATGGAAACTCACGTGGTCGACCACCCACTGGCCGCAGCTCTGCTCACCACGATGCGGGACGAGCGCAGCGACAACGCCACGTTCCGGACGGCTCTCCGTCAGCTCACCCACATGTTGGTCTACGAGGCCACCCGAGACGCCGCCATCGACACCTTCGAGGTGCGCACCCCCGTCGCCGTCACCGAGGGCACCAGGCTGGCTCGCCCACCGTTGCTCGTACCGGTTCTGCGCGCAGGTCTCGGCATGGTGGAGAAGGCCAGCAGTCTGATCCCGCAGTCTCGCGTCGGATTCGTCGGAATGGCCAGGGACGAACAGACGCATCAGCCCGTGCCGTACATGGAATCTCTGCCCGACGACCTTTCCCGGACTCCGGTGTACGTACTGGATCCGATGCTGGCCACCGGCGGTTCGATGGTGCACACGATCGAACTGCTCGTCGGTCGCGGTGCGGCGGATGTCACGGCCATCTGCGTCGTGGCTGCGCCCGAAGGTGTTGCTGCGCTGGAGGCTTCGGGTCTACCGGTCCGGCTGGTGGCCGCGAGTATCGACGACGGCCTCAACGACGACGCGTTCATCGTGCCCGGCCTCGGCGACGCCGGCGATCGTCAGTTCGGTCCGCGCTGACCAGCGATACCGCGGCGAAATTGGTCCTCGGCGTCTCCTGGTCCTCCGAGGCGTCCGATGGAACGCGCCCGAAATTGCGGTTGCTCGACGTCGACACCGAGCAGATCGAATTCCACGAACTGGTCGGCCACAGGCTCGGTTTCCGTGCGCCGGGTGCCTCGACCGACCGCTACTGCACCGGCCGAACTGCCTTCCGAGGCGACGGTCCACCGCGCTACGTTCCGTGCCCAGGCCGGGAGCGTGCTGTCGGGGCCGGGCAGTGCGAGGCGTGCGCCGCCAAGGACAGTTTCAGATTCGTGCACACCGTCCATCGCAGTGGGTTCGTCTCGCGTGAGCTGGAAAAGCATGTCATGGCACCACATTGGCTCTATCTGGCTGCTTTCGCCAACGGGGCCTTCAAGATCGGCACCGCAGCGGACACGCGCAAGTGGGGCCGGCTCGCCGAGCAGGGGGCCATCGGTGCGCGGTATGTGGCCCACGCCGACGACGGCAAAGCCGTTCGGGTGGCCGAGGATCTCGTCACCGAATCGATGGGATTGCGGCAGGCGGTGAGGTCGTCGGCGAAAGCTGCCTCGCTGTGTCTGCCGATCGACGTCGAAAAGCTCGATGTCGCCATCGCTCGCCGCGCAGCACAGGTTCGCGAGATGTTGGCCGGTGCCGGTATCGTCGGGTGCACCCCGATCGACGAACGCTGGACGCCGCCTGCCGGCCGTGAAGCGTTGAGCGAGAACGTCAGTCGCGTCGCCTACCCCGCCGATGTCGCGACCGGGTCTCACGGACTCGACATCAGGACATGCGTCGGGCAGGCGGTGATCGCCACTGTGGACGACGACACCTACGTCGTGGATCTGGCGGCACTCAAAGGTCGTCGAATAGAACTCGGGGCATTCACCTCGGACCTACCTGCGGTGCAATCGGCGCTGTTCTGACCATCGGCGGGGCGACGGGTTCAGAGGTGCTCGGCGAAGTCGGTCAGTTCTGCCAGAACCTCGGCTGCTGCCGTCCGTGCTCTCGCCAGTTCGCCTCGACCTGCGACGTGCTCGATCACTTCGAGATAGGCCTTGAGTTTGGGTTCGGTACCGGACGGCCGCACGATCACGCGTAGCCCCGATCCGCTGATCTCGAGTGCGTCCGTGCGCAACTCGTCGTCACGCTCGGCGTAGTCGAGCACGGCGACAGCGCGGCCCGCCAATTCGGTCGGCGGTTCGCTACGCAACCGATGCATCATGTTGCCGATCTGCGCGAGGTCCTCGACTCGCCGCGACACCTGTGAACCCAGGTGCACCCCGAATTCGACCGCGAGGTCGTCGAGTACGTCCAGAAGAGTGCGGCGATCCTGTTTCAGTCCCGCGGCCAGATCTGCGAGCACCACTGCCGCCGAAATACCGTCCTTGTCCCGCACCACATTCGGATCGACGCAGTGCCCGATTGCTTCCTCGTATGCGTACACCAGACCGTCCCCGGCACGGACCAACCACTTGAAACCGGTCAGGGTGCGGGCATAGCGGGCACCGCGCGCCGGCGCGAGCGCCGAGAGCAGCTGGGACGAGACGATGGTGTTGGCCACCAACGGGTCGGCCGTCGAATCGCTCAGCAGGTAGTTCGCGAGCAGGGCTCCGGTCTCGTCACCGGTCAGCATGCGCCAGCCGTCCGGGCCGCGAACTCCGACCGCACAGCGATCGGCATCGGGATCGAGGGCGATCGCGATATCGGCGTCGATCTCGGCTGCGAGCGCGAGCACGGCATCGGCAGCGCCCGGCTCCTCGGGATTGGGGAACGTGACGGTGGGAAACGCGGGGTCGGGCTCGAATTGTTCCTCGACCACCTGGACGTCGCGGAACCCTGCGCCACGCAGCGCAGCGGTGGAGAGTTCTCCGCCGACACCGTGCAGGGCCGTGAGGGCGATACGAATACTGCGCTGTGTCGAACGAGGCAGTGCAACAACCGAATCGAGGTACCGCGCAGCGATGTCGGTTCCGCCGGGTTCCACGGTGGAACGGGGAACGTCGATCGCGTCGCCGGTGGCGGCGATCTGCGTCTCGATCTCCGCATCGCTCGGCGGGATCAATTGCGAGCCGCCGCGCAGATACACCTTGTAGCCGTTGTCGGCCGCGGGGTTGTGTGACGCGGTGACTTGTACCCCGAGCTCGGCACCCAGGGCCCGGACGGCGAAGGCGACGACGGGAGTCGGGAGCGGTCGAGGCAGCAACACCACCGAAAATCCCTGGGCGGCAAAAGTTTCCGCGGCCACGAAAGCGAACTGTTCGGAGCCGGTTCGAGCGTCGCGGCCGACGACGACGGTGGACCCGCCCAGGCCCTTCTCGATCGCCCACGCTGCGATTCCGGCGGTGGTCTTCACCACCACGGCCTCGTTCATGCCGTTGGGCCCCGCGCGTACCGGCCCTCTCAAGCCCGCGGTACCGAACGTCAGTGGTCCGCTGAACCGATCGCCGAGTTCGGCTTCGGACAGTCCCTGCAACTCCTCACGGGTAGCGGGGTCCGGATCGCCGTCGATCCAGCGCTGTACCCGTTCGGCAAGTTCTTCGGTCACAGCCGAGTGACCAATTCGTGCAGCAAGGCCCCCATCCGGGCAGCCGAATCCTTACCGGCAGCGAGTACTTCGGTGTGGTTCAGGTGCTCGCCGGTCATTCCGGCCGCGAGATTGGTGACCAGTGAGATGCCGAGGACCCGGGCACCCTTCGCCCGCGCGGCGATCGTCTCGTGCACCGTCGACATCCCCACGAGGTCTGCTCCGAGCGTGCGCAGCATCCGGATCTCGGCAGGCGTCTCGTAATGGGGTCCGGGCAGGCCCGCGTAGACGCCGTCTTCGAGCGACGGATCGATCTGGGCTGCAAGGGCGCGCAGTTCGGGGGAGTAGGCGTCGACCAGATCGACGAACTCGGCACCGACGAGCGGGGAACGTGCGGTGAGGTTGAGGTGGTCGGAGATCAGGACGGGCTGCCCGACGCTCATTCCGTCGCGAATTCCGCCTGCGGCGTTCGTCAGCACGACGGTCGTCGCGCCTGCGGCGATTGCGGTGCGAACCGGGTGCACGACGCGTCGCAGGTCGTGGCCCTCGTAGGCGTGGGTGCGGCCCTGCAGCAACAGGGTGTGGGTGCCGCCGACGTCCACCGAGGTGATGGTGCCCGAGTGACCCGACGCCGACGGTGGTGCGAAACCGGGGAGGTCGGCCATCCGCACGGTCGCGGTGGGGGAGCCGAAGACGTCGGCTGCGGCCTGCCAGCCCGAGCCGAGGACGATGGCCACGGAATGGCTGTCGACTCCGGTTGCCGCGGCGAGAGTGTCGGCGGCGGTGCGCGCGGCCCCTTCGGGATCGGTCACGGGGTCGGTCTCATGTGCGTCGGTGGTTGCCACGATGAACAACAGTAGGAGATCGACGCGAGCGATGCGCGACCGATGGAGCTTGCCACCAGCAAGTTACCGCCGAGTAGTATCCGCTGCATGCCTTATCTCGAACGCGACGGCGACGTCCACATCCTGTTCCTCGGTGCCCAGGACGGCGCGAGCAATCCGGAGAACCGTTTCCACCCTGACTGGATCGACGCCGTCCACGCATTGCTCGACGAGGTCGAGGCGTCGACCGGCCCGGCCGCTCTGGTCACCACCTCGGCCGGCAAGTTCTACAGCAACGGTCTCGACACCGATTGGCTCTTCGGCAATCTCGACAAGATCACCTGGTACCTCGATCGTGTCCACACGCTCTACAGCCGGCTCCTGGCGTTCCCGATGGCCACCGTCGCTGCGGTGCAGGGGCACGCATTCGGGGCGGGCGCGATGTTGGCCACCTCGCACGACTTCCGCATTCAACGCGAAGACCGTGGGTTCTACTGCTTGCCCGAGGTCAACTTGAACATGCCGTTCACCGTCGGCATGTCGGCCCTGATCAATTCGAGGTTGCCCAAGCAGACCGCCGTCGATGCCATGACGACCGGACGTCGCTACGGCGGTGCCGACGCCGTCGCGGCTGGAATCGTCGAGTCGACGGCAACGGAGGACTCGGTGGTCTCGGACGCGGTCGCCAAGGCCGCAGCACTGACCAGCACCCGCGGCGCGAACGTGGCGGGAATCAAGAGCCGCATTCACGTGGATCTGCTGGCCGCACTGAACACCGCGACCGACGACAGCAACTTCAGCTTCGGAAAGTAGAAGCCCCGTCACATTCGGCAACTCGGTACAGCCGATCCGACTGTCGGCCGCGCTAGTGACACACTGTCTGTCGTGATCGACGAATCGAACAGCGCTGTGGTGGGCGAGGCGATGGACCGCGCCCTCGCCGCCGCGACGGACGAAGTGGTCGCGCTCTCGCATTCGATTCACGCGGAACCGGAGCTGGCTTTCGAGGAACATCGCAGCGTCGCCAAAATTCTCGACACGCTGCGAGCTCACGATTTCGAGGTCGAGACAGCCGTGGCAGAGCTGGACACCGCATTCACTGCGTCGTTCGGCAGCGGCGATCTGGTGATCGGAATCTGCGCCGAATACGACGCCCTGCCCGAGATCGGTCATGCGTGCGGGCACAACATCATTGCGGCGTCCGCAGTGGGCGCGGCACTGGCGCTGGCTCCGGTGGCCGATGCGCTGGGCATCACCGTCCGAGTGCTCGGCACCCCGGCCGAGGAGACCGGTGGCGGCAAGGTGCTGATGCTCGAGAGTGGTGTGTTCGACGGCGTCGGCGCAGCGCTGATGGTGCACCCCGGTCCGTTCGACATCGTGGGCGCGACCTCGCTGGCCCTGGCCGACGTGGCCGTGAAGTTCACCGGCCGAGCCGCGCACGCGTCGGCTGCTCCCGAATGGGGAATCAACGCCGGCGATGCGGTCACCATCAGCCAGGTCGCGCTCGGTCTGCTGCGTCAGCATCTGGCACCGGGTCAGCAGTTCCACGGCATCGTCAGCGATGGCGGGGTGGCACCGAACATCGTTCCCGGCCATGCCGAGTTGCTCTACTACCTGCGGGCGAACACCACCGAGTCGCTCGAGTCGCTGACGGCGAAGACGTTCGCGTGTTTCGAGGCCGGGGCACTTGCGACCGGGTGTACTCACGAGATTCGTACGGTGTCTCCGACATACGCGGCGTTGACGCCGGATTCGTGGCTGGTCGCGGCTTTTCGTCAGGAGATCGAAGCGTTGGGCCGATCGCCGTTGGCTCCGGATTTGGAAGGATTTCGCCCGTTGGGCAGCACAGACATGGGAAACGTGACGAATGTTCTACCCGGTATCCATCCCGTCGTCGGACTCGATGCAGGCGGCGCGGTGACGCATCAGCCGGAGTTCGCCGCTGCGTGCGTCACCGCGTCCGCCGATCGAGCACTGTACGACGGTGCCCTCGGGCTGGCCAGAACTGCCGCGCGGGCGGCAGCCGATCCCCATACTCGGGCCCGCCTGCTCGACGGCGTCGATGCCCGATCGGCTGGGCAACTGTGAACCCTCGTGAGGCCGAGATCGACCGCTGGATCCAGGCGCACACCGCAGATCTGTCCCTGTGGCGACGGCACATCCACGCCAACCCGGAGCTCGCTCGTCGCGAATTCGGCACTACTGCGTTCGTGACGGCGCAACTGGAAGCAGCGGGCCTGTCACCCAAGCCGCTCCCCGGCGGAACGGGGTTGATCTGTGACATCGGTCCCGTCGGGCCTCGAGTCGCACTGCGGGCAGACATGGACGCGCTGCCGCTGCAGGAGAACACCGGCGCGGTGTATTCGTCGACTGTGCCCGGGGTCTCGCACGCCTGTGGTCACGATGCGCACACCACGGTGTTGCTCGCGACCGGTCTTGCGCTGGCGTCATTGCCGGACCTGCAGTACGGGGTGCGCTTGATATTTCAGCCCGCCGAGGAGGTCATGCCGGGTGGTGCGTTGGACGCGGTGGCCGCGGGAGCGCTCGACGGCGTCACCAAGATCTTCGCGTTGCATTGCGATCCACGGCTCGAGGTAGGCCAGGTCGGTGTCCGTGTGGGAGCCATCACCTCCGCCGCCGACACCGTCGAGCTGCGTCTGGATTCACCGGGCGGTCACACATCTCGGCCGCACCTGACGACTGATCTCGTGTACGCGCTGGGCACAGTCATCACCGGCCTGCCCGGAATGCTGAGCAGGCGCATCGATCCGCGGACCAGCACCGTCATGGTGTGGGGAGCGGTGGTCGCGGGCCAGGCCCCCAACGCCATTCCGCAGACCGGCATGCTGACCGGCACGGTTCGCACCGGCGACCACGAGACCTGGGCGCTGCTCGAACCACTGGTCCGCGACATCGTCACCGGATTGCTCGCACCGACCGGGGTGCAATTCGAGCTGCACTACCGACGCGGTGTTCCACCGGTGGTCAACGACCCCTCGTCCACGCACACCTTCGAGAAGGCGATCGCCCGCGTCGGGGCAACGGCTCTGGCGGATACCGCGCAGTCCGGTGGCGGCGAGGATTTCTCCTGGTACCTGGAAAAGGTGCCGGGGGCGATGGCTCGGCTGGGCGTCTGGCCCGGTACCGGCCCTCAGCTCGACATCCACCAGCCCACGTTCGACCTCGACGAGCGAGCACTGGCTGTGGGCGTGAAGGTGATGACCGGAATCGCACTGGATCCGAACTAGGAGAAGGGCACGAGATGACGTTCGCAGTGTCGCCGATCGGAATCGTTCGATCCGACCGCGCCGAGGTGGTGGACGACAACTGGGGGTCCGTCGAGTCCGTCATCGAGCTCGACCGGACCGTGCTCGACGTCGACGCGACTCTCGGCCTCGCCGAGTTCTCTCACCTCGAGGTCGTCTACGGCTTCCATCGCTGTGATCCGGCCGCGACGACCACCGGTTCGCGTCACCCTCGCGGAGACACGACGCTTCCCCGGGTGGGAGTCCTGGCTCAACGCGTCAAGGACCGGCCCAACCATCTCGGAGTGTCGCGGTGCGAGATCGTCGACGTCGACGGATTGCGCATCCGAGTTCGAGGTCTCGACGCGATCGACGCTCACCTGTTCTCGACGTCAAACCGTTTCTGCAGTCGATGGTTCCCGAGCGCGCGGACATAACCGAGCCCTCCTGGGTGGCGTCGGTGATGAAGAACTACTTCTGAGCCGTTCGCCGAGCTACGAGGCGGTGCCGGGACCGACGTTGCGGCTGTTGCGAGTTCGTAGGTCTCGAACGTATTCGGCTGGGGCACCCGCGATTTCGGCTGCTTCGGCCATCACTCCGAGATACCGGGCCGACGGTAGGCCACCCTCGTAGGCGTCGAGCACGTACATCCACGCCAGCACCGGCTCACGGCCGGTCTCGATGCGAAGTCGGATCTTGCGGTGAATGCCGAGTTCGGAACCCTCCCAGCGATCCAGGCTCTCCTCGTCCTCGTCGGATACGTCGTAGAGCACGACGAATACCTGCGAGTCGGGATCCTCGACGATCGTGGCCAGTGCGCCTTCCCAGCCGATGTCACCGCCGCCGAAGGTCAACCGCCAGCCGTGCAGCCACCCGGTTCCCGACAGAGGCGAGTGTGGGCATCGCTGCAACATCTGCTCCGGATGCATGTTCGATCCGTAGGCGGCATAAATTGGCACGTCGGCCAGCCTAAACCGTATCGGTGCCGGTTGACGCGTCGTGGTCCCGTTTCGGTGAGTCGTCGCAGGTCCGCTCCCGTGCCGGGTGACCGAAGCGTGCCCTACCGACGCGCCGGGGCAGCCTCTGCAATACCGTTGAGGAGACAAGGCGAGGAAATTTCGAGCACTCGAGAAGAGGATCAATGACCCGGATTGTGATCATCGGTGGTGGTCCGGCAGGGTACGAAGCAGCATTGGTAGCAGCCCAGCACGGCGGGCAGGTGACGCTCGTCGATTCGGACGGTATCGGCGGTGCCTGCGTCCTGTGGGACTGCGTGCCGTCGAAGACGTTCATCGCGTCGACGGGCATTCGCACCGAGATGCGTCGTGCCAGCGACCTGGGCATTTCGCTCGATCCATCGCAGGCCGCCGTCGCGCTTCCGAAAATTCACGACCGAGTCAGAAGTCTCGCGCAGGCACAGTCGGCGGATATCGCCCACCGCGTCACGTCGGTCGGCGTCGACATTCTGGCCGGCCGTGCCGAGATGATCGACAGCCACGTCGGAATGGCGTCGCACCAGATCAAGGCAGTGCTGGCCGACGGTGAAGAGCGGATCCTCGACGCCGACGTCGTTCTCATCGCCACCGGAGCCCGTCCCCGCGTCGTCCAGGGAGCAGAGCCCGACGGCGAACGCATACTCAACTGGCGTCAGCTCTACGACCTCGAGGCCTTGCCCGAGCACCTGGTAGTCGTCGGATCGGGTGTGACCGGTGCCGAGTTCGTCTCGGCCTACACCGAGATGGGCGTGAAGGTCACCGCGGTCTCGAGCCGCGATCGCGTCCTCCCACACGAGGACGAGGATGCCGCTCTGGTCCTCGAGGACGCGTTCAACGAGCGCGGCGTCACCCTCGTCAAGCACGCACGTGCGGATTCGGTCGTCCGCACCGACAACGGCGTTCTCGTCACGCTGTCCGACGGCCGCACGGTCGAGGGCAGCCATGCGCTGATGACCGTCGGATCGGTTCCCAATACCTCCGGTCTCGGGCTCGAGAAGGTGGGCATCGAACTCGACAAGGGCGGCTACCTGCGGGTGGATCGGGTGTCGCGCACTCCGGTCGCCGGTATCTACGCGGCCGGTGACTGCACCGGACTGCTCCCGCTGGCGTCGGTGGCGGCGATGCAGGGACGCATCGCGATGTATCACGCGCTGGGTCAGGCCGTCAGCCCGATCAAGCTCAAGACCGTGGCCTCCGCGGTGTTCACGCGGCCCGAGATTGCGTCGGTCGGCGTGGCGCAATCGAAAATCGACGCCGGTGACGTGCCGGCGCGCGTGGTGATGCTTCCGCTCACCACCAATCCGCGCGCGAAGATGAGCGGGCTCAAGCGCGGATTCGTCAAGATATTCTGCCGCCCGGCCACCGGCGTCGTCATCGGTGGTGTCGTGGTCGCACCGAGTGCGTCGGAGCTGATTCTTCCGATCGCCATGGCGGTACAGAACAACTTGTCGGTGAACGACCTGGCGAACACGTTTTCGGTGTACCCGTCGTTGTCCGGATCGGTCATCGAGGCTGCGCGTCAGCTGATGGCGCACGACGATCTGGACTGATCTCACTATGTGAGAATTAAATTTCATGATTCGGTAGCACGTGAGACAGTCGAGGGAGCGGACACACCCGTCCGCTCTCTCCTCGACTCAGCGGATCCGCGGGCCGTTCCCCCGTTCCTGCTGCCCTGGAGTCTCTTCGATGTCCGACATCTGCCTTCCCGCCGGCTTGGCCCGACGCACCGCGTCGCTCTCCAGCTCGGCCATCCGTGACCTGCTCGCCCTCACCGCTCGTGACGACGTCATCAGCCTGGCGGGCGGTCTGCCGGCCTCCGATCTGATCCCTGTCGACCGCATCGCGGCCGCCGCCGAGACGGTGCTGCGCAGCACCGATGCCGTCCAATACTGCGAGACCGCCGGTCATCGCGCGTTGCGCCGCGTGATCGCGGCCAGAGAAAGCGCCGTGCGCGGGGGAGTGGCGGTTCCGACGGACACCATCGTCGTCACGCATGGATCGCAGCAGGCGCTGACGCTGCTCGCGCAGGCGCTGATCGACCCGGGTTCCGTTGTCGTCGTCGACGAGCCGGCGTATACCGGTGCGCTGCAGGTTTTTTCGATTGCCGAAGCGCGGATCGAGGCGATCGCGATCGACGCCGACGGGATGGACGCCGCCGAACTCGAACGACGGTTGACGACGGGACTGCGTCCCACCGTGGTGCACACGGTTGCCAACTTCCACAATCCTCGCGGCGTCACGATGAGTGAACAGCGTCGCCGTCATCTCGCGGAGCTGGCGGATCGATACGGATTCTGGGTGATCGAGGACGATCCGTACGGTGAAATCTGGTTCGAGACAACTGGTTCCGCGGGCGGAACAGGCGCACCACCCTCGCCGATCGCCTGCTGGTCCGATCGAGTCATCAGGCTGTCGAGCGCGTCGAAGATCCTGGCTCCGACGCTGCGGGTGGGTTGGTTCGTGGCCCCGCCCGCCGTGTGTGCGGCCGTCGAGCTTCTCAAGCAAGGTGCCGATCTGTGCGGTTCCTCGATGACGCAGCTGATGGCGGCGAACATGCTCGGCGACACGGCGTGGTTGGACACGCATTTGTCGATTCTGCGTCGCGAGTACTCCTGTCGAGCAACGGCATTGACCGATGCCCTCGCCGGCGAGTTCTCCACTGCGCTCACGGTGTCGAGCCCGGCGGGTGGAATGTTCGCCTGGGCCACGTTCGAGGACGGGACCGACACGACGGAGTTGCTGGAGGAGTCGCTACGCTGCGGTGTCGCCTTCGTGCCAGGAGCCGCCTTCGCCGCGGCCGAGCAGTATCGACGCTCGCTTCGATTGAGTTTCGCAGGATCGACCCCTACGGAGCTGGCGGACGCCGTGCGCAGACTGGGCACGGCACACGCGTCCATGCGAGTGCGCTGACCTCGCAGAGCGTCGTCGGCAGGTTCTGCGCGTAGCGGACCCGGGGCGGTAACCTGACGAGCAGGCAACGTGCGGGGTTTCTCGACCAACAGGGAGCGTCCAGTGAGCAACCGATCGAATACTAAGTTCCTCGGACCCACCCAACGGGTGGAGGCGTGGGACCAGCTCGGATCGGAGCAGTTCGACGTGGTGGTCGTCGGCGGGGGCGTCGTCGGCTCCGGCGCTGCCCTCGATGCGGCGACGCGAGGTCTGAAGGTGGCCCTGGTCGAGGCGCGTGATTATGCGTCGGGCACGTCCTCTCGCTCGTCGAAGATGTTCCACGGCGGACTCCGCTACCTCGAGCAGCTCGAGTTCGGACTCGTGCGCGAGGCGCTGCACGAACGGGAACTCTCGTTGTCCACGCTCGCACCACACTTGGTCAAGCCGTTGAAGTTCCTGTTCCCGCTCACTCATCGCATGTGGGAGCGCCCGTACATCGCCGCGGGCATCTTTCTCTACGACCGAATGGGTGGGGCAAAATCGGTGCCGCAGCAGAAGCATCTGACGCGCTCCGGTGCATTACGGATGTCTCCCGGCCTCAAGCGAAAGTCGCTGATCGGCGGAATTCGCTACTACGACACCGTCGTCGACGATGCCCGACACACCATGACAGTCGCCAGGACGGCCGCGCATTACGGCGCGGTGGTGCGCACGTCCACCCAGGTGGTCGGGTTCCTGCGGGAGGCAGATCGGGTATCCGGTGTGAGGGTGCGCGATTCGGAGACCGGTGCCACCACCGAGGTGCGCGCACACGTGGTGATCAACGCCGCAGGAGTGTGGACGGACGAAATCCAATCGCTGTCCAACATGCGCGGGCGTTTCCGGGTGCGTGCCTCCAAAGGCGTGCACATCGTGGTGCCCCGCGATCGGATCGTCAGTGAAGCCGCAATCATTCTGCGCACCGAGAAGTCGGTGCTGTTCATCATTCCTTGGGGTGCGCACTGGATCATCGGTACCACCGACACCGACTGGAACCTCGATCTCGCCCACCCCGCCGCGACCAAAGCCGACATCGACTACATCCTGAACGAGGTCAACGGCGTACTCGTCACTCCGCTCACCCACGCCGACATCGACGGCGTGTACGCGGGTCTGCGGCCACTGCTGGCCGGCGAGAGCGACGAGACCTCCAAGCTCTCCCGCGAGCATGCGGTCGCGCGGGTGGCACCGGGACTTATCGCCATCGCAGGCGGCAAGTACACGACCTACCGGGTGATGGCCGAGGATGCGGTCGACCTGGCGGCCGAGGACATCCCGGTGCGGGTGGCGTCCTCGATCACCGAGAAGGTGCCCCTCGTCGGTGCCGACGGTTACTTCGCCCTGGTCAATCAGGCACCGCATCTGGGCGAGATGTACAACTTGCACCCGCATCGAGTGACGCACCTGCTGGACCGATACGGCTCGCTGATCGACGAGGTGTTGGCGATGGCGGACGGGAAACCCGAACTGCTGCAACCACTCACCGACGCACCGTCCTACCTGCAGGTCGAAGTGGTCTACGCGGCGGCGGCGGAAGGCGCGTTGCACCTCGAGGACGTGCTGTCGCGTCGCACCCGAATTTCCATCGAGTACTCGCATCGCGGAATGAACTGCGCGGGTCAGGTAGCGGCATTGATCGCTCCCGTTCTGGGCTGGGACGAGGCCACGGTCGATCGGGAAGTCGACACCTATCGCGCCCGGGTGGAGGCCGAGATCGAATCGCAGCGTCAGCCCGACGACGAGTCGGCGGACGCCTTGCGCGTCGTCGCTCCGGAGGCCCGGCAGGAAATCCTGGAGCCTGTTCGCGCGGTCTAGCGGGTTCTGACCAGCGATCGGGGTGCGCGTGCCGCCGTTGCGCCGGAGACGGCCATGATCAGCAGTGTGAGTATTGCCAGTGTCAACATGAGTTCCATGGTGATGGGTGAATCTGTGAGCAGGCTTGGTCTTCGCTGACAGGACGTTGTCAGACGGGTCCGCGTTGGCAGTGTGGGCAGTAGTAGATCTGCCGTTCCTCGAGTGGGTTGTCGCCGATGAGGCCGAACTCGATGGTTGTTCCGCACCGTCGACACGGCTTGTTCTCCCGGCCGTACACCCAGAAGTGTCGGCCGGGTCGTCGATCTCCGGTGGTGACGCGCTGATTGCGATCCTTGTTGGCCATGATCAGCCGATAGGACAGGTCGATCGTTTTCTTCAGATTTCCGGCGTCGGCGACCGGCGTGCGCGGATCGACTCCACGCAGAAAGCAGATCTCGTTGCGGTACACGTTGCCGAGCCCGGCGATGTTGCGCTGATCGAGCAGAGCGAGTCCGACGGGACGAGCCGGATCCGACTCCAGATTTGCCAGGGCGACGTCCGGGTCCCAGTCGGGCCCGAGTAGATCCGGTCCGAGGTATCCGACGGCGTCGTCCTCGTTCTCGATGATGTCGAGCACTCCGAGTTCGAAACCGATGGCCTGCGCGTGGGCAGTGTTCAAGATGATTCGCGCCTGGAACGCCGGGCGGCGCCACTTCGCGCCGGGTGCATAGACATGCCAGGTGCCCTCCATCTTCAGATGGGAATGGATGGAGTATCCGCCGATTCGAATCAGCAGATGCTTGCCGCGTGAGGCAACGGATTCGACCGTCTCGCCAGTGAAATCGACTGTGGCGTAACGGGGCACACGAATGTCGCAGGTGGTGAGCTGCTGGCCTTCGAGCGCCGCCCGCAGGGTGTTGGCGGCGCGCCAGACGGTATCGCCCTCGGGCATCTGCGTCCTCTCTGGTTCTTGGAAAGTGTGGGGGCTTCAGCGCCGGAGGCGTAGTCCGCGAGGAGTCGCCGAGAATCCGGCCTCCGTCAGTGTCTTCGAGAAGTCGGTTCCGTGGATATCGTGGCCGTTGATCCGTTCCACCAGCAGCTTGTCCACTCCACCGCGCTTGACCGTACCTGCCAACGCTGTTGCCGCAGAAGCGATGTCCTCGGTGTTGTCTCCGAAGGTCAGTACCGACTTTCCGCCGCGCTCCACGAACATCGTCAACTCGCCTCGAACGAGTACGACCAGGGCTCCGGCCTTTCGACCCGGCCGATGTTTCGTCGTGTCGTCGTTCTCTTCGCCACCGGCCTTCGGCCAGGGCAGTGCGCCGCCGTACGGGTTGGCCGGATCGCAGGACGCGAGCACGACGGCGGTGGCGTTCTTCTTCGGTTCGTCGTAGCTGCGGAGCCGGTCGACGACGTCGGAGGTGGAGAACTGAGCACCACCGAGGGAATCGACGAAGTAACCGCGACGGCACCGTCCGGAATCCTCGAAACCGGTGAGCACCTTGTACATCGTGGCGAAGCCGCCGGGTACCCCCTCGTTCATCACCGAACCGCGAGTGACGACGCCGTATCGTTCGAGAAGTACGTCTGCGGTGGCATGAGCGCGAATAGTGAGGTCCGGTTCGAGATCGGGCAAACGCGACCACCGACCACCGGCCGTGGGTGGCCCCGTTCTGGTGGGCAGGGACGGCCGCTCGAACTGGCGGTAGGAACGTAGTCGCGGTGTGCGACGTGGTGAGCGATGACTCGGAGCAGAGCGGGTGGTCGTCGAGTTCAACAGTGCTCGCAGCGGCGCGAACGTATCGTTGCTGAGCCGCCCGGCCCACACCAACTCCCAGAGCGCAGCCTGCAGAGCAGTGTCGTCGGTGCTGCCGACGGTATCGGAGAGCTGGCGAAAGAAATACGCGCCGCCGTTCGCCACCGCGTCCTGAATGCGAATCTGCAACTCCGACAAGTCGGATTCGGCTGCCGGTACCAGCGTCAGTGGTGCCGTATCGGCCATGTGCAGGCTCACCCAGCCGTCCTTGGACGAGATCGCCCCGTGTCCCGACCACAGCACTTCGCCGGTGGACGTCAACTCGTCGAGCATCGCCGGACTGTAATCGGTCACCCGGGAGGCGAGTACGAGCGATTCCCAAGCCGAGGCCGGAACCGGAACGCCCGCAAGCTGTTCGATGACCGTGGCCACGCCGTCGATTCCGGTCAGGCGTCGGCTGTCGACGTGCTGCCAGGCCGGTAGGAAGCGGCCGAGAGTGGCTGTCGAGACGGGCTCGACCTCCTGCCGCGCCGCCGCGAGCGATCGACGACGTAGGCGCCGCAGAACCTCGGCGTCGCACCACTCGCTTCCCGTTGCCCCCGGTCGAAATTCACCCTCGACGACGCGTTTGTCGACGGACAATCTGCGCAGTACGTCGCGCACGACGGCAGTACCGACGCCGAAGCGCGCCGCTGCATCGTCGAGAGTGAACGGACCGTGGGTGCGGGCGTATCGACTGATCAAATCCACCAGCGGGTCCTCGACGGGCTCGATGAACGCGGCCGGAGTACCGATGGGAAGTGGAACACCGAGCGCGTCGCGGAGTCGGGCCGCGTCCTCGATGGCCGTCCACCAGTTCTTGCCGGCGAACGAGACCTCCATCGCCCGCTTCGCGTCAGCCAGTTCGGTGAGCCACTGGGGGAATTCGTCGCCGTTGGTGCGCAGGCCGACTTCATCGACGGTCAACGGGCCGAGCAGCCGAAGCAGATCTGCAACGCCTTCGATGTCCTTGGCGTGTCGGTCCTCGGGCAGCCTTTGCAACTCGAGCTCGGTGGTGGTGATGACGCTGTCGTCGAGCAACTCTCGGAGTTCGACGCGTCCGAGCAATTCGGCGAGCAGCGCGGAATCGAGCGACAGCGCGGCTGCGCGACGTTCGGCCAGCGGGCTGTCGCCCTCGTACATGAAGGCGCCGACGTAGTTGAACAGCAACGAATTGGCGAACGGCGACGGTGATGGCGTCTCGACGTCGACGATCCTGATCTGGCGTCGGCCGATGCGAGCGAGGATGTCTTCGAGGGCGGGCAGATCGTAGACGTCCTGCAGGCACTCGCGCACGGTTTCGAGCAGGATCGGGAACGTGGGGTATTTACGAGCCACATCGAGCAGCTGTGCCGAACGCTGCCTCTGTTGCCAGAGCGGTGCGCGCTTGCCGGGGTTTCGGCGGGGCAGAAGCAGTGCGCGAGCGGCACATTCGCGAAATCTCGACGCGAACAAGGCCGATCCGCCGACCTGCTCGGTGACGATGTCGGCTATCTCGTCGCGCTCGAACACGAACAGCTCCGCACCGGGCGGCTGGTCGTCGGTATCGGGTAGCCGGACGATGATGCCATCGTCGGAGGCCGTGGCGGCGGCGTCGATGCCGTACCGCTCGATCAATCGTGCACCCACGGCCAGTGCCCACGGCGCGTGTACCTGCTGGCCGTACGTGGAATGCAGTACCAACCGCCAGTCGCCGAGTTCGTCGCGGAAGCGTTCGACGATCATCGTTTTGTCGGTGGGTAGCTGGCCGGTGGCCTCCAACTGCTCGTCCAGCAGAGCGATCAGGTTGTTCACTGCGTTGGCGTCGAGTCCGTCTGTGCTCAACCGCTCGGCAAGATTGCTTCTATCGGTGGTGCTCCGAAGGAACTCGCCGAGCGCGCGGCCCAGTTCGGCCGGTCGGCCGAGACCGTCGCCGTGCCAGAACGGCAGTCTGCCCGGTTGGCCGTACGCCGGGCTGACCAGTACGCGGTCGTGGGTGATCTCCTCGATGCGCCAGCTGGTGGCACCGAGCGCGAAGACGTCGCCTACCCGCGATTCGTAGACCATCTCCTCGTCGAGTTCGCCTACCCTGGACTGCTTTTCGCCGACCATGTAGACGGTGAACAATCCGCGGTCCGGGATGGTGCCGCCGGAGGTGACGGCCAACCTCTGCGAGCCCGGCCGGCCGGTGAGGGTGTTGGCGTCGCGATCCCACACCAATCTCGGGCGGAGTTCGGCGAATTCGTCCGAGGGGTAGCGACCCGAGAGCAGATCCAGGGTCGATTCGTAGGCCGAACGGGGCAGCGTTGCGAAACTGCCGGTGCGGCGGACGGAATCGAACCAGTCCTCGGCATCGATGGGTTCGAGGGCACAGGCCGCGACGGTCTGCTGAGCCAGCACGTCGAGCGGATTGGCGGGGACGAAGAGTGCCTCGATCTTGCCCGACGTCATGCGCTCGACGGTGACCGCGCAGTGGATCAGGTCGGTGCGGTGCTTGGGGAACAGCACGCCCTTGGAGATTTCACCGACCTGGTGCCCCGCGCGTCCGACGCGTTGCAGGCCACTGGCCACCGAGGGCGGTGCCTCCACCTGCACCACCAGATCGACTGCGCCCATGTCGATTCCGAGTTCGAGACTGCTGGTGGCGACGACGCAGCGCAGGCGACCGGTTTTCAGGTCGTCTTCGATCAGCGCGCGCTGGTCCTTGCTGACGCTGCCGTGATGGGCCCGTGCCAACAGAGGATCTGCACCGTGGTTGACGTCGGATGCGGTACCGACCTGGGACGGTGGCTTGTGCTCGGTGTTCACATCGCCGCCGATACGTTCGGCGTACACCTCGTTGAGCCGTGCGGTGAGGCGTTCGGCGAGCCTGCGCGAGTTGGCGAAGACGATGCACGAGCTGTGTTCGAGGATGAGATCGACCATCTTCTCCTCGACGTGCGGCCAGATCGATCCTTGGGCCGGGGGAGCGGCCGAGGTATCGGCGTTCGCATCGGTGACGCCGAGTTCGGTCATGTCCTCCACCGGCACCTGCACCGTCAGGTCGAACGTCTTCGGTGCCGGCGGTGCGACGATCTCGATGGGAGCGGCGCCGGCCAGGAAGCGCCCGACCTCCTCGTGTGGACGCACGGTTGCGGACAAACCGATCCGCTGCGCCGGCTTGTCCAGCATCGCGTCGAGTCGCTCGAGAGACACCGCCAGGTGCGCGCCACGTTTGGTGCCTGCCACGGCGTGCACTTCGTCGACGATCACGGTGTCGACCTCGGCCAGGATGTCTCGCGCGGCCGAGGTGAGCATGAGGAACAAGGACTCGGGAGTGGTGATCAAGATGTCCGGTGGAGTCTTGATCATCGTCCGGCGATCGGCCGCGCTGGTGTCCCCCGAGCGAACCCCGACGGAGATCTCGGGCGGGTTCAGGCCGAGGCGCTTGGCCGTCTGGGTGATGCCGACCAGCGGAGCTCGCAGGTTGCGCTCGACGTCCACTGCGAGTGCCTTGAGAGGCGAAATGTAGAGGACCTTGGTCTTGCGGGTGCTGTCCGCACCCAGTTGAGCCAGCTCGTCGAGAGCCCACAGGAACGCGGACAGAGTTTTGCCCGAGCCGGTGGGGGCGACCACCAGGGTGTGCGACCCACTGGAGATGGACGACCACGCACCGAGCTGCGCCGAGGTGGGGGCCGGAAATGCGCCGGTGAACCACTCACGAGTCGGCCGCGACAGCTTCTCCATGATGTCGGTGCCGATACTGTGCGTGGCCATCCCACCATCATGCCCCGAGGCACCGACAGGTAACCCCGAAGTACGTGGCCGTGCGCTGCGGTGTCGTTTGTCCCGATTCGGGTACCCCGTCGCCATGACGGACGACCAAGAGATCATGCAGAAGATATCCGCGAAGCTCGACGCTCTGCTCGGCAGCAAGACCAACGGCTTGCAGAACGAGGTGCCTCCGGGTGCGAGCATGCAGTCCGACGAGGACGATGCCGAACACGGGCCGCTCGGTCGCGACTACCACCTGGCGAGCAAGTACGCCCAGGCGCTGGCCATCAACGAGCCACAGGTGATCGACCGGGACGAGTTCGATCGGCTGGTCGCCGAATACGGGTGACCGGCATCGGCCCCGCAACGTGGCGAACACAGCGATGACGGTTCTACAGTCGATGGGGTGACCGAACGGAAGAAGCCAGGAGTCACGTTCGAGTCCTGGGTGGACAAGCAGATACGTCAGGCCCAGGACGAGGGTGCCTTCGAGGGGCTCGAAGGGGCCGGTAAGCCGATTCCCGCGGGCGATCCTCGGGACGAGCTGTGGTGGGTACGCGGCTATTTGAAGCGGGAGAATCTCCCGGCCGACGCACTGCTGCCCACCGCGCTTCAACTGCGCAAGGAAATCGAACGGCTGCCGTCCACGTTGATCGGCATCCGGCGCGAGGACTCTGCGCGAGATGTTCTGAACGAGTTGAACGCTCGCATAGTCGACTGGATCCGGTTCCCCACGCCGCCCATCGTTCCGCTGGGGCCGGTCGATGTGGAGGAGTGGCTCGAGACGTGGCGAAGGAACCGCGCCGAGGTGGACCGACTCGAGCGTGAGCATCGCTCACTGTCGGCCGAACCCTCGGCGTCGGTACCTGCCACGGCAGCACCGTCGTGGTGGACACGCCTTCGAACCTTCACCTGGCGGCGCTGAGACCCACCGTCGTCGTACACAGGGCCAACGCACCGGCGGCGTTCGACACGAACTGGATGCCGGAGGTGCCGTCGACCCGGATCTTCGACGGCGCAAGCCCATCGGAGCGGGTCGGTTGTTCCAACGTCGTCCAGCCGGTCGCCCGTCTCAGAATCCCGCCTATCAGCGTGTCCGCTGCATGACGGGTTCCGCCGCGCAGGGTGATCGGTGCGGTGTCGAGCTCGGTTCGCGCGAATCGCAATGCAGAGTCCACGGCAGCAGTGGTCTGCGCCGCCGAGGATCGGCCGCGCGGACCGGTACTCAAACCGTGCCCCGGTAGATCGAGGACCACGACGTCGACGCCTCCGGCAGCGATGTCCGAGGCCAACGGAGTCAGATACCGCGCATGCAGACCGGCGTCGGCAACGAGCACCACCGACTGCTCGGATTCGACGCCCGCCCTGTGAATTTCGACGTGCACGCTTCCGTCGCCGGTCTCGAGCTGGCGATGTTCCACCCGCAAGGCTTCGATCTCCGCCCGGCTCAATGCGACAGCCTCCGACGCCGGGCGCAACGCTGCTTCGCAGGCGCTGCCGCGTGCGAGGGCGTCGCCGCGGCGCAGTAACGGCTTGCCCTGCAACAGAATCATTACCGCGGCACTCTCGTGTGCGGTGAGTGTCGGTGCCCAGCCGGTCGCGCGGCCGAGGGCCGAGGAATCGACGATGGGCTCACCCGGCGTGACCCACTGGCCGGAGAACGGGGTGAGCCCCAGCCTGAAGGCCACGTTCGCGACGTGTGTTGCGGCCTTCTGCGGGACGTCGAACATCAACTGCCCCTGCATCGCAGCGAGTTCGCGCACACCAACCCAATCCACCGGACCCAGGTTGTACGGGCCCACGAGGTCGGTCTTGGCCGCACGGTGGAATGCGTCGGCCATATCGTCCTGGTACAGGAATTGATACGACGCCCGATCCGCGTCGGGGAACGCTCCGATCGGCCCGGTGAACTGATCGATCCCATCGTTGGCGAAATCGGGTCCGACGATGTACGTGCACCGCAACATGGAGATGGTCATCTCACCGGGGTGCCTACGGAGCCACCACTCGGCGTAATGCTCCACCTCGGCCTTGTCGTAGAAGTAATAGCGATTGGGATCGCCTGCGGGATAACTGTCTTCGGTGAGCGGCTCCGGAGCGATGTCGGCACCGTAGGCGTTGATGCTCGACGCGATCACCATTCGGGTGACGCCCGCTCGGTAGGCAGAGTCGATGACGTTGCGTGAGCCGCGCAGGTTGATGTCGTGGGTTTCGGTCTTGTCCTTGAGCTCCTCGACCACGAACGCCAAGTGCAGCACGACGTCGCATCCGGCGAACGTCTCCTCGAGGTCGGGAGAGCGAATGTCCGAGCGAAGCGAGGTGAACTTGGAGTGCGTGATTCGGGCTGGGCGACGGGCTATTCCGATGACCGAGTCCACCTCGGGGTCATCGAACAGCCTCGGCAGTATCGCGGCCGCGAAGTCACTGGTGGCTCCGGTGACCGCGATCCGCAAGCCCCCGTGGTGCTCGCTCATTTCGGCAGTTCCGCGACGGCCTCGATGATCTGCTCGGTGGCGGTCGCGAGCTGCTGTTCGGTGTGCGTAGCCATCACGCACAGGCGAATCAGTGCACCGGATTTCGGCACGGCCGGGTGCAATGCCGCACTGGTGAAAATCCCCCGGTCGTACAACGACTTCCACAGAGCCAATGCCTCGAGATCCTCACCCACGTGCAGTGACACGATCGGCGAGGCGGTGTCGCCCGTCGGTGTGGTCGATCGTCCTGCAACATCGAGGCCGGCCGATTGCAATCCACCGCGGAGAATCTCGGCATTGTCGAGGACCCGTCGGGCACGGTCTTTGCCCTCCGCGCTGCGGATCAGGCGGACCGAAGCCAAGGCGGCCCCCAGGGCGGCGGGCACGCCGGACGTCGTGAACAGAAAGGCGCGCGCCTTGATGCGAAGCGTGTCGATGAGATCGTTCGAACCGGTGACGAAACCACCGGTAGAGCTGGGGCTCTTGGAGAGCGATGCCATAGCGATGTCGACATCGTTGTTGATCCCGAACAGTTCGGCCGCGCCGGTGAGCTCGGGGCCGTAAATGCCGAGGCTGTGTGCTTCGTCGACCATCAGGGCTGCGTGATAGCGCAGGCAGAGGTCCGATATTGCATCGAGAGGGGCGAGATCACCCTCCATGGAGTAGAGGCCGTCGACGATGACCAGTACGGCTCCGTCGTCGACGACGGGCAGCTCCAATTTCGCTTCCAGGTCGGCCATGTCGTTGTGCTTGAACTTGACCACGGTCGCGCCGGACAATGCGCTGCCGTCTCGAATCGACGCATGAGCTGCCGAGTCGACGATGATCGTGTCGCCGGGACCGACAATCGCGCTGATCGTGCCGAGATTCGTCTGGTAGCCGGTGGTGAAGACCAACGCATCCTCGGTCCCGTGCCACTGCGCTATCTCGTGCTCGAGTTCGACGTGGAGATCCAGAGTGCCGTTGAGCAATCGGCTACCGGTCACTGCGCTACCGAACGTGTCCAACGCATGCTGCGCACCTTCGACAACCTTGGGGTGGTCGGCGATGCCGAGGTAGTTGTTGGACCCGAGCATGATCTTGTCCACGCCTTCGACCCGTACGACGGGTGCCACGGCGGACTCCATCTTGCGGAAGTACGGGACGACATCTGCTTCCCGCGTTGCGCGGAGCAGGTCGACTCGTTCGTCCCCGCCGAGCCGTTTGATCAGTCTGTTGACAACCATCGTGGACCAGAACTCCTCACAGAGTGGATTGTGGTTTGTCGCGAATTCAAAGGGCTATTCGGAGCGGGTTGCGTCGTCGGATCGGTATTTCGCCAAAGAATATTCGATGTTGTAAAACACAGTGCTGCGACGGACATCGGTGGGTAAAGGGGTCCGTAAAAGTGATTCATGCCTTTTTTGCGAGAGAAACTTTACGAGACCTTTAGTTTATCCGTGCAGGTCACGGGGTACCATCGACCGTCAGCGCGAATTCAACTGCTCCACCGCTGTGCTTATAAAGCCCAAGGCCGCTTTGTCCCGATCAATTGACGGTACAGAAATGGCGTATGCGGCAATCAATTAGTGACACACAATCGATTAGTGATTCGAGGAGATGAACTGTGACCGGATTGATGGTGCGCGAAAGGGAAACGCTCGAGAAGTACATGCCGGGCCTCCTACAGTATTTGGACGACACTCCGCTGGACCGACTCGAGTCTCGCGAATCGGACGCGATCGACAAGTTCAAGGAGTTCGGCGGCACCGGTTTGGTGGTTCCGGCCGAATTGGGCGGTCTCGGCGCTCCAGCGATCGACGCGGTCCGGGCACAGCGGGCGATCGGGTCGCGTTCGCCCTCGCTCGGCGCGGGAACCACGATGCACCATCTCTCACTCGCATCCCTGACCGAGTTCGCGCGCGATGCGACCGAGGACGACCGTGCGCTGATCAAGGGATTGGTCGAGCAGAAGGCGATCGTCGCGTCCGGATTCTCCGAGGGCGTCACCGGCGGAAGTGTGTTCATTCCGACGATGACAGCGGTGAAGAAGGGCGACAACTACATCGTCAACGGAAGCAAGAAGCCGTGCAGCCTGGCTCGCTCGATGGATCTGCTGACCTGCAGCGTCGAAATCGACTCCGGTGACCGCGCCGTGGCTCTGATCCCGGCCAGCCTGCCGGGTATGAGCGTGAAGCCGTTCTGGACCACCGACATTCTGGCGGGCGCGCAGAGCGAGGAAGTTCTGCTCGAGGACGTCGAGGTACCCGCGAGCCTGGTCCTGCCCAACAAGGACGACGATCCCGATGGCGTGCACGAGATGACGGGTTACCTCTGGTTCGGAATGTTGATCTCCGCCAACTACATCGGTGCAGCAACCTCGTTGCTCGAGAAGATGATCGAGCAGGACAAGGGCGACTACGAAGGCTACGTCAGGGCGGCTGCAGAACTCGAGACGTCCATGGCCGCCATCGAGAACGTCGCCCGAGCCTTCGACGAAGGTGAACGCGGACAGGACATCTCGGTGAAGTTGTTGTTCAACCGCATCGCGATACGCGACGCGCTGATCCGCAGTAGCTCGGCGGCGATCGAATCGCTCGGCGGGATCGGCTTCATCAAGTCGCCCGACATCGGCTATGTCGCAGCGGCCCTGCACGCTTTCGCGTTCCATCCGCCATCACGACGGTCCATTTCGGAGACCCTGGCCCGGTTCCACGCGGGCGAGGATTTCGCCTTCGTGAAGTAGTGGTCAGTCGACGGCGCGCTCGTCGTCGTTGAGTTTGTCCTCGCCTCGGTTTCGGAAGAACTTGAACCCGGGAATGCCGATCACAGCGCGTCGCACATCTTTGGTGACTCCGAGCAACTCGTGAATCTCGGGGGATACCGTGTCGAGGGTCGCGAGGATGGGGAGCAGAGCCTCCATGTGATCGAGGAGGCCGGGTAGCTGATCGACCATGGCAATGGCTGCGTCGACCTCCTCGTCGGACAAGTTGTCGACGAACCTCCGCGCCATGGGCTCGGCCTGCTTGGCTATGGGATCGAACAGTTCGATCAGTTCGAGCGCGGTGTGCGAGGCAACCGATGCCGATGCGACGACCTCGTCGGCCGCACCGGTTGTCCGCTGCACGCTGGCCACGACCGCGTCGGCCGAGTCGATCACTCGATCGATTCGTGTCATCAATGTCTCTATGTGGTTCAACAGTGCTTCGATTCGACCGGGCAGGGTAAGCGCGAATTCGGTCGTGGTGATCATCCAGCTCACACCGACCCGCGCCACTGCAACTCCGCGTCGAAGCACCGTTTCGGTACCGAGTGGATCGGGGAGCGCCACACCTGCCAACACCAGAGCCATAGGAGCGACAATGCCACACCGACACCACGCCCCGAGTGCCGTTAGCCTCGTAGCATGAGAGCCCTCGTCACCGGTGCCAGCGGATACATCGGGTCTCGGCTGGTGGCAGCACTGCTGGCCGACGACGTCGACGTCGTCGTCGGTTCTCGCACTCCGAGCAACCTGCGAAGCTTCGACTTCTACGACGCCGTGACCGCGGTGTCCCTCGACGTCACCGACGAGCGCTCGTGTGCTGCCGCGTTCGAGGAGATCGATCACATCGACGTGGCGTACTACCTGGTGCACGCCATCGGTGAGTCCGACTACCGCGCCCAGGATCGGCTCTCGGCAGAGCAGTTCGCTGCAGCGGCAGCCCGGGCCGGTGTGGGGCGAATCGTGTACCTGGGTGGCTTCGTACCCGACGACGACCAGCTCTCCGAGCATCTCGCGTCTCGTGCGGACGTCGGGGAAGCGTTGGCGGTGGACGGCGTCGAGTTGGTCTGGCTTCGAGCCGCCATCGTCATGGGTGCCGGTTCGACGTCGTACGAGATGTTGCGCTACCTCGCCGATCGCTTGCCCGTACTGCCGCTGCCGAGCTGGCTCGCCGAACCGGTACAACCCATCGCCGTCGACGATGTGTTGCATTACCTCGTCGCGTCTGCGGACAGCGATACGGTCCCGGCGGGCTCGTACGACATCGGTGGCCCGGACACGGTGCCGTACCGCGATCTGGTGTTCGCCTACGTCGAAGCGGCCGGTCTGCAACGAATCGGGATCCCGGTGCCGTTCGTGCCCACCTCGCTCGCCGGCAAGGTGATCGGCCTGATAATTCCGGTTCCGGCCGGGCTCGCCGAGGACCTGGTGGGTTCGTTGCACAACACGATGACGACGGCCGAGAGCCGAATACGTGAACTCGTTCCCGACCCTCCACGAGGTCTGACCACCATCGCAGACGCCATGGCCCGTAGTGTGCGGGGCATGGTGGGCGAGCCTCCCGGTGTGTGTGCGCTGAAGGATCCGCTTCGGTTGGCGAACACCGATGCGGCGTGGAGCGGCGGCGATGCTCTGGGAGTGCGGCGGCGCGGCGTCGCGGTGTCCTCCGACCGCACCTGGGGCCTGATCGAGGCGCTCGGTGGGCGGCGACTGCTGTCCTCGAAGCCCGTGGCGGCCGCGGTGCGAACCAACCTGGACGTGGCGGCCGGTGTGAATCGACGCGTGACATCGGCGGTGCGTCGTCTGACCGATACCGAGGAGGCGTGATGGCAACGTGGTCGACGACCGCGCTGAAGGTGATGAAATCCGCTCTGGTCGACCCGGTGGAGCGCGATCACCGAGAGTCCGACGCTGCATTCCGCAAGCGTCGGATCATCGTGTTGATCACGCTGGTGATCGGTGCAACGGTGCTCTACTTCTCCCTCAAGGTGGAGCCGGGCGATCCGTCGTTCTACGCACTGACTCTGGTGTTGGCCGCGGTATGGATCATCGGTGGAATACTCTCGGGTCCACTGCATCTGGGGCGCATAGTGGTCGGTGGGTCGATCCGGCGTCCGATCGTCACACCCATTTTGATCGGCCTGGCGGTGGGTGGGGTGTTCATGCTCGGCGGGCTCGTGGTGCGGCAGATTCCCCCGTTGGCCGATTTCACCGAGAATGTACTCGCGCACGCCCGCGTGGGATCGCTGGTGCTGATCGTGTTCATCGCGCTGCTCAACGGTGTGGCCGAGGAGATCTTCTTTCGCGGAGCGTTGTACGCAGCGATCGGCGTGAAGCATCCGGTGATCATCTCGACGGTCGTCTACGCGATCGCCACCCTCGCGTCGGGCAATCCGATGCTCGGCTTCGCCGCGGTGCTGCTCGGCTACGTGATGGGTCTTCAGCGGCGTGCCTCCGGAGGAATCCTGGCACCGATACTCACGCACGTCAGCTGGTCTGCGGTCATGGTGCTTGCTCTGCCACCGCTGTTCGTGTGACCCTGCACCGCTCGGCCGGAAAGAGGCACGAACACCGATTCTGCGCCAGAATCGGTCCTGCATGCTGGTTACGTCCGGAACTGGGCTAGATTGCGCAGGTGAGTGAAAATCTCGATCGCGTCGATCGTTTGATCATCGACGAGTTGGTGTCCGACGGCCGCGCCACGTTGGCGACGCTGGCGGAAAAGGCCTCGCTGTCCGTCTCGGCCGTTCAATCCCGGGTTCGACGACTGGAGTCGCGGCGGGTGATCCGCGGTTACACCGCGCAGGTGGATCCTGAAGCCCTCGGCCGGCCGTTGTCGGCGTTCGTGGCCATCACTCCCATCGACCCGGCTCAACCGGACGACGCTCCAGCCAGGCTCAAGCACCTCTCGGCCATCGAGTCGTGCCATTCGGTCGCCGGAGCGGAGAGCTACGTGCTGCTGGTGCGGGTCGAATCGCCGCGTGCACTCGAGCGCTTGCTGCAGGAAATCAGAGCCACCGCCAACGTGCAGACACGCAGCACCATCATTCTGCAGACGTTCTACGACCGGTGACGGCCCGCCACACGCGATCCGAGGACATCGGAAGGTGGTACAGGCGGGCCCCGATGGCGTCGCGGATGGCATTCGCCAGCGCCGGTGCGACGGGGTTGTAGGGAGACTCGCTCATCGACTTCGCACCGAACGGCCCCAGCCGGTCGTAGGTGTCCGCGAACAGCACTTCTGTCCGCGGAATGTCCGCGAACTGTGGGACGTGATAATTCCGGATCGAATCGGTGGTGACCAGACCGGCACCGTCGGTGCGAATCTCCTCGTACAGTGCGCTACCGACAGCTTGCGCAACGCCACCTTCCACCTGACCGCGGCACTGCTGCGGGTTCATCACCGTCCCAGCGTCCGCGCTCTGTACCGACTGCAGAATCTGCACGGTGCCGGTCTCTTCGTCCACGGCCACTCGGAAGGCCTGAACGTTGAACGCCAGAGATCGCGGTAGCCCGCCGCTGTTGCCCTCGGTGACCAGTGAGCCACCCGCCGTCGCCAAGATGTGGTCGAGGGTGACGAATCGATCGCCGCACCGCACACCTTCGGGTCCCAGGACGCAGTCCGAGTGCCGTTGCCCGGTCACGGTTGCCGCGAGGTCGATGATCCGCGCCGACAACGCGCGCACTGCCGCGTACAGGGCCTTGCCGGCCACCACGGTGCCCGCCGAACCGAAGGCACCGGTGTCGTAGGTGGTGGAATCGGTGTCCGACTGAAAGACGCGAATGCGATCGACCGAGGTGCCCAGCTCGGTCGCCGCGATCTGAGTGTGCACGGTGGTGGTTCCGTTGCCGAATTCCGCTGTGCCGACGCGTATCTCGTAGCGACCCTCGGGCAACAAGGCTACCGATGTCTCGGCGCGGTGGCCACGTGGCGGAATGGTGGCGATCATGGCGACCGCCATCCCTTCGCCGACTTTCCAGCCCGCCGGGCCGTACTCACCGTTGCCGCGTCGCAGAGCAGCCTCGGCGAGGTCGATGCACTGATCGAGGCCGTAGCTGCCGAACTGCAGGTCGTCCTCTTCGAGATGGGCGGCGACGATGTCGTCGCCGGGCACGATTACGTTGCGTCGGCGAAACTCGAACGGATCCATGTCGATCTGACGTGCGAGATCGTCCATCGCCGATTCGATCGCGAACATCACCTGTCCCAGTCCGTAGCCGCGAAATGCGCCGGACGGAATGTTGTTCGTGTACACGGTCTTCGCGTCGACCCGCTTGTTTTTGCATCGGTAGATCGCCACGGATTCGCCGCACCCGTGGAACATCACGCCGGCGCTGTGATTCCCATAGGCCCCGGCATCGGTGAGAACGTCGATCGACAACGCGGTCAGCGTCCCGTCGGCGCTCGCGGCAGCGGTGACGTCGACCCTGAACGGGTGACGACACGGTGACACCGTGAACTCGTCGGTCCGGGTGAACTCGAATTGCACGGGCCGACCCGTACGAAGCACTGCCAGTGCCACGACGTCCTCGGTGAGCAATTCCTGCTTGCCGCCGAAGCCGCCGCCGACTCGCGCAGTGAACACGCGCACGCGCTCGCGCGGAAGGCCGAAAATCTCGCAGATCTCGTCACGAACAAGAAACGGAACCTGAGTACTGGTGCGCAGATTGAGCTTTCCGGTCTCGTCCAGCCACCCCACGGTGCCGTGGGTCTCGAGATGTACGTGTTGTACTCGCTGCGTCGTCCACCGTCCGGTGACCACCGCTGCCGCGCCGCGGACGGCGGCGTCGACGTCGCCGGTGCTGCCGTGCAACTCTGCCACCACGTTTCGGGACGGGTCGGCGATCCGGGCCGATGCGTCCTTGTCGCCGTGGATCTTCGGTGCACCTGCATCGAGCGCGGATTCGGGATCGAACACCGCGGGCAACACGTCGTAGTCGACGATCAGTGCGCGGCATCCGGCCTCCGCGGCAGCGACCGAATCTGCGACGACGATCGCGACCCGCTGGCCGATGAAGCGCACGACGGTATCGAGCACGTGGGTGTCGTCGGGATCGTCGACGCGGCGATCGTGGCGGGCCGTCGAGAATGCGGTGGTCGGGCTGTCTGCCGCGGTGAGCACGAGCACGACCCCGGGCACCCGCTCGGCGGCAGTGACGTCGATGGCGACGATGCGAGCGTGCGCATGCGGGCTGCCGAGCACTGCGGCGTGCAGCAGTCCCTGTGGTGAGTGATCGAGGGTGTAGGGCTCGGTTCCGGTGACGATTCGGGCGCTGGCCGGTGCAGCGAGGGATCGTCCGCACGCCGGGCCGTCGACGGTTTTCTCGGTGTTGACCACACCGCTTACTGCGTCGGCGATCGCCCGGTACCCGGTGCAGCGACACAGATTTCCCTTGAGCCGCTCGGGAAGTTCGTCCATGTCGTTCTCGGTCAGGGTCGATGCGGTGACGACCATTCCGGCCGTGCAGAACCCGCACTGGAAGCCGGCGGCTTCGACGAAGCGGCTCTGCACAGGATGCATGTCCTCCGCAGTGCCGAGGCCGGTAACGGTGGTCACGGATCGGTTCTCGGCCCGGTAGGCGGGGAAAATGCACGAATGCACCGGCTCACCGTCGACCAGCACCGAACAGGCTCCGCAATCGCCCGCGTCACACCCCTTCTTGACCTCGAAATGTTCGTGTTCACGCAGCATGGTGCGTAGGCACTGACCCGGTCGCGGCTCGACGTCGGTCGGTACACCGTTGATGTCGACGTTCATGACAACTCCTCGCGAATCTGCTGCGCTGCAGTAGAACTGATGTGTCGACGCCAATCCGGCGCACCGTGGGGGTCGTCGTACCACTGGTCGGGGCCGATCGCGTCGGTGAGAGCCTCGTCGAGCTCGGCGATCGTCGGCAGAGCCGAGAAGCGAAGTACGAACGGCCGGACGGTCGACGCGCTGACCGTCAGAACGAACTCGCCGCCGGCGTCGACCCGTCCGATCACGACGGCAGCCGACCGGCCGAGTGGGGACAGAGAGAGCGTGCGCACGGCCGTTCTCGCCTCGAGTGCGTGCCGCGGAATCGCGATGCTGCGCAGCACATCTCCCGGACGAAGTGCAGTGACCTGTGGGCCGGTGATCAGCTCGTCGATCGCGATGTCGTAGTCGTGTTCGGGGCCGTCTGCCGACCACACACGTCCGACGCCGTCCAGTGCTGCGGTGAGCGAGATCATGGCCCCGGCAGGCAGGGCCAGTGCGATGTTGCCGCCGACCGTGGCGGTCTTCCAGATCTTGAACGACGCCAGCAACGCAGCGGCGCAACGTGGGAACAATGCCACAGCGGGCCAGGGCGATTCGAATCTCGCCAACGCCTCGATCGTGCACGTGGCGGCGATCTCGAGACCGTACTCGGTGATCGTCAACGGCTCCCAGCCCAAAGCAGTGATGTCGACGAGAGTTCTCAGATGATCCTGCTTCTCCGAGAACAACCAGGAGCCACCGGCGAGGACAGCGGTGTCCGGACGCCCCGGAGGCAGGTCCGCGCGGGAGCGGGGAAGCAGAATGTTGTCGACAGTGCCGAGATCCATTGTCTTCGCTCACCTCGTCCTCGCCGGCAGGTCCACCGCTCGATGGGTCTTCACCGAACTCTAGTGACTTTCTGTTACCGATATTCGGTGCTCCGGCGATACGTCCGAAACTCCGCGGAAACAACCCGCGCATACGGTGAGCCGAACGAGTGCAGCGGTGCCGAGCAGGGGAGGGTGAACGGTGCAGGTCGCGGACTTGCTCGACGCCACCCGGCTCGGCATGCGATTGCTCACCTCGGATCCCGATGCGTGCGGCCGCACGGTGCGGTGGACGTACACCACGGATCTGCCGAATCCGTCCCGCTATATCGCGGGTGGCGAACTGGTCATCACCGGCCTCGTGTGGCGTCGAACATCGGCCGACAGCGAGGGATTCGTCCGGGCGGTAGCAGAGGCCGGGGCCGCGGCACTGGCGGCGGGGGAGGGTTTGCTCGGCCACATTCCACCGGATGTGGTCGACGCATGCGAGCGGCACGGGTTGCCGTTGCTGTCCGTACCCGACACGCTCTCGTTCGGTGAGGTGACCGAGTTTCTCGTCGGCCGCGTCACCGGTGACCGGATCGCCGCGCTCAACAGCTCGCTCATGCGGCAACGCCAACTGCTCACCGCGGTCGCGGACGGTAGGGCACTGGACGAACTCGCCCTGCACACCTCGAGAGAGACCGGGATGGCGTGCCTGATCTTCACTGCGACCGGGCGTCGGCTGGAAACCGAGGTCGCCGCGTTCTCCGATGCGGATGTGGACACCTTGACGCACGCCGCACTCTCGTCCGAAAGATTGCCCACCACAGCCACTCTCGATGACGGCGGGGTGTACAGCATCTTCGGGATCGGCCCTTCGCTCGCGCAGCGGACCATGCGGTGGTTTCTCGCGGTGGAGGGTGACGTGAACACGTTTTCTCCCGCCATCTCCGACGCATTCGGCCAGCTCGCCGTGATTGCCGCGCTCGATCGTGCTCGACGCGAGGAAGGTCGGCTGGTCCGGCGCGAAATCGCAGACCAGGCAGTGGCGCTGATCGAAGCCGACAGCACCAGGCCGGAGGCGCTGACGCGGTTACGGCAGGCCGGCGTCGACCCCGATCGGCCGCTCGTGGTCATCAGGGTCGTGCACAGCGGGCGCGTGGATCTGCGTGAGATGGTGCGGACGGTACTCAGCGACACCATCACCTCCTTCGGTGGTGGGTGCGTCGGTTCGAGTTCGCGCGCAGACATGGTTGCCATCGTCAACACCGAAAATCCGGACATCGCACAGGTCATTCGAACACGACTGTCTCGCTTGGGTTCCGGAATCGGGTGTGGCCGCCTGTTCGTGGGCGTGAGCTCGGAGGCCACCGGTCTCACCATCGACGGTGCACTGCGATCGGCTCGGCATGCCCTCGACAGGAGCACGCAGGGGACCGGCCCCGTCACCGTCACCGCCGGTGCGCAACCGACGTCGGCGGTGTCGATGCTGTCTTCACTGCCCGACGACGTCCGTCGCTCGTTCGTCGAGCATGTTCTGGCACCGTTACTCGAGTACGACCGGCGTGCCGATGCCGGTCTGACCGAGACGCTTCGTGAGTTCTTGGACACCGGTGGATCCTGGAACCGAACAGCAGACTCCATGCACATCCACCTCAACACGGTCCGGTACCGGATAAAGCGAGTCGAGGAACTACTCGGTCGCGATCTGGGCTCCACCGAGGATCGACTGGACGTGTACCTCGCCCTGCAATCCATCCCCGCGTCGTCGGCTACGGGAGCGGCATAGGATCACGGAATGACTGGCTTCACCGGAATACCCTTCGCAGCCCTCGACTTCTACGAAGACCTCGAAGCCGACAACAGCAAGATCTGGTGGAACAACCACAAAGAGGTCTACGACAACGCGGTCAAGGGACCGATGACGGCTCTGCTCGCGACTCTCGAGCCGGAGTTCGGCAGCGCCAAGGTGTTCCGCCCGTACCGCGATGTCCGGTTCTCCAAGGACAAGACTCCCTACAAGACCCATCAGGGTGGATTCGTAGCACGGGGCGACAGTCTCGGATATTACGTTCAGATCGATCCCGCCGGATTGTTCGTCGCGGGCGGCTTCTACAACAGTTCCCCGGATTCGATCGCGCGTTTTCGCAAGACCGTCGACGACGACGTACGTGGAGCCGAACTCGAGGCGCTACTGGCGACGCTGACGAAATCCGGGTTCGAGATCGGCGGCGACGTGCTGAAGACCAAGCCGCGAGGTTACGGAATCGACCATCCGCGAATCGAACTCCTACGGCACAAGACCTTGACCGCAGGCAAGCATTTCGGTTCACCCGCATGGCTCGAAACCCCGAAGGCAGCAACGACAGTGCGCGACGCCTGGCGTGCTCTGAGTCCGCTCGTGGAATGGTCTGCGGCACTTCACACGTGAGCGCGGCAGGTTATCCGACGACGGAATAGGTGCGCCACGCGCTTCCGGCGTCCGGTGCGTCCTCCCGTTCGACGGTTGCCTGAATCAATCCGTAGGGCCGATCGTCGGCGTTGAACACCTCGAGGTTGTTCTCGATACCGAACTTGCCCAGGTCGTAGACGAAGTGATGCTTGTTCGGTGCCGACATCGAGATCTCGGCGATGAACGGGTACTTCTCGAGTACTGCTTCTCCCATGGCGTACAACGTCTGCTGCAGAGCCAACGACTGCAGATTTGCGAACCTCTCGATCATTGCGGCCTTCACGCCCGCGTAGACCGAGTCCCACTCGACATCGGTGGTGGTGTACCGCCACCGCGCTGTCAGCGAGGTCGCCATCACACGGTCGGTCGTCGGCTCGAGCACGGTCAAATCGTCTTCGAGGAAGCCGTGGAACTCCGAACCGGTCGATTTCAGGATCACCATCTCCTTGAAACCACTGATCACCCATGTCCGCTGAGCCTCGCCCTTGCCTTCCACGGTCACAGCCGAGGTCCGGATCTCCTCGCCCTTGCGCGTCCAGGTGTGATCGTGCTCGACGCCGTCGACGACCGCTCGAGCCCAGGCGTATTCCTCGAGTTCGATGCGGGCACCGTCGACGGGTTCGACGTCGTTTACGTAGTGGCGTGCCAGATCCAGGCCGTAGCTCTCGAGGTGGCGCAGCCCCTTCGTCTTCGCGTACGCGTACGCGGTCTGCTTCTGGGTGTCGGTGGGCAGGACGTTGGACTGATCGCCCACCAGATGTGCGGGGGAGAAGTCACCGCGCAGCGCGCTGGAGACGTTGATGTCGTGGATTTCGTGCCGCGGGGAGTCTCGATAGATCCTCACCACGCGGTTCTCCGCCTTACCGTACTGATTGGATCCGAGGACTATCTTTCCGGTCAGGTCGGTCATGTCAGCTCCCGCGATAGGTCGAATAAGCAAAGGGGGACAACAGTAATGGCACGTGGTAGTGGGCATCGGGATCGGTGACGGTGAACGAGATGGACACCTCCGGGTAGAAATTCGGTGTCCCTGTGGCCTGAAAAAAATTCCCCGTATCGAACGAAAGGCGGTAGACACCCGGATCGATCGGCCCGGGAATCACCTCACCGATGCGGCCGTCCCCGTCCGTGGTACCGGTGGAGATCTCGCCGTTCTCGGGATGAAACAGCCGTACGCGCATTCCGATCGCCGGGGTTCCCGACGTCGCGTCGAGCACATGTGTGGACAGGCCGGTCACTGCTCCGGACCCAACATGCGGCCGAGGCGAATTCGATTGATCTTGGCCAGTTCCACCCGGAGCACCCGTCTTTCGGTTTCGGCATCGTTGTCGAGCCGCTCCTCGAGGATAGCGAGCAGATCCTCAGCGGACCTGCCGGTGGCGCACACCAGGTACACGTGCCCGAACTTGTCCTCGTACGCACGGTTTCCCGCGGCCAGCTTCTCCCGGACCTCGGCCCCTGCGGTCGTCACCGCGGCCTGCTCGCGCTTGGACGATGGATCGTCGGCTGTACCGCCGATACGGGGATGCCCGTCGAGTGCGTGGTCGATCTCTGCTTCGGGCAGTTCGGCGAGCACTCGATCCGCTCTGTCCAACAGGAGGTCTCGACTGTCGAAAGGGCGGCCCTGGGCAACTCGACGGGCCCAGATCGACGACGCACAACACTCGTAGAGCGCGTGCATCGCCTGTCGATCACTGAGCCGGTTGAACCCGTCGAGCCCTATCCATTCGTGTAGCAACTCGCACTCGCTATCTGAAGTCGTTGATGCGTCCGAACCGCGCGGCCGCGATCGGGTTGGCATCGGCAACCAGGTCGTCGAACCGGTAATTCGCGATCTTGGCGATCTCGATCATGGCGAACGACCGCTCGGCCGACGGCGCATTCTCGACGCGAGACCAGCCGTTGGCCAGGACTCGATCGTAGCGTTCGGTCTCTCGCGCGCAGATCACCAACGGGAATCCGAAGTGTTGTCGATACTCGGCGGCCAGTTGCACGATGTTCTCGTGCTCGTCCTCCTCGAGGTTGGACAACCCGACGTGGTCGGCAGCATTGAGGGTGCCCGTGGCATCCTCGCTGCCGAGATCGGGGTAGCTGTTGATCAGCTCGATCTGTTCTTCGGTGGTACCGGCCAACAATGCTTCCTGGAATGCCTCACGCAGACCGTGCGCATCGACGAAAGGTCGCTGCTGGTAAGCGCGTTCGACCACCCACGGTGTGCCCTGTACCAAACCGCCGAACGTAGCGGCGAACTCCTCGGCCGACATGTCGTTGACCTGGTCGAGGGTGATGCCCTTACCCGGGCCACCGGCCACGGCCTGGCCTCGATTCCCGATGTGGAAGAACAGGACGTTGAGGACGATCGCAGAGACTGCGCCCAATACGATTCCACTGCCGAACAGCATCTCGAGCCAGTCCGGTACGCCCTGCGAGACCGTGGGTTGGATGGTGACGAGCAGGGCCAGTCCGAGACTGGTGGCGACGATGATCAGATTGCGATGGTCGGTGAAGTCGACCTTCGAGAGTGTCTGGATTCCGACCACGGCGACCGTCGCGAACAGAGCGAGCGCCGCGCCGCCGAGGACCGGTGGCGGGATGGACGCCACGACGGCCGCTGTCTTCGGCAGCAGACCGAGCAGAATCATGATCCCGCCCGCGCTGGCGACAACCCATCGACTGCGCACCCCGGTCAACCTCACGAGGCCGACGTTCTCCGAGAATGCCGTGTAGGGGAACGAGTTGAACGTGCCGCCGATGACGGTGGCGACACCATCGGCCCGCAGGGTCGCCGCGATGTCGTCCTTCTTGATGCGCTTTCCGACGATCTCGCCCGTCGCATACACGCTGCCGGTGGTTTCGACCGCGATGATGAGCATGACGACGATCATCGAAATGATCGCGACGACACTGAATTTGGGCACACCGAACAGGAAGGGCTGGGTGAATCCGACCCACGATGCCTCCGAGGTGCCGTCGAAGTTCATGTCCCCCAACACGAACGCGACGGCGCTGCCGATGACGAGCCCGAGCAGCACAGCGATGGTGGCCATGAACCCCTTGAAGAAGCGTTGGATCAGCACGATGATCAACAGGGTGCCGATCGCGTACGCCATCCACCGTCCGTTGGTCGGATCCTGTTCGTGCGTAGCAGGATTGGTCACCGCATCGTTGACGGCCACCGGGAGCAAGGCGACGCCGATGACCGTGATGACGGTTCCGGTGACCACCGGCGGGAAGAAGCGCAGAAGTTTGCTGAAGTACGGTGCCATGAAGAACGTGACGAGACCGGCGACGATGACGGCACCGTAGACGTACAGCAACCCCTCGGTGCCGCCGCCGTTCGCCATCGCGATCGCGATCACCGGCGAGACTCCGGCGAACGTCACACCCTGCAGCAATGGGAGTCGGACGCCGATCTTCCAGAACCCGACCGATTGGATGATCGATGCGATACCGCAGGTGAACAGGTCCGCGTTGATCAGGTGGATCAGCTGTTCGTTGGTCAGTCCGATCGCGCTGCCGATGATGATCGGGACGAGTACGGCACCCGCGTAGAACGCTACGACGTGCTGGAATCCGTAAGCGGCAAGTTTGGGAACAGGAAGCACTTCGTCGACGGGATGGACGCGCTTGCGTGTGATGGGTCTGACGGACATCGGTGGGCACCTCGCGGACGCAACAGGATGGAATTCCTGCGACGCTGCAGGAGAAGTGCACTAAGAATCGGTCATCGCGCCTATCCTCGCTAGTCGAGCGAGCACAAACTTCGCGACATCTTTGCCATCGACGTTGTGCGATCGTCCAACACTCGGCCGAACAAAGGAAGGAGCGACGATGTCCGACGTCGTCGTGGGAGTTGTTCTGGCTGCCGGTGCCGGCACGCGATACGGCTCGCCCAAGGTGCTCGCCCACGACGGGCTGTGGCTTCGCACGGCAGTGCAGGCGTTGCGCGACGGCGGCTGTGACCGGGTGCTCGTCGTACTGGGCGCGGCCGACGCCCCGGTGCCCGACGGCGCGATCGCCGTGCATGCACCCCAGTGGGAACGGGGGATGAGCGCGTCGTTCGCGGCCGGGCTGACGGCGGCGTCGGACGCAGACTACGCAGTGATGCACGTGGTCGATACCCCGGACGTGGGAGCCGAGGTGGTGCAGGCAGTACTCGCCGCAGCCCGGGAAACCGGTCTCGCCAGGGCAGTGTTCGACGGCCGTCCCGGTCATCCGGTCGTTCTGGCGCACCGACATCTCGACGCAGCCGTGGCGTCGGCGTCGGGCGATGCGGGGGCGCGGGAGTTCCTGCGGGGGAGGGACGACGTGATTGCCGTCGAATGTTCGCAGTGGGCAACAGGAATCGATCACGACTATCGGTGAGCGGCGTGCTACCGCCAGTCGCTGACGATGGCATCGATCATGCCGTCGAACTGATGACCTCCGGTCTGGAACTCGACCACCGTCGCCGACGGGAGAACCTCCGAGTTCGACGTCAAGTGAGAGACAGGAACCACGTCGTCGTCTCGGCAGTGCAGCAACGTCAGGTGGGTGCGAGGCTCTGGGTCGGTGAACGCATAATCGCCCACATCCCAGCCGCGTGGGCTCCAGTCCGGCATTGCCAGGAGAGCGGCCCGCCGCGGATGTTCCCAACTCTTCTCGGCCAGGACCTTGACGAGGATGGACGCACCGAAGGAATGTGCAATCACCGAGTCCTCCGGTCCGAGCCGGTCCAGGTGCTGCCGAACCGGCTCGGCCCAATCCTCGTAACCCATGGCGTCCTCCGGTAGTTCCGGCATCCGCAAGTCCAGATGCAGCCCATTCGCGAGCCCGACTGCGAGTGATGCGTCGTCGACGAATCCACCGGCACCGTGAACGAACAACAATCGACCGGCCATGACGAGATCCTTCTGTCGGCGTTTCCGGCCAGCAGACCACAGATCCGCGGGGGTTGACCACCCTTCCCGGGAGATGGAATCATCATGGGCAGCGTCGCGTGTCGATGACGGACTGCGTCAGGCATGGAGGCGTCGTACTGCCCCAGGAGGCAGCGGTTGTCCATCTCGTTCGATCACACCATCATTGCTGCGAAGAACAGTGCTGCATCGGCGGCGTTCTTTCGCGAACTGTTCGCCCTACCGGAGGCACCGTCGTGGGGGCCGTTCGTCAACGTTCAGCTCACCGACGGCACGCTGATTCAGTTCGCCGAACCACCGGTGGACGATATTCAGTTCCAGCACTACGCCTTTCGGGTGAGCGAAGACCTGTTCGACGAGGCATACGCCAGGCTGGTCGACCAGGAAGTCGAGCACTGGGCCGACCCTCGAATGACCGAACCCGGAACGGTCAATACCGGTCACGGTGGACGCGGAGTGTACTTTCGCGACCCCACCGGACACTTCTTCGAGATGCTGACGCACTCGTACCTCACTCCGGAGGGCGAGCCGGTACCGTAGCGACTGTGGCCGAGCAACAGCATGTTTCGATGACGAGAACTGCCTACGACATCGTTGCCGAGAGCTACGCAGACCTTGTTCGTCACGAACTCGACGGTCGGCATCTCGAACTCGGCCTCTTGGCGACGTTCGCCGAGCGGGTCCGAGGCGGCGAGGTTCTCGAGGTCGGCTGCGGATCCGGCCGCATCACCGACCACCTGCATCGTTTGGGTCTCGACATATCCGGAATCGATCTGTCGTCGAACATGATCGAGGTTGCTCGACGCGAATTCCCGCATCTGAGATTCCGTGTCGAGTCGATGGAGTCGCTCGAGGCGGCGGACAGCTCGACGGTCGGCATCGTGGCGTGGTATTCGATCATCCACACTCCACCCGAGAAGCTGCCTGCGGTATTCGCCGAAATGAATCGAGTCCTGGTTCCGGGCGGAACGCTGCTCCTTGCATTTCAATCCGGCGACGAGCGAGTACGGCTCGAACAGGTCTACGGACACGCGGTCTCGTACGACGCCTACCGACTGGACCCCGATGCCATTGCGCACATGGTGGTCGAGGCCGACTTCGACATCGACGTCCGAGTGCACCGTGCTCCCGTGGGATACGAGCCGACACCGCAGGCTTTTCTGATGGCGCGCAAACGAACCCCGTGACATTGTCCGACTGCGTCGGATTACCGCTGATGTCCTGCTGACGGTCTGGTCGATCGGTAGGGTGTGCCCGATGTGTGCACCTCGTCCGCGCGTTCTCTTCGTCACCGATCTGGCGTATCTGTCGAGGGGTCGACGCTATTGCGACGAAGACATCTTTTTGTCCTCCCAGCTTCGTGAGTGGGTCGACATTGCGCTGTGTCACCCGCTCGACGCGCGTGCGCTGATGGACGACTTCGATGTCGTCGTCGTCCGAAACTCCGGGCCGGTACTGGGATACAAGGATGCGTTCGACGCGTTTGCTCGCCATGCGCGTGAGAAGGGCACGAAGGTATTCACTCAGCTCACCGGCAAAGGCGACCAGAGGGGCAAGCAGTATCTCGTCGACCTCTGTGCAGAGGGTTTTCCGGTGATCCCTACCGTCGACAGCCCGCGCGCACTATCGCGCTTGCCCGAGGTGGATGCCTATGTGGTGAAACCGAAATGGGGTGCCGACTCGATCGGTATGCGTCACATCGGGCGCGCCGAACTGTCGGAAGTCGCGCCGGACCATCTGATTCAGCCGCGAATCGATTTCGTGTACGAGGTGTCGTTCTACTTCATCGGCCGCACAGTGCAATACGCCTTGTACGCTCCGGACCCCGGCCGGCGCTGGGACTTGGAGCCGTACTCGATCACTGCTCAGGACGAAGAGTTCGCACAACGATTCGTCGACTGGAACGACATCGACCACGGGATCACGCGGGTGGACGCGTGCCGCACCGCCGACGGAGCGCTGCTTCTGGTCGAGCTCGAAGACCTGAACCCGTACCTCTCGCTCGACCGGCTGCCCGAATCGGCGCGTCGAAACTTCGTGAACAACATGGCGGAGGCGATCGTAGCGCTGAGCGCCCAACCGTAGGGGCGATAAGTTGGGTACAGCACGGTTCGCTACCGTCTTCTCCGTGATTCTCGGACCGAACGATGCGGTATCCCGTCGCCCCTCGAGGATCGTCGTGGCCGGAACGTCCGGTTCCGGAAAAACGACACTGTCTGGCCGTCTGGGATCCATCCTGGGGATCGAACACATCGAGATCGACAGCCTGTACCACGGGCCGAATTGGACGCCGCGTCCGATGTTCGAGTCCGACGTGGACGAGTTCGTCGAACGCCCGGCCTGGGTCACCGAGTGGCAGTACAGCGCAGTGCGCGATCGTCTCCTCGATCGCGCGGATCTGATGTTGTGGCTCGATCTTCCGCGTCGAACAGTGATGCGGCAGATCGTGATTCGGACGTTGCGTCGACGGGTCGGGCGGCGCGAACTGTGGAACGGCAACCGCGAGCCGCCGTTGCATCGCATTCTCTTCGACCGCGATCACGTCATCCGATGGGCATGGCGTACGTATCCGCGGACCGCGGAACTGGTGCAACGAGCCCAATGCAGGCGACCCGATCTGGTGATCGTTCGCTTCCGCTCTCACCGCGACGTGGACGCCTGGGTCGATCGACGTCTCGTTCCGGCCCTGTCGAGCTGAGGCCGCCCGACGTCAGCAGTGCAATTGGGTTGCCAGCGATTCGATCGAGTCGACGCTGTACGTCCAGTCCGACTCCGCAGCGAGGTCGATGGTCTGGCTCGGTCCGTGTTCCAGCGGACGGGCGACGAACGCCGTCGCGAAGCCGCAGTCGGCCGCGGCGGCGAGATCGCTGTTGTGCGCGGCCACCATCATGCAGTCGTTCGGTGCGAGACCCAGAATGTCGGCGGTACCCAGGTAGGCGTCCGGGGTTGGCTTGTAGGCCCGCACCGGCTCCGCGCCGAGGATGGCATCCCACGGCAACCCGGCATTCTTGGCCATGTCGAGCAGCAGTGAGATGTTTCCGTTCGAGAGCGGGGCGATGGTGAATGCCGTGCGAAGGCGGGTGAGTCCGGGGACCGAATCCGGCCAGGGATCGAGCCGGTGCCACGCCAGGTTCAGTGCGGCGATGCGCTTCTCGGACAGCTGAATATCGAACTCGGACAATACGACTCGAAGCGATTCCAGGTGAAGGACGTCGAGTCGGGTGAAGGGCCTGCGACCCGACCGAACCTCTTCCATTGCCGGTTGGTACATACTGCGCCAGCGGTCCGCCAAGGAATAGGCGTCGACGTCTGCCCCACAGTGAGCTCGGACGTCACGGGCAATGCTGGTACGCCAGTCGACGACAGTACCGAAGACGTCGAACAGGAGCGCCTTCACCGCTTCTTCTTCTTGGCCTTCTTGGAATGACCACCTGCGGACAGGAGAGCGCCGGCCAAGGGGATGAGCAGGAAGACGAGCCACTTCTGGTCGAAATCGGTGAGGAAGAACAAGGCCAACGAACCGAAGATGACCAGCGGCATGACGACCGCGCGCCAATCGAGGCCGCCGCCGGTCTCGGCCGAAGCCGGAGATGTCTCGAGCCGAGCCGGCGCGTGCGGCGGTGACGACGTCGCGGGTAGGTCGACGAATACCGAGTCGAGCTCCCCGCGCGTCGTGGCGGACGCGATGGTGGCGCTGCGCTCGTCGAACTCGGGAACAGTGAGGCGGCCTTCGCTCAAGTGCAGGCTCAGCGCGTCGAGCGCCTTCTCGCGATCAGCAGTACCGATACGGACTTCCGGAAGCTCGGACATCGCTACAGGGTAGCTCCATCCGAGTCCCGATTTCGAGCCGAAATTCGCATCGCGACCGATCTGTCGCTATTTGATTTCTGTGAGGACGGTGCCTTGGGTGATGGCGTCGCCTGCGGTGACGGACAGGCCGGTGATGGTGCCTGCTTTGTGGGCGGTGACGGGGTTTTCCATCTTCATCGCTTCCAGTACCGCCACGAGGTCCCCGGCGGCGACTTCCTGGCCTTCTTCGACAGCGACTTTCACCACGGTGCCCTGCATCGGTGCGGTGACCGCATCACCGGAGGCGGCACCGTTACCCGCGCCGCCGCGGGTGCGGGCTTTCGGTTTGCGGCGCACCGCACCGGCAGGCCCACCACCGTTGCCACCGAGAGACAATTCGCCGGGCAGGGACACCTCGACGCGGCGGCCCCCGACCTCGACGACCACGTTCTGCCGCGGCAACACCTCATCGTCGCCGAGGGGCTGACCGGCGGTGAACGGAGGAATCTGATTGTCCCATTCGGTTTCGATCCACCGGGTGTGGACGGAGAACGAGTCGCCGTCACCGATGAACGCCGGATCGGAGACCACCGCAGCATGGAACGGGATCACCGTCGCCAACCCCTGAACATCGAACTCGGCCAAGGCCCGACGCGAACGCGCGAGGGCCTCCTCGCGGGTGGCGCCGGTGACGATGAGTTTGGCGAGCATCGAATCGAACTGGCCCCCGATCACCGACCCGGACTCGACACCGGAATCCACGCGCACACCCGGACCGGACGGGGCGGTGAACGTGGTGACGGGGCCGGGGGCGGGCAGGAACCCGCGGCCGGCGTCTTCACCGTTGATCCGGAACTCGAACGAATGTCCCCGCGGTTCGGGATCGTCGGTGATGGACAGTTCTTCACCGTTGGCGATCGCGAATTGTTGCAGCACCAGGTCGATGCCGGAGGTTTCCTCGGTGACGGGATGTTCGACCTGCAGGCGGGTGTTGACTTCCAGGAACGAGACCAAGCCGTCTTGGCCGACGAGGTATTCCACCGTCCCGGCACCGTAGTAGCCCGCTTCGAGGCAGATGGCTTTGGCGCTCGCGTGGATTTCTTTGCGTTGGGCGTCGGTGAGGAACGGGGCGGGGGCTTCTTCGACGAGTTTCTGGAAGCGGCGTTGCAGGGAGCAGTCGCGGGTGCCGGCGACGATGACGTTGCCGTGCTGGTCGGCGATGACCTGGGCTTCGACGTGGCGTGGTTTGTCGAGGTAGCGTTCGACGAAGCATTCCCCGCGCCCGAACGCGGCGACGGCTTCGCGGGTCGCCGAATCGAACAACTCGGGGATTTCCTCGCGAGTGCGGGCCACTTTCATGCCGCGGCCACCGCCACCGAACGCCGCTTTGATCGCGATCGGGAGGCCGTGTTCGTCGACGAACGCCAGAATCTCGTCGGCATCTTTGACCGGTTCGGAGGTGCCGGGGACCGAGGGTGCTTTGGCGCGGGCAGCGATGTGGCGGGCGGTGACCTTGTCACCGAGGTCGCGGATGGACTGGGGGGACGGCCCGATCCAGATCAGGCCGGCGTCGATGACAGCTTGGGCGAAGTCGGCGTTCTCGGAGAGGAATCCGTAGCCGGGGTGGATGGCGTCGGCGCCGGATTTGGCGGCGGCGTCCAAGATTTTGTCGATCACCAGATACGACTCCGCCGACGACTGGCCACCGAGAGCGAACGCCTCGTCGGCCAACCGAACGAACGGGGCATCGGCATCGGGCTCGGCGTACACAGCGACACTGGCCAACCCGGCATCAGCAGCCGCCCGGATCACCCGCACCGCGATCTCACCACGATTGGCAACAAGAACCTTGGTGATCTGAGCACTGGCATGGCTGGGCACTGAGCCTCCTACGAATGAGTCTTATCGTTGCGAACGTCACGTCGGAGTCTAAGCATCGGACTCGTCATCGCTGCAATCGGACTGCATCGCCACGCCGAGTGGACTGCGGCTACTGGCTGGTAGCGATCCGACCCGTGTCGATGCGACCTTCGTCGAACGGCTCGGCGGCGGTTCCGGGCATTCGTACCGTCCCTGTTTCGGCGACCTCCGTCAGGAGCCTCCGCAGTGCGCCGATGTACTCGTGAACCCGTGCCGTCGCCTGTTCGGTGTTGGGATACCGCGCAGAGATGTTGATGCCTTGTGGAGTGCGGTTGATCCATACGTACACGTCGTGTTGGTACTGCTTGCTGCGCAGCGCGCGGGCGTTCCAGTCCGGCCAGTGCTCGGCGGCAGGCGCAAACCGCACGTCCATGAACGACACGACGAATCGCGGGCGAGCGGAGTAGCCGAGAGTGGTGAACACCCGATCGAGAGGAACGCGGGCGATCGGTTTGGTCGCTTTCACTTCCGCCGAGGCGGCTGCGATCACCGAGTCGAACGAATCGGCACCGTCGATGTCGAACGAGATGGGGCACAGTCCGACGAACCATCCCAGCGCGGAGGCCCACTGAGGTTCGTCGCGTGTATGCACCGGAGTGACCGTGCGGAAGCGAGTACCGGCACCCAGCTCTGCGCCGGTGACGGCCAGAACCGCGAGCAGTCCGGCGAACAGACTGTGTCCCGTCTTCCGGCAGGCCATCGAGAACGAGTCGGCCTGTTCCGGGTCCAGCACCCATGCGGACAGACCGCCCTGCGGCACGTCCTCCGGGCTCGGATCGCCGATGTCGAGAGGAAACGCGGGTAATTCGCCCTCGCCGTCGACCAGAAAGTCCCGCCACATTCTCACCGCGTCGTGAGAGTGTTCGAGTTCGGCATGACGCTCGCGTTCGGAGGAACCGAAATCGAGATAACTGCCCGCCTCGAACAGGGCGGCAGGTGGGCCACCCAGTTCCTCCCCGTACAGCGCCGCAATCTCGTGCGCGACCAGAACCGTGGACAGTCCATCGATGATGGAATGGTCGGCTGCGAAAAATACTGTCACCGGTTTCGAGTCGTCGAGCGGCTCGAGGGTGACGAAGGCGTACGCCGGCCAGATCAGGGGTGAGGTGAATTCGTCGAACAGATATTGCAGGTGCTCGAAGACCTCACTGGACTGGCTGCATCGCTCCTGCTCCACCTGCCAGATGTCGATGGCTCCCGCTGCAGCGGTCACCCGCGACATCTCGCCCGTGGTCTCGTCGATCGACGCACTCGACCGCATCGCCTCGTGCCGGTCGATCCACCGGAGAACCGCCTGCCGAAACGCAGGCTTGTCGAGCGGCCCCGCTATCTCGAAGGCCGCACCGAGCCACGATTCACGGCCACGACGGGGACTGCTCAGGCTCGAGCGAAGGTGCGCTTCGTGGACATAGGACGTCGGTCTGGTGTCCGGGTGCCACCCCGCGGCCTCCGGAGTGCGCGCCTGCGGGCCGACGCTCGGTATCCACTCGGTGAGCGTGCCTGCGGGAACCGCGTAGTCCGCTAACTCCGTGAACTCCATGTCGGCAGCAACCAGCCTTCGTTCGACCACATCGGGGGTGAGGGTGAATCGAGCATCGACGCTCGTACATGGAGTCTACCGACCACTCGATGTATCGATCAAGACGAGCGCGGCCCGCCGTCAGCGCAGGTGCCGCTTGATCCGCGCCAACATGGCCGACATCCCGCGCAGCCGCAACGGGCTGACCGCGTCGCTCAACCCCAACGCCGAATAGAAGTCGTCCGGCACATCGAGAATCTCCTCGGCGCTGAGACCGTCGAGTCCCTGGGCGAGAATCGAGGCGAACCCGCGAGTGGTCGGAGCTTCCGGCGGAGCACTGAAGTACAAGCGAATCCGCTTCGAGTCGCCGCTATCGACGGACAGGAACAGCGGCGACTGGCACTCCGGCACCGGCTCCATCGCGTCCTGAGCCAGATGCTCGGGGAGCGGAGGGAGTTCACGACTGAACTCCAGCAGCAACTGCAGCTTGTCCTGTCCCTCCACCGCGGCGAAGTCGTCGACTATCTCGGCCAGCGATTCCGGCAGCGCGCTCATCGAGCGGCCGGTGCCGATCCGGGCTCCTCGCCCTTGGCGATCGGAACCCGAACGGCGTTGCCCCATTCGGTCCACGACCCGTCGTAGTTGCGGACCGAGTCGTAGCCGAGCAGATGCGTCAGCACGAACCAGGTGTGGCTCGACCGCTCCCCGATACGGCAGTACGCGATCACGTCGTCGGTCGCCGAGGTAGCGGAGTAGATCTCGTCCAATTCCTGACGGGAGCGGAAGCGTCCGTCCGGTGCGGCTGCCTTGGCCCACGGGATGCTGACCGCAGTGGGAATGTGTCCACCGCGCAGAGCACCTTCCTCCGGGTAGTCGGGCATGTGGGTGCGTTCGCCGGTGTACTCGGCGGGGGAACGTACGTCGATCAGCGGCACGGTGCCGAGAGAGCCGAGCACGTCGGACGCGAATGCGCGAATGGGCGCGTCGTTGCGTTCGACCACCGGGTACTCCGTGGCCGGGTACTCGGGCACGTCGAGAGTGGTGTCACGGTTCTCGGACAGCCAGGCGTCGCGCCCACCGTCGAGCAACCGCACGTCCTGGTGACCGAACAGGGTGAACACCCACAGCGCGTAGGCGGCCCACCAGTTGCTCTTGTCGCCGTACACGACGATTGTGTCGTCTCGCGAAATTCCTTTGCGGCTCATCAGTTTCGAGAACTGCTCACCGTCGATGTAGTCGCGGGTGACGGGGTCGTTGAGGTCCAGATGCCAGTCGATCTTGACCGCACCGGGGATATGGCCGACGTCGTAGAGCAACACGTCCTCGTCGGATTCGACGACGCGAAGGCCCGGGGTACCGAGATGGGCGGAAAGCCATTCGTTCGATACGAGTCGCTCGGGATGCGCATAGTCGGCGTACGTTGCGTTGGAATCGGTTGGTACAGGCACGTATCGGCTCCTACGGAAGATATTCGTCGGCGGCCCGCCCGGGGGTGAGCGGTCTGCACCATCGATCCTAGGCGGTATCTCGGCGTAGTAGCGCGAGTGGAGCCTGCGGAATGAGCCGGAAGGCGCGAGTGGAGCCTGCGGATCGGAAATCGGTCAGGTCGTCGAAGCGCCGATGCCGACGTCGGCGGTGGACGCACGCATCAGGGTCGTCAGTTCTCCGACGAATGCGGCCATCACCGATCGCGCCACCGCGGTGTCGGGGAAACGCGATCGCAGGGACACACCCGATCGAGTACGGGAGATCCAGAACTGGGCATCGTCGGACACGGTGGCGTTACTGATGTGATGAGCGTTGGACTCGTCGAACCGTTCGTGTCCCTCGATTCTGGTGTAGTCGATGTACGACACCATGAACACGTCCTGACGCGACAGCGTGAATGCGTCTGCGAGGTTGTTCAGAACCTGTGGGATCGGAACGGTGCTGAGGGGGAGTGCTCGACGAAACGCGGTGTGTGCGGCGCAGATCGTGGAGGATAAGTCGGCTCGGACGGGCACGGTCATGGGTGCGTTGGTGGTGAACCATCCGAGTGCGCGCGAGAACTGCGCACGGTGCCGGGTGTGCAGGGGGAACAGGAAAGGCACGTACTGCGGCCCCCCGATGGCGGCAATGGCGTGCGCTGTCGAAGCGACCACACCCGCGAACATTCCCGCACCGGCCCGAACGCAGAGTTCCTCGAACTCCAGGGTCTGCGACGCGTCGAGTAGCTGATGCACAGTGGTGGCCTGAGTGGCTGTTTCACCCTCTGCCACTCCCAGATCGAACGGGAACCGCGGTGTGGTGCCGCCGCATTCGATGAGGAAGTTCGACCACTGCACCATGCGCTCGTCCGCTGGATTCACCAGTGGCTCGACGGACTCGATGCGGCAGTACTCGACGAAACCGCCGACCGGAGGTAGATCGACCGTCGGGTTCGAAGGGCAGCGGCGATAGGCGTCGTACAAGGTGTGCATCTCGTCGACGACGACTGCTATGGACATGGCGTCCACGTTGGCGTGGTCGAAAGCGCAGAGCACCGTCGAGATGTCCGGTCGATCGATTCCGAAGCAGCCGTACGACGGAAAGCGTCCTGCACCGCAGCGTCGTTCGAGTGCGGCTCGGAGGTGGTCTCGCAGCTTGGGCGTGGAGGAGAACTCGGATCGAGCGCCGTGCCTCATCTCGATGGCACCCGGCATGTACAGCGTCCGCTCGATACCGGTCGCCGTGGACACGAACGAACTTCGCAGCGTGTCGTGGCGGTCGATCAGGTACTCGAACGCCCACCCGAGTGCCTCGACATCGAGGCTGCCCGGTACGTCGAATGCACCGGCGATCCACACGCGTTCCGCTTCGCCCAGATCCCCCAGGTGGAACCGTTGATTGAACGAGGGCGGAACGGGAGACGGCTGTGGTTCGCCGACGACGATCGCCGAGAATTCGACCAGGGCACCTGCCCGAGGGGCGTACTCAGTGATCGACGTGACCTGCACCGGCCGGCTCCTGAACGAGATGGTCGAGCGAGAGCGTGTAATCACCCTCGCGTGCAATGGTTTCGAGTACACGCGCCAAATGAGCGTGGTAGCGCTCCACCGACGCGGCCGCGATGTCGTTGTCCGGGGTCTGGGCTACCAGGTACAGGTGCTCGCCGTCTCGGTTGATCCACATCGATGCGTTCGATGTGGATCCTTCTCCGGTGAAGTGCTTCGCTCGCGTATCGGCGTCGCGGCCGACGCCAGGGAACCAGCGAAAGTCGATGTAGGACAGCATGTTCGGGCTCACTGCCAACTCGCTTCCCAAGGTTCCGTCCGCCGCGAGCGCGCCCAGTACGGCGTGTACGGGGGCCTCCGCGATCTTCTTGGCCTGCTCGAATCCCGAGTGCGCGAGTGCTGCGACATCGGAGAACTTCTCGTTGCCGGCCACCTCGAACGCAACCGGCGCGAAGTTGACGAACCAGCCCTGAGACTGGGCGTAGTCGCCGTGATGGCGGGCACTGAGGACGGTGATCCCGAAATACTCTGCGGTGCCTGCCAGCTCGAAATCGGTGATCCCGACGGCAGCGAACACGCCGCTGCTCATCCTGGCCCCGGCGGCCTTGCACGCGGCGTCGAAGGCCGCGGTCGAGCCGGCGTCCAACAGATAGCGTTCGACGATACGCACCGGTGCCTTTTCCCCGGGCTCGAGTCCGAGATCGAGGGGGAATCGTGGCATCGCCCCGTCGTGGCGAGCGAAAATGTCTCGCCACGCGGCGATTTCGGGGGAGTCGGGTGCGAAGGTCGCTGCTCGCGCACGCTCGTCTGCGGCGTAGGTGAGGTGGCTACCGGCCGATGCTGGTGTCGGTGCAGGGTCACCGACTTCGAGCGCATAGAGATCGGCCAGTTCGCTGATGACCAGCGCCTGCGAACCGCCATCGGTGAAAGCGTGGTCTGCGCCGTAGTACAGCGTGAAGCTTCCGGGCCTGGCGACGACGCCCACGGCGAATCCGGGCCAGACATCTGCGGTCGCCTCTGTCGAGAAGCGTTGGCGCACATAGCGCTGGAACTCGTCGGGGTCTCTCGACTCGCCGGCGTCCAGCACGTCGAACGCGGCGACCTCGGGTTCCGCCAGGTGACGGACCACGGCTCCGCCGTCGATCTCGAACCAGCATCGCAGGCCCTCGTGCCGCAGAACGTACGCCGCCAGGGCGCGGCTCATCGCAGCGGTGTCCACATCGCCGTCGACCTCGGTCGCCACCCCGGTGTACGCCGTATGAGCGTCACCGCGCAGGCTCGCGGCCCACGCCGCTTTCAAGTGGTCCTCCTGCAGGAACGAGGGAGGAGTCGTATCGACCGGTGCCGCTGCGGCTTTCGCTTCGGCGGCCGGAGTCGGATGCCACTCGAGCAAACGGCCCGGGGCAGGATTCCAGCTGCCCATGGCGGTGATGATCATCGTTGGTTCGTCCTTTGCGATAAGGGCCGCGGGGCGGTCGGGTCCATCACTCTGCGGCGACGGCCACCGACTGCGAGACCGACGTGAGTACCGTATCGCTGGCATCGTCGGAATCGATCACCGCAGTCAGTACCGCCACGAACTCGGTGATGAAGCGATGAACGTTGGTGGACGCGACATCGGAGCTGGGGAAGCGCGCCGAGATGTTCAGTCCTTCGAGCGTGCGGTTGACCCAGAAGTAGACCTCGTCGTCGGCGTGGCAGTTGCTCCGCAGTGCGCGCCCCTTACGGGCCTGCCACTGCGCGGCGTCCGGGAGAAACCGCAGGTCTATGTAGGAGACGACGAATCGGGGGATTTCCGTCGATTCGAGGATCTGGGCAATTTTGGAGTACGGCATGCGCGCGAGCCCTTTGTTCGCCGAGCCCGCCGCTGCCGCTGCCTCGAGCGCCTCGCCGAAAGTGCTTGCGTTGCCGAGTTCGATCTCCATCGGCAGGATCCCGACGTACCAGCCGACCGACGCCGCCCATTTCTGCTCGTCTCTCGTGTGCATCGGCATCACGGTGCGCATCGAGGTCCGGCCGGACAGGCGCGCATTCGTCACCGCGAGGGCAGCAAGTATCCCGGCCTGCATGTTGTACCCGGCAGCGCGGCACGCGGCATTCACGGCGTCCGACTGATCCGAGGTCAACAGCCACGAGGAGATGCTGCTCTGAGCGGCAGGACCGTCGGTCGTCGAAGCCCGTTCGACCGCTACCGGAAGTGGGAAGCCCGGGAAGCGTCCGTTCTCCACGGCCAGGAAGTTCTGCCACGTTCGGACAGCGCTGTGGTCCCTGGTCAGGGTGTCGCCCAATGCGCGCTCGGACTGGCTGAAGTCCACGTAGCTACCCACCTCTGGTAGTTCGGGATCGGTGCCTTCGAGGGCCTGCGCGTACAGCCTGTCGATCTCGTTGATCGCGTAGATCTGGCTGTATGCATCCATCACCGAGTGGTCGGCAGCGAATGCGAGCAGAAACGATTCGCCCGGCCCGTTCGAGAGGGCACGAGATGCATCGTCGGGTTCGATGGTCGCGAGTACGAAGTGCGGCCATGCCGTCGGCGATACGGTCTCGCCGAACCAGGAGTGCAGATGGCTGAACACCTGTGTCTCGGTGCGTGGTTCGGTGTGCGCGCGATCCACGACCCGTACGGCATCCGTCGGTGCGGTGTAGCGCTGCCACGTATCGGATGCGGTGTCGCGACGGACTTTGGTCCGAAAAGCCTCGTGTCGTCCCATGTACGCGACGATGGTCGCCCGCACTGCTTCGACGTCGTAGCGGCGGTGAATCTCGAACACGGTCCCGATCCACGAGCCGGGGGCGCTGCGTTCGCAATGATCCTGATGTGTGAAAGACAGCCCGCGGGGGTCCGATTCCCACCGATCGTCGTCGATGCGTGGGACCCACTCGGTGAGCCGCCCGGCGGGAAGTGGGTAGTCGGCGAGTTCGGTGTATTCCATGTGAGTCCTCTTTCGTCCCGGGCCATGCCAGCGGAGTTCGGCGTCAGTTCGGTATCAGGTTCGATTACGGTCGAGCCGTAGATGTAAAGCGGATGTCGTATGACCGTGTATTCGCCTTGTGGTTTATCTGATTTCTGCTATCCGCATCGAAAGAACAACGTCGTTGCTGTCGACCCGAAGTGAGTCCAGAAGTCACGATAAGGGCTACGTGGAACTATTTCGCGACGCGTAGAAGTAATACTTCTCACTACCGAAGCTCTTGACCGCCCATCCGTGCTCACCTGCGGTAGCTGTACCCGGTTGAGGCATCTTACGACGAATTCACTGAATGCGCACTTCGCTTTGATGACGGGTCACAATAACAGCACGTTCGGTATTTATTTCTCGGTGAAGTGCGACTTCGCCGGCCCGGTCCGTGAACATGACCCCCGGCACAGCGCGGCGACGATTGCCTACATATCCTTTGCCGAGTGCGAATGCATTTCCCCGACCAATTGACACCACCGATTCGTTGCGTGGATGTAGTAGGTTCGGCGCGTGACTCGAATTGGATTTGCCGATCACCTATTCTTGCGAATGCACCACGGCATCGGATATCCCGTCTATAACCAGTTTCTTTGGTGGTTCGACCGAACTGTCCAGCGGGGAGACCTGGAAAAACTTCACGACAACCTGTCCGACGGTCTGCTTGCGCGACGGGTGCACGCGCCGTCGGTGCCGACTGCTCGTGAGCGTTGGGTTGATTCGACGGTTTCTCACCCACTGGATGTTCATCCGGAGTCCATCGATTCTTCCGAGATTCTGGTGTGGGCCGAGGGCTGCATCAGTACCGCCATCGACCCTGAGACGGGCCTCGGCTGGCGGTTGTCGGCTGCGCCATTGGCGCGGGGTGGGACGGTTCTGTCGTTGGTCGCCTCGCACATGGTTGCCGACGGCGGCGCTCTGGTCGCGGCGTTCCGGGCGGCAAATTCGCGAGTTCAGCAGTCGCGGCTGACGCCGGCCGCGCAGGGATTGGCCGCGATCGGCGGCGACGTGAAAGACGCGGCGGAGCAACTTCGATCCGCCGCCGGCTGGCTGTTGAACTCCGCGGTATCGGCCCTGCCCATCCCCGCCGGATCCGTACCGACGCCCTCATCCCCCCGGGTGAGCCCGAGGCGCTCCCAGGTCCCGATCGAACCGGCGGCCGACTCCGAGTGGACGGCGCCCCATGTGGTCGCCGAGGTGAACGCAGCCACGTGGAACGAGGTGGCCACGACGTGGGGTGGCACGTCGAACTCGCTGTTCATCGCGGTCCTCACCGCCGCATCCGGGAACGCCGGCCGCGCTTCCATCGGAGACACGGTGCAGTGGTCCCTGCCGGTGAGCGATCGCACCGACGCCGATATCCGTTCCAACGCAACGAAGATCGTCAAGATCGAGGTCCCTGTCACCGACGCCACTGCCCTCGACCTGTCGCCGATCCGGTCGATCAGCAAGGCCGCATTCACTGCGTTCGCCGCGAGGCAGGCAGCCGGTCACGCGCCTGCCGGTATCTCGCAGGCCCTCGTTCAGATGCTGCCCGATGTCGTGGTGGCCCGCATTCCGCAGCCTCGCGACGGTGCCGAAGGACTGGCGTCCAACCTGGGTGTGTTGCCGGACGACTTCATTACGGTGGCGGGTGTGCGCGCTCGCGCGGTGTCGGGCCGAGCAACGTTCTTCGGTGCCGACGCAGAGTTCGCTCGCTCGCTCGACGGTGGACTCACGGCCTGGGTATGCGAGACGGACGCCGCCGTCACCCTGACCGTCCATGCCATGGATCCAGATCGATTCCCCGACAACCGAATGCTGCGCGAACACGTGACCTCGGCCTTGGCTCGGTGGGGATTGTCCGCGCGCTTCTGGTGACGGTGTCACCGGCCGTGGGCAGCAGCCTCGGCGATGTGTGCGGCGGCAGCCACGGCTGCGCGGGTCGATGCCACGGTAGCGGCGAGTTCCCGTGCCGCGGCTCTGGCGGCGTCGGTGGTGATGCCGGTGATTCCCTGCAGCAGAACGTCCTCGGACAAGGTCGAGAACTTCGTACTCGCCCCGGCTCCGATACGGCCCAGGGCCGCTCCCCAGTACGGTTGGTCGGCGCTGAACCAGCACACGAGTGTCGGCAGCCCTGCGCGCGCACTCGCAGCGGTGGTGCCCGCACCACCGTGGTGCACGGCTGCCAGACACCGCGGAAACACAGTGGCATGATCGACCGATTCGACGATCATGATGTCGGGATTGTCCCGAGCGGCAAGCGATTCGGTGCCTGCGAGGTCGCTCCAACCGGCGCAGATCAATGCCCGCACGCCCAGCTGCCGGACCACGGTATCGATCATGCGTAACAGTGCAACGGGATCGGGAACCGGCATACTGCCGAATCCGAAATACACCGGCGCGGAACCGGACTGCAGCCATCGCTCGAGTGCGGGAGAGATCTCTCGATGCCCGGTGCTCAGCCCGAGAAATCCGACGAACGGACGCAGTGGGCCCCACTGTTCGGCGAGCCCCGGGAAAAGTGCGGACTCGTAGGCCTGAACCTCGATTCCGCCGTAGCGCTCGGATCGTCTGGGTAGTGAATCGCGAGTGTCCGGCAATCCCAGGGCCCTTCTCTGGGCGTTCTCTCGCGTCTTCATCGATTTCCAGCGAAGTGCCTCGGCCAGCGCCCACATCGACCGGTTGAGCGAATCCGGCAAGGTGACCCCAGGAACCACGGGAACGACACCGTTTCGTCGGAGCGGGCAATAATGCAGGGCGACAAAGGCTTTACCGGTCGCCTCGGCCATGTTGAACGCCATCTCCTGCCCCAGTGAGCCGGTGACGATCGCATCGCCACCCTCCGCCATCCGGGCCAGCTCGGCCGTCATCCGATCCCAACCGTGGTTGGCCAATTCCGCCAGTGCCGTCATCCTGGTTCGCGGGTTCCTGGATTTGATCCGCACCCGAATCAGTTCCGACTCCAGCAGTCGGTGAGTGTCCGGGCCGAACGAGACGACCTGCACGCGTCCGGACTCCGCCGTCTCGCCGCGAACGAAATCCAGAAGGTTGGGGGGCGCGCCGAACACCACATCGTGCCCGCGACGAGCAAGCTCCACGCCGAGAGCCACCCCGGGGGTCACGTCGCCGCGGCTCCCGTTGAAGGGCATCACGAACTTCATACGGTCCTTCGCAGTCACGCCGACTTCGGATCGAACCAACCTATCAGCACCGTCCACCCGGGTCCGATACGGAAAACATATGGCGGGAAACACATTTGCGGGCCATCTGCAGGCGTACGCCCACAGCGATAGGCTCTCGTGGTGGAAAGACTGACGTACGACGACGACCTTTTCCTCCGCATGGAATGCGTTCTCGGGGTACCCGTGGTCAATCAGATCGTATGGCGCTTCGACCGCCCGATTCCGGTCGACGCGCTCGAAGCGATGTGGCACCTGCTCGCCGCCGGCCCTATCGACCGATCCGTTCGGCGGTCGCGGGTACCCGGGGCGCGGGACAGTTGGACCGCCGCGCGCAGACCGGCCGACCCGGTCGTTCTCGGAGATTCGGTGGCCCGCGACGCAATCGACCGGTGGATCGAGAACGAGGCCGCCGTGCGGTTGGATCCGGTCGAGGGACCGGCATGGAGGTTGTCCGCCACGGCAGTCGACAGCGGAGGCACCATCGTGTCGTTGGTGGGCTCCCACGTCGTCGGCGACGGCGGAGCGCTGACCGCGGCTGCGGCGTCCGCTCTGGCCGGACGCGCGGTGCCCGAGGATTTCGAGCGCGTCGGACTCGACGAGGGCGATTCCGCAGCGGCTCGGTCGCGTGCCGACATCGTCGACGGTGTCGGCCGGATGGGAGCGGCGCTCTTCGGTGCGGCGCGAGCTCTCGGCATCGCAGCGACCGACACGATACGAGCGCGAGCCGGGTCCGGTGACGCGACATCCACGCCTTCGAACAGCAGTGCTCCGAACGTGCACCAGCCGCGTGTGATGGTTGCACCCGCGGAAGGGCCGTGGGTGCCGAGCACCGTCGTTGTCGACTGCCTGTCCGCAGACTGGTCCGCTGCCGCATCGAGCAAAGGTGGAAGCTCCAACAGTCTGCTGGTGGCTGTCGTACTCGGCATCCTCACTCGCAGTGGGCGGATCACGGCCGACGAGCAGGTTCGTGTCGCCCTCCCTGTCAGTACGAGGCGGGCGGGCGACGCGCGAGCGAATGCGACTTCCGGTGTCTCGATCCACGTCGACGCCGGGGGAGCGTACCGCGATGATCTCGGGGCAATTCGAGCATCGAGCAAACAGGCATTCCGGGCTCAGGCCGACCGAACTGTCACCACCACCTTCGAGCTGTTCAAACCCCTGATGCAACTGCTCCCCGATGCGATCGTGGCCAGACTTGCCGCGTCCGGATCTGCGCCTCTGTGTCTGTGCTCCAATCTCGGCAGCCGTGGTGTCGCGCTTCGAACCATCGGTGGGGTCGACGCCACCGCGGTGGCGATGAGGTCGATCACACAGAACACCGATGTGTCCCTGCTGCGGCGCACCGGGGGCGGCATCAGCGCGTGGTGGAACGAATCCGGCGAGCGCGCGACTTTGTGCGTCACCGGACTCGATCCGGACAGATTCCCCAGCAAGGAGCACCTGCGCGGTCTTGTCGGGGCCGAATACGACAGCTGGGGTCTGACGGCCGAATTCTGGTGACCTCGAGACACTTCACAAATGCGAGCACCGGCGGATTTTCGACCGGATCCCCGGTGCGGCTATGCTTTCCGACTGTTCGACTGTTCGAGCAGGTGTGAGAAAGGGAGCGATCCATGGCAGTGGTCGTGTTGTTCGGATCCGAGACCGGTACCGCCGAGGAGGTTGCCGACAAGATCGCGGACGTTCTCGGCGATCATGACGCCGAGGTGCGAGACATGCTCGAGTACGAGGTGTCCGACATCGACACCGACGACGTCCACGTGATCATCTGCTCCACCTACGGAGACGGCGAACTCCCCACCGGTGCGGAGCCGTTCTTCGATGCACTGGTCGAGGATGCACCCGACCTCGCAGGACTCCAGTTCGCAGTGTTCGGTCTGGGCGACCGAGTCTACGAAGACACGTTCAACCGCGGCGGCGAGATCATCGCCGAGAAGCTGACCGAACTCGGCGGCAAGCAGATCGGTACCCACGCGCGACACGACAGCTCGTCCAACATCAAGCCCAAGACAATGGCTGAGGAGTGGGCTCGCGAACTGATCGACCTGCTGCCCTGACAGCGCTTCTGCCCGAACACCGGCATTTCAGGACGCGGCCCGGCCCCACAGCTCGGCCAACGACGTCCCCACTCGGGTCAGCAGAGTTCGGGTGAGCGGTAGACCTATGCCGATCACGGAGGACGGGTCGCCCTCGATGCGGTCCACGAACCAACCGCCGAGCCCGTCCAACGTGAATGCCCCGGCTACTGACAACGGCTCGCCGGAGGCGAGGTAGGCCTCGAGGTCGACCGACGAGGGAGTCGCGAAGTGCACGGTGGTCGAACTGTGTGCCGCGGCCTGCGCCACGACGACGCCCCCCGTCACCCGAAGAACGGCATGACCGGTGAGCAACTCTCCGCTGCTGCCGGCCATCGACTGCCACCGTTCCCTCGCGACGTCGACCGAATGCGGCTTACCGTGTAACCGGCCGCCGATCGACAGCATCGAATCGCAGCCCACGATCACCAGATCGTGTGTCGACTCCGAGAACGTCTCGGCCACTGCTGCCGCCTTGGCTCGGGCCAATTCCGTCACCACCGTTTCCGGGGAAGCCGATGGTCCGAGAGCCTCGGTGAGCGCGTCTTCGTCCACGCCCGATACCCGAACGATCGGCTCGACGCCGGCTCCGCGCAGGACCGACAGGCGCGCGGGCGACGCGGACGCGAGAACCAACCGGATCGAGCCCGTCACGTTCTCCGCGAGCGTCACCGTTGGTGACGGCCCGACGCGGCGTACGAGTACGCCGACTGAGCCGCAAAACGGCGGTGATTGAGCGTCGGCGATCCCCACAGCTCAGCCGGCGCAGACTTGCCCGCCGGCGCTGATTCGCCCTGTGCAGCTGTCAGGACCGACACGAGAGCGGCGAGATCCTCATCGCTCGGATTGCCCTTGACCACCCGAATTTCCGGAGACGCAGCTTCCGGAGACGCAGCGGAGACATCGACCTCGCTCACTGCGTCATGATTCACTTCGCCGCTCATAGTGGGATGTTTCCGTGTTTCTTCGGGGGCAGGGTCACTTGTTTGCGTTCGAGCAGACGCAACGCGGTCACGATCTGCCCACGGGTGTGACTGGGCGGGATGACCGCATCGAGGTACCCGCGTTCGGCAGCGACATACGGGTTGACCAACGTGTCCTCGTACTGCTGCTGCAACTCGAGCCGCAACGCATCGACGTCCTCACCGTTCTTCGCGGCCTCGAGCAACTGCTTGCGGTAGACGAACCCGACCGCACCCGAAGCCCCCATCACCGCGATCTGCGCGGTCGGCCACGCCAAGTTCACATCGGCACCCATGTGCTTGGACCCCATCACGTCGTACGCCCCGCCATAGGCTTTGCGGGTGATGACGGTGATCTTCCCGACCGTCGCCTCCCCATAGGCGTACAACAGTTTCGCCCCGCGCCGGATGATGCCGTTGTATTCCTGCCCCGTGCCGGGCAGGAATCCTGGCACATCGACCAACGTGATGATCGGAACGTTGAAACAATCACACGTGCGCACGAACCGCGCCGCCTTCTCCGAGGCATCGATATCCAAGGTGCCGGCGAACTGGGTGGGTTGATTGGCCACGATCCCCACCGACCGGCCATCGACCCGACCGAACCCGACGATGATGTTGCGGGCCCGCCCTTCTTGGACTTCGAGGAATTCGTCGTCGTCGAGGATCCGGCGGATCACCTCGTGCATGTCGTACGGAGTGTTCGGCGAATCCGGAATCAACGTATCGAGTTCGAGATCCTCCGCCGTCAACGACTCTTCGATCGATCCGACCACCGGATCCGACGCCGCGGTCCGCGGCGCATCGGCCCGATTGTTGCTCGGCAAATAACTCAGTAGGTCACGGACGTAGTCGAGGGCATCGTGCTCCCCCGAGGCGACATAGTGCGCGACGCCGGACTTCTCCATGTGGGTGTGTGCGCCGCCGAGCTCTTCCATCGTCACGTTCTCCCCGGTGACGGTCTTGATCACATCGGGGCCGGTGACGAACATCTGGCTGGTGCCATCGACCATGACCACGAAATCGGTCAACGCCGGTGAATACACGTGCCCACCCGCTGCCGGGCCCATGATCACCGAGATCTGCGGGATCACCCCCGATGCGCGGACGTTGCGGTGGAAGATCTCCCCGTACAACCCCAGCGAGACGACACCTTCCTGGATCCGGGCCCCGGCGCCTTCGTTGATGCCCACCAACGGACGGCCGGTCTTGATCGCCAGATCCATCACCTTGACGATCTTCTCGCCGTAGATCTCCCCCAACGAGCCACCGAAGACGGTCGCGTCCTGGGAGAACACGCACACATCACGGCCGTCGACGGTCCCGTAGCCGGTGACGACACCATCCCCGAGGGGCCGGTTCTCACCCAACCCGAAATTCTGGGACCGGTGCCGCGCCAACGCATCGAGCTCGACGAACGACCCCTCGTCGAGTAACGCCGTGATCCGCTCACGAGCAGTCAACTTGCCCTTCGCGTGGACCCGCTCCACCGCCGCCTCACCCGAGGGATGCTCCGCACCCGCGAGACGTTTACGAAGATCAGCCAATTTACCCGCAGTGGTGTGGATATCGGGTGTTTCGGCCGACCCGGGTGCAGTGGAATCCTGGACGCTGGTCATGGGGCAACACTTTAACTGCGAGTGTGATCTGCGACCCGACCCAGGGTGCTTCGCCGAGAATGTCTGCCGGTCTCGAGCCCATATGCTGGTGCTCATGTGGACAAACCTCGATCGCCCACCGCTCGACGTCCGCGCGCTTCGGCGGGCGCTGGTGGACGGACCGCAGGCGTCGTGGTCTCGGTTGGACATCGTGGCCGAGACCGGTTCGACCAATGCCGATCTGGTGGCCGGGGCAGCGACCTACGCCGACAGGACCGCCCTGATTGCCGAACACCAGGACCACGGTCGCGGTCGGCACTCGAGATCGTTCTCCGGTGCGCCGCGCTCACAGATTTTGCTGTCGATGCTGCTGAAGTTCCCGGGGATCGATCCCGCGGTATTGGGATGGCTGCCGCTGATGACCGGAATCGCACTCGTCGACGCGCTCAGAACCGTCGGGGAAGTCGATGCGCGGCTCAAGTGGCCCAACGATGTGCTGATCGGCGGCAAGAAGGTCTCGGGAATTCTCGCCGAGGTCGCCACGCACGGACCGTCGCCGACGGTGGTCATCGGGCTCGGGGTCAACGTGTCGATGACGGCGGACGAGTTGCCGGTGTCCACGGCCACGTCGCTGGCTCTGGAGAAAGCCGCCGTTCTCGACCGGGACACGCTGGTGCGCGCGATTCTGCGGGGGATGGCCGCCGAGGTGGACTCGTGGCGTGATTCGAACTGGAGTACCGACGCCCTGGCGCACCGGTACAGAGATCGATGCGGCACCATCGGCCAACGCGTTCGTGTCGACCTTCCCGACGGTGAGGAGAAGTTCGGCACTGCCGTCGACGTCGACGAGCACGGCAGAATGATCATCGAGGTGGAGCAACCGGATTCAGGTCGGCTGGCAGTAGCGGCCGGAGACGTCACTCATCTGCGACCCGTGTCGTGAGTTTTCGGGGCGTGAGCGGAGCCTGCGGAGTGACCGGGTCGCCAAGTGCGGTAGTCGAGTAGTCAGGAGTGCACGTGGGGTATCCACAGGATGCGTTGGCAGACGAGGAAGAGTTACTGCTCCATCATCACCCGCACTGGAAGATGCTGATTCTCCCGTCCATCACGTTCGTGCTCGTCACCGGCGTCGCGGGTGTGGCCCTCGGTGTTGCGGGTGCGCGCCTCGAATCGACCGCAGCAGACATTGCCATGATTGCCACTGCGGTGGTGTGGGCGGCGATCGTCGGGTGGCGTTGTCTGATTCCCGCGATCAGTTGGAAATGCACGCATTTCATCGTCACCGACCGACGTGTGCTGATTCGCCAGGGCGTGCTGACTCACTCGGGTATCGACATACCGATGAGTCGAATCAGCAACGTGCAGTTCAGACACGGCCTGCTCGATCGGATGCTGGGCACCGGCACACTCATCATTGCTTCGGCGTCCGACGACCCGCTCGAATTCGACGACATCCCGCACGTGCAGCGCGTCCATTCACTGCTGTACCAGCAGGTCTTCGACTCGATGGAGTACCGTCGCCAGTCCGTGCACGGCCGGGAGGCTGCTTTCGAGCCGATGCCCGACGACTCGCCCGACGACTCGAAACCCGGATGGCGCGCTGGAAAACGCAGGTAACACAGGCTGTTCTCACTTTCGAACCGTAGGGTGACCGATGTGACCGACGTGCTGCTTGCAGAAGACGACGAAGCCATCGCTGCGCCCCTCTCCCGTGCTCTCGGGCGTGAGGGATACACGGTGACCGTCGAACAGACCGGCCCTGCCACCCTTCAGCGCGCATTGGACGGGAAATTCGATCTGCTGATCCTCGACCTCGGCCTGCCGGGCATGGACGGCCTCGAGGTCTGCCGGCAGGTACGCGCCAACCGATCCGAGCTCGCCGTCCTGATGCTCACCGCGCGCACCGACGAGGTCGACTTCGTCGTGGGCCTCGACGCCGGCGCGGACGACTACGTCGGCAAGCCCTTTCGGCTCGCCGAGCTCATGGCCCGTGTGCGTGCCCTGCTTCGACGGCGTGGCGCGGGTGAGGACTCGCCTATCGAGGTCGGAGCCATCCGTCTCGAACCCGCCGCCCGGCGCGTCCTCGTCGGTGGCACCGAGATTTCGCTCGCGAACAAGGAGTACGAGCTGCTGAAGGTTCTGCTCGATCACGCCGGACAAGTGGTCTCCCGCGAGGTGATCCTGCGCGAGGTCTGGGGCGACGCCGAGCTGCGCGGATCGAAGACTCTCGACATGCACATGTCCTGGCTGCGTCGAAAGATCGGCGACGAGGGACCCGTCGCCGAGCGTCGTATCGCGACGGTCCGCGGCGTCGGATTCCGTATCAACAGCGACTAGCCGTCGATGCGGCGTCGAATTCTGGTCTCGATTCTGGCGGTCGTCGGCATGACGGCGCTTCTGCTCGGTTTGCCCTTGATGTACACGGCCTGGTTGTGGGTCGAGGACTTCACCCGCAATGATCTGCAGGCCCGTCTGGACAGAATGGCAGCGGAGATCATCTCGCAGGAGGGTTCGGCCGGTCTGATCGAAGGCCAGCTCGACATCGGCTCTCTCCGATTGGCAATCCCCCGAGGCGGTCGGCTCGTCGTCATCTACCCGACGCCCGAGGATGCCGCATCGCGAGCGGACATCGGCGAGGCGTTCGTAGAACGGCCGCTGGTGGAGTCGCTCTCGATGGGTACTTCGGGTTCCCTCCGACTCGATGTGCCCTCCGACGACATGCGGTCCCTGCAACGGCAAGCCCTGGGGGCGGTGACTCTCGTGGTTCTCGCGTCCGCGATGGCGGGCACGGTGGTGGCCGTCCTGACGGCCAAGCGCCTGGCAGATCCGCTGCAGGACGTGGCCCGACGTGCCGCTCGGCTCGCCGAGGGCGACTTCAGGCCGGACCCCCGACGGCACGGAATAGCCGAACTCGACCGAGTCTCGGAAGTACTCGACTCGGCCACCGTCGAGATCGCCGGCCGTCTGCAGCGCGAACACACACTGGTCGCCGATGTGTCCCACCAACTTCGCAGCCGTCTGACGGCAGTGCGGCTGCGACTGGACGAAATCTCCACACACCCGGATCCGGCTGTGGTGGACGAGGCGAACGAGGCCATGGATCAGGTGGACCGATTGACGCTCGCCATCGACGAGCTCGTTCGGTCCTCCCGCAGCGACGGTGCGGCCGGTGCCCACGAGGTCTCGGTCATCGAGGAACTGACCGGCACGGTCGTCGAATGGCAGCGCAACTTCGAGGACGCAGGCCGTCGCCTGGTGCTCAAGGGTGACAAGGACCTCAAGGCGTCGGTGACCGGTTCACGCCTGCGGGAGGCGGTGTCGGTACTTGTCGACAATTCGTTGGTGCACGGCGACGGTACCTGCACGGTCGCGGTGCGCGCGGTGTCTGCTGTCGAGGACACCGACCGACGTCGTGAACGACTCGTCTGCGTGGAGGTGTCCGACGAGGGACCCGGCGTGAGCAACGAACTTGCGCCGCACATCTTCGATCGCGGCTTCTCCGGAGCCGGCTCCACCGGTGTCGGGTTGGCGCTGGCGAGGGCGCTGGTCGAAGCGGACGGTGGGCGGCTGGAGCTTCAGCGTCGCCGACCTGCCCTGTTCTCGGTGTTCATACCGGCATGGCGTGAACCGTCGCATGCGGTGTCTCGCCGTGAGCCGCGGTGATACTGCTCAGGGCTGATCGAGTGCGTCGGTAGGGTCCTCGTTGCGCTCGGCGTCGATTTCGAGAATCGTGCGCGCGTTCTCCTCGGGGAAGGCAAATCGCCGCAGTGCCCAGAACCGGAACGCCATCTGAAGAAGATTGCCGATGATGTAGTTCAGGACGAAGTCGATGATGACGACCATCGTCAGGGACTCGCTGGTGTCGCGGATGTCGAAGATGTTGTTCGCGATCCACAGTGGACCGGCAGCGATGAGTACGCCGACGCCACTGATGGCGAAGAAGAGCAAGGCCTCGTGGTGTCGCTCGCGTCCACCGCGGTGTTTGAACGCCCATTCGCGATTGAGGAAATAACTCAGCAGGGTTGCCAGGACACCCGAGATGATTTTGGCGATCACCGGCTTCTGCTCGAGCACGGTCAGGCTCAGGGAGTAGAAGATGACGAGGTCGAAGACCATCGTCGTGCCACCCACGATGGCGAACTTGATCAGCTCGCTGTGCCGGATCGCAAGGTCCCTGATGGGCTTGGGTAGGCGTCGAAGCGCGCTTTCGATCGTCGGCACAACGGTGAAGTCTACGAAACGCACCCCCGATCCGACGAACCGACGCTCTGATCATCAGCGTTTCCACAGGTCCTCCTCGGGTCGGCAGACTCGGGTACGGCTGCCGGTTCGGACCGAAACCGCACGACATGACACCATGGTGAGCCGTGACAGGTACCGAACCTCGCCCCACAGCTGCGCGCCCGTCGTCGACCGGAATGCCCGTGGTCACGATGATCGGCGGCGGTCAGCTCGCACGAATGACCCACCAATCGGCCATCGAGCTGGGGCAGACGCTCCGAGTCCTGGCCGCGGGCTCGGACGAGCCGGCAGCCCAGGTGACTCCCGACGTCGTTTTCGGTCACCACGACGACCTCGACGCGCTCCGCACTGCCGCGACCGGATCTCATGCGCTCACCTTCGACCACGAGCACGTGCCCACCGAGCACCTCGAGACTCTGGTCGCCGAAGGTGTCAACGTGCAGCCGCCACCGAGCGCATTGATCTTCGCGCAGGACAAGCTACGGATGCGTCGCAAGCTCGACGAGCTGGGTGCACCCGGCCCCGCATACGCAGAGGTCTCGTGGGCGCAGGACGCCATCGCGTTCGGAGACGAGCACGGCTGGCCGGTGGTCCTCAAAGCGGTCCGCGGCGGCTACGACGGCCGCGGTGTCTGGATGCCCGAGGACGCCGAGGAAGCCGAGGCGATCGTCGCTGCTCAACTCGACCTGGGTGTACCCCTCATGGTGGAGGAGAAGGTCGCGATGCGCCGCGAGTTGTCGGCCATGGTGGCGCGATCGCCGTTCGGTCAGGGTGCGGCGTGGCCCATCGTGCAGACCGTGCAGCGCAACGGCCAGTGTGCCGTCGTGCTGGCACCGGCTCCGGATCTCGACGAGGACGTGGCTACTTTCGCCGGTCGGCTCGCACTCGACATCGCAGGCGCGCTCGGCGTCGTGGGGGATCTGGCGGTCGAGCTGTTCGAGACCACCTCGGGCAAGCTGCTGGTGAACGAACTCGCCATGAGACCGCACAATTCCGGGCACTGGACCATGGACGGGTGCCGCACCTCGCAGTTCGAGCAGCACTTGCGTGCAGTACTGGACTACCCACTCGGCGACACCGACCCGCTGGCTCCACTGACCGTGATGGCCAACATCCTGGGTGCACCTCAGGCAACGGAGATGACGATGGACGAGCGGCTCCACCACCTGTTCGCTCGCATGCCCGACGCGAAGGTGCACCTGTACGGAAAAGGTGAGCGCAAAGACCGCAAGATCGGCCACGTGAACATCCTGGGTTCGTCGTCCGGTTCGCTCGCAGACCCTGCCTACGTGGCGGACGTGCGCGATCGGGCCGAACGCGCAGCGCACTGGATGTCGCACGCCGAATGGACCGACGGATGGGATCCACACGATGACTGACAACTCCACCAGCGCAGCCGTGGGCCTGATCATGGGTAGCGACTCCGACTGGCCGACCATGCAGGCTGCCGCAGAAGCGTTGGCAGAGTTCGGGATTCGGTTCGAGGTAGGCGTCGTCTCCGCGCACCGCACCCCGCAACGAATGCTCGATTACGCGCGCGATGCCGCCGGCCGGGGCATTCGGGTGATCATCGCCGGTGCCGGGGGAGCGGCGCATCTGCCGGGGATGGTGGCGTCGGCGACGCCATTGCCGGTCATCGGGGTACCGGTGCCCCTGAAGTACCTCGACGGTATGGATTCGCTGCTCTCGATCGCGCAGATGCCTGCAGGCGTTCCCGTGGCCACGGTCTCCATCGGCGGTGCCCGCAACGCGGGACTGCTCGCGGTGCGCATTCTGGGTGCGTCCGACCCCGCGCTGCAAGAACGGATGTCGGCATTCCAGGCGTCGCTCGAGGCCATGGTGTTGGAGAAGGACCGAGCTCTGCGCACCACCCTGTTGGGCTGAGGGCGTCGATGCCACGAGACGAGCAGATTCGCCGAGCCGGACGGGGTCGTCGGCAGTCCATGCTCGTGACGCGGCTGGCGTTGATCTACGCGCGGGTGTGGCGCGGAACCGCGCACTTCGACGACGAGTTCTCGCTCTTCGTCTGTACCGGCCTGCGCGGTGGCTTCGGCCGCGGCGGAACCACTTTCGGCGGTGCTTATCTGACCCGGGGCAACACTGCTCGTCGTGTTCTGCGGCACGAAGCCGTGCATGCGGATCAGTGGGCGCGGTTCGGACTGACGTTCCCTTTCCGATACCTCGCCGAGGAGGCGAGACACCGCGGTGCTGCGAACAGATACGAAATAGAGGCGGGTCTCGAAGACGGGGGCTACCGACTGCCCGGGTGAGCGCCGCGCCTCGAGACCATGGAGCTCAGGTCAGGGTGGCGGTGACCTTCTCGGTCTCGGACCGACGCTCGGCCTTCGCCTCGTCCGGGTTGGCCACCTGTACCAGCGAGGCACCGGAGACGAGCACCGACAGCAGGCCGTCGATCAGTTCGTCGGCCGTGTTCCAGGATGCACTCGACAGCACGCGATCTGCGGCCGTCCACGAACGGGTGTTGGCTCTCTCACGTGCGGCAGCAAGGACCTCGTCCACCGAACGGCCGTTCAGCGCCGCTGCCTGGTCGTCTCCCGCGATCCGGAACTGGTCGCCGTGCACCCGCACCGAGGTTGCGTAATCGGTCATTCCGATCGGCAGGTCGGGAACAGGCTTGCCGAACGCATCGAGTGAGAAGGCCAGCACCTCGTCGACATCCGGTGCCTCGTCGAGACGATCTGCCGAGACCATGGCCACGTCGGCGGAATCGTCGGGCCCCAACACCACTTCGGCACCGGCCCACCACGCCCCTAGCAATACCGCGGCCGTTTGCCAGTGCGCAGGTAACAGCACACTGACCTTTCCGCCGGCCTCGAACGCCAACTCGTCGCGTAACAGGTTTGCGGTCTTGGCAGCCCAATTCGCGAGCGTCACCGTCGAGACCTCCACCCGTTCACCGGTCGCATCGTCGTAGAACGTGATGCGTGGACCGGCGGGATCAGCCGCGAGGATCGGGTCGAGCAGGGTCTGAGTCAAGTTCGAGGCCACATACGAACCCTAGATGACGGCAATCGGTGTCGTTTAACACGCTGCGCGGCACCGCTCAGTTGACACACATCGGGCCGGTGGAGCCGGCGTCGATCGGAGCCGCGGGTGCTTCCGGGATCGCTGTACCGGCTTCCGGTGCAATGGTCTCGGCGGTTGCTGCCTGCCCGGAACCGGGGCCGGCGTAGTCGTCGGCAAGCACCACCCGAACCGTCTCGGACGCCAGCGTGTCGTCGGCGACGATCTGTACGCCACCGAGAGCGGCCGAGACGGCGCGCGCGGCGGCACTGTCGACGTCGGCGGCCTGGATGCGACTCGCCGAAATGGACGTGCCCTCGTAATTTCCGATGTTCCCGCCGACGTACCCCAATGCGGTCAGCGAACCGGCCACACCGTTGGCGAGGCCCTCGATTCCGCTGTCGTTCGCGACGTCCACGGTCACCATCGACGGATCGACCTGCGGGGCGTCCGAATTCTCGGCATTGGTCTCTGCCGAATTGCCGTCACCGAGCAGCCCTGCGACGTATTTCTTCACTGCAGCGGGATCGACCTGGACGATCGATTCGCCGTAGTCCGTCGTGGCATTGATGTCGACGGCGGGGATGGTCTCGAACTTGACCTTGCCGCCGGCGAGATCCTGCAGACGCGTAGCGAATTGCAGTATGTCCCAGTCCGAATCGAGGGTCACCGAGCGCTGCACCGCAGTGCTGAGTTGACCCAGTTTGCTCGGGTTGCTCAGCGTCTTGGCGCTCAGCACACTCCGGACGAGCGAGGCCATGAACACCTGTTGGCGGACGATGCGGTCCAGGTCGCCGCGGGGGAGGTCGTGCCGTTGTCGGACGAAGCTCAGCGCTTGCGAACCGGCCAGGTTCTGCTCGCCGGCGGGAAAATTGGCACCCGAAAGTGGTTCTTGCACAGGGTTGTTCAGGCATACCTCGACGCCACCGACGGCATCGGTCAACAGTACGAAGCCGAGCAATCCCACCTCGGCGTAGTGATCGACAGTGATTCCGGTCAAGTTCGCGACCGACTCGATCAGAGCCTCGCGACCTGCCTCGATGGCCTGCGACTCCGCGTCGGCGTCCGCAGTACCTTGCTCCACCAATTCCAGTCGCTTGTTCTCTTTGGTCGCACCGTACGCGGCGTTGATCTTCGACATTCCGATGCCGGGTACCTCGACGTACGAATCGCGGGGGATGGAAATGGCAGTGGCCGAGGATCCGTCGTTCGGAACGCGGATCAACACGATCGTGTCGGTGTTCGACGCCACTTCTTCACCCGCGTTGAGGGATGCGAGCTCCTCGGGCGACAACGCATTGCCGTGGGCGTCGGTGCGGCTGTCCGTGCCGACCATGAGTATGTCGACTGCGCCGTCCGCTGCTCCGCCGAGGCCGAGACCACCTGCGGTGGCGATGTTCGACCGCAGACTGTCGACGCTGCGCCACGCGAAACCCGTCACGAGAAGAACGAGGATCGACAGGACGGCGATCGCGACGTGCGTCGCGGGCCACCGGCGACCGGCGTGCGCGGTCGGGATTGCGGGCTCGGATTCGGGTTGTCCGAGTGGAGTGCGTGCATCCCCGTGTCTCGGCCGGCGCGATCTCGCGGTCGATTCGCGGGCGCTGCGTTCGCGCGATCGCCTGGGGCCACGCTCTTCTTCACCCGCGTATCGACGTGCGGTTCGCGCGTCGGAATCGTCGGGGCGGTACGCGCCACGTGCGTCGGAACCGTCGGGTCGCCGGGGAGTGCGCCGCCGCGGCGGGGGAGTGCGCTCACCTCCGGGCGTGCCTGAATCTCGTGGCACCGTTCACGACCCTCTCTCGTTTCGGCTGACCTCGGCAGCCGACTGCTTCGTTCTCCCCCCGCCGTTCGAAGGTTACTTGCCGGTGGTCGCTGCCTCGCCCAACCGAACCCGGCGTGCCACACTTGGCAACCGTGAATGCGATCGTGGTGACCGGTGCACACGGCCAGTTGGGCCGCCGAGTGGTGGCCCTGGCGGCGGAGCGAGGTGACGGTGCCGAGGTGCTCGCCTATTCGTCCGCCGACCTGGACATCACCGATCCCGACGCGGTGGCTGCCGCGGTCGGTACGGGGGCCACGGTGATCAACTGCGCTGCCTACACCGCGGTCGACGCTGCCGAGACCGACGAGGCCAGGGCAATGGCCGTCAACGCGGACGGCCCTCGAAATCTCGCGCGCACGTGCGGGCGTGTCGGGGCGCGGCTGATCCACGTCTCCACCGATTATGTGTTCGACGGCACAGCGACCGAACCGTACGAGGTGGACTCGAAGACCGCGCCGCAGTCGGCGTACGGTCGCACCAAGCTGGCCGGCGAGCGCGCGGTGCGAGAGGAACTGCCCGAGGCCGTCGTCGTGCGGACCGCGTGGGTGTACGACAACACCGGCAAGAACTTCGTGACCACGATGCGACGACTCGAAGGTGAGCGGGAGACGCTGTCGGTGGTGAACGACCAGATCGGGTCGCCTACGTTCGCCTTGGATCTGGCGTCGGGCCTGCTCGAGATCGAAGCGGACCCCACCACAGCGGGACGAACCCTGCACTACACCAACGCAGGGCAGGCCAGCTGGTTCGACCTCGCCCGCGCGGTGTTCACGCACATCGGTGCCGATGCCGATCGGGTGCAGCCGTGTTCGAGCGCCGAATACGTCGTCCCGGCCCCCAGGCCGGCCTACTCGGTACTCTCTTCCGCCGCGTGGATCGACGCAGGCTTGACGCCCGCACGCCCGTGGTCGGACGCCCTGACAGCGGCCCTGACGCACTCGACGTGAGGGTTGCACCGGTGCTCCGGCTAGTCTTGCCCGCGTGAGTTCCGAGCTGGCCGTAGTGACGGTGACCTATTCGCCCGGCGAATACCTGGATCAATTCCTGACGTCTCTACGTGAGGCCACGGCCCGGCCCTATCGGGTGATCATGGCTGACAACGGCTCGGTCGACGGCAGTCCCGAAGCGGCCGAGGCAGCATTCGACGAGGCGGAGTTGCTGCGAACCGGTGCGAACATCGGGTACGGAGCAGCTGTGAATCGCGCGGTCGCTGCGGTCGACCCGGCCGTCGAATTCGTCGTCGTCGCAAATCCCGACGTGCGGTGGCATCCCGGTTCACTCGACGGCCTCCTCGATGCTGCAGCTCGGTGGCCGCGTGCGGGCTCCCTCGGTCCGCTCATCCGTGAGCCCGACGGCTCGCGTTACCCGTCGGCGCGGTCGGTGCCCGATCTGACGTCCGGCGCGGGCCACGCGGTGCTGGGAAAGATCTGGCCGACCAACCCGTGGACTCGGCGGTACCGCCAGGAGAACGAGTCGGTCACCGAGCGTCCCGTGGGATGGCTGTCGGGATCGTGCTTGTTGCTGCGCCGCTCGGCGTTCGATTCGATCGACGGATTCGACTCGCGCTACTTCATGTACATGGAGGACGTCGATCTCGGTGACCGGCTCGGCAGAGCGGGCTGGCACAACGTCTACGTTCCCGGTGTCGAAGTGACCCACTCGAAAGGCCATGCAGCAGGACGGCATCCGGAAGTGATGTTGCCCGCTCATCACACCAGTGCCTACCGCTTCCAGGCCGACAGGCACGCGCGGACGTGGCAGGCTCCCTTACGATTGGCTCTGCGCGGCGGTCTCGGTCTTCGCTCGAAGATCGTTGTGACCTCGGCGCTTCGGGCCCGCGCAGTTGACGAACGACTCATGGACGAGAGAACAGAGGCTGGACATGTCGAATAGTTCCCCATCGGTCGCCGCACGTACCGATGCAGTGATTCTGGTCGGCGGCAAGGGAACTCGGCTCAGGCCGCTCACGCTCTCGGCACCCAAGCCGATGCTGCCCACCGCCGGACTGCCGTTTCTGACCCATCTGTTGGCACGGATCAAAGCTGCGGGTATCGAGCACGTCGTCCTCGGCACATCGTTCAAAGCCGAAGTGTTCGAGCAGCATTTCGGAGACGGGTCCGCACTCGGCATCGATCTCGAATACGTCTTCGAGACCGAGCCGCTCGGCACCGGCGGAGGCATCAGGAACGTGCTACCCCGACTGCGCGCCGAGAACGTCATGGTCTTCAACGGCGACGTGCTGGGCGGCACCGATCTGACGGCGGTTCTCGATACGCACCGAACCACCGACGCCGATGTGACGATGCACCTGGTGCGTGTCGGTGACCCGCGTGCATTCGGCTGTGTGCCCACCGACGAATCCGGTCGCGTGACAGCGTTTCTCGAAAAGACACAGGATCCGCCGACCGACCAGATCAATGCCGGTTGCTACGTCTTCAAGCGCGAGATCATCGAGTCCATTCCGGCCGGCCGGCCGGTGTCGGTGGAACGTGAGGTGTTCCCCGCCTTGCTCGCCGAGGACAAGAAGGTCTACGGACACGTCGACAGTGCGTACTGGCGCGACATGGGCACACCCGAGGACTTCGTCAAGGGCTCGGCCGATCTGGTTCGCGGCATCGCACCGTCGCCCGCGCTGCAGGGAGATCGCGGCGAATCCTTGGTTCACCCGAGTGCCGGAGTGGCACCGGGCGCTCTGCTGATCGGCGGAACCGTCGTCGGCCGGGGTGCCGAGATCGGCGCGGGGGCTCGTCTCGACGGTGCCGTCGTGTTCGACGGTGCCGTGGTCGAAGCAGGGGCCGTGGTCGAGCGGTCCATTCTCGGCTTCGGTTCCCGCATCGGGCCGCGGGCCCTGGTGCGCGACGCGGTCATCGGCGACGGTGCCGACATCGGTGCTCGCTGTGAACTGCTTCGCGGAGCGCGGGTGTGGCCGGGAGTCAAGCTGCCCGACGGCGGAGTGCGTTTCTCCACCGACGTCTGACCCCTTCGGCGGGTCACCGATTCTGTGCGGTCGGTTTCAGCGGCGGGCGGCAAGTGCGACGAGGTGGTCGATCGTCTCGTGTTCGGCGGCGTCCGGCAGGGCGTTCACCGGCCACCAACGAAGATCGGTCGACTCCTCGCTGCGCACCGCTCTGGCACCGTCCGGGGCGCGCACCAGAAATCTCAGATCGAGGTGCCTGGTGGCCTTTCCGAGCGAGCACGTGATCGGGTGTGTGTGCGCCGACAACAACTCCGGATCGAGGGTCAGGTCAGCGATCCCCGATTCTTCCCGAGCTTCACGTAAGGCCGCGTCGGTCACCGTGTGGTCCGTCGGTTCGCAATGGCCGCCCAGTTGAATCCATCGGCCGACTTTCGGGTGCAGGGTCAGCAACACATGGGTGCCCGATTCGTTCAGCACCAACGAGGACGCCGTGAAGTGGCCGGCCTCGTTCGCGCGTAGACATGCATCGGGATTGCTGTGCAGAAATGCCAGCATTGTGTGCCGGAGCGATTCGTCGTTGGAATCGGACGGTGACCATCGATCGAGCGTCGCCCCGACCGAGTGCCACAGGGTGGAACGAGACGAGGTGGGCGTCGACACGTCAGAGCTCCAGCAGCGACGAGCCCGGCAGCACCGGGTCGCGCGCCGTCGAGGGCTCGCTGGGGTGCCCGATCGCGATGGCACCCATGGCTTTCCAATCCGCGCGCAGTCCGAGTTCGGCGCGGACGGTATCGGCGGCGAAAATGGTCGAACCGATCCAGCAGCTGCCCAGTTCCCGTACCGCGAGGGCGACGAGCAGGCCTTGGACGGCGGCACCGACCGCCACGGTGAACATCGTCTCCTCCGCGGCTCGACGCCTCTCGTCCGGGTAGGAGTGCGCGCCGTCCGGCACACAGAACGGAATCACGATCTCCGGTGCGTCGAACAGAATATCGCCGCGGCGCAGTCTCGCGGCGATTCGTTCCTCGCTCAGACCGTCCTCGGTCAGGTCGGCGCGCCACTGCTCACGCATCGTCTCGAGCAGCCGACGCCGCAGCGCGGGAGTCCGAACCCATACGAATCGGACGGGGCGAGTGTGGTGCGGGGCGGGTGCGGTGAGGGCATCGGCGACGGACGCCCGAATCAGGTCGGGATCGACCGCGTCGGACGAGAACGAGCGCACCGACCGGCGCAACAGCAGAGCCTCGCGACGGCCACGATCGAGTGCCTCGGCGGTTCCGAGCCAGAACAGGTCGTCCTCGCCGCCGCGCAGCAGTGCCGCCGCCGTGGACCCGTCGTCGACCGGAGTCAAGCCGCGCACCACGGCGATAGGAACACCGCCCAGCTTGCCCTTGACCAGATCGCCTGCGGCAGCGAGCTCGTCGGCGATCGCGACCTCGGTGACGACGAGCTCGTTGCCCTGGCCGTCCTCGGCTCCTGCATAGGCGTGCAGGACCGGTAGCCCCGCAGCGCCGATGGCGGCGTCGGTCTGACCGATCCGCCAGGCGCGTCCCATGGTGTCGGTGACGACCACGGCCACCGTGACCCCCAACAGTTCGCCGAGGGCGGCGCGCAGGGCTGCGGCGCTGGCGTCGGGGTTCTCCGGCAGCAGAGCCAGTTCGCCACCGTCGACGTTGGAACCGTCGATGCCCGACGCGGCCTGCACGATGCCCAGCCGGTTCTCGGTGATCAGAGTTCGGCCCTTGCGTGCGACGATCCGCACCGCTTCCTGCTCCACCAGGACTCTGCGGGCTGCGTCCCGCTCGTCGGCATCGCGAGGTGCCTGCACCAATCGGCCCTCGACCTTGGAGACGATCTTGCTGGTGACGATCAGGATGTCGCCGTCGCGCAACCACGGCGCGTGCTCGGCGATTGCGGAGGCCAAGTTGTCGCCGGGTCTGAATTCCGGGAGGCCGGTGATCGGCAGCATTTCGATCGAGCCACCCGGTGAGTGATCGCCCGGCACGGGTGGGATCGAGTCGGGTTCGCGGATGTCGCTCACAGGTCGAGTCCGGCCGCGCGAAGCGCGGTGCGCGCCATCACCGCGGTGGTCTCGGGGTCGGTCATCAGCAACGGAACCGACTGCACGTCGACTCCGTCGACGACTGCGGTGTCGGTGGTGTGCACCAGCCATGCGTCGAGAATGCCGGTGCCGCTTCGGCTTCCGTAATGACGTCCCACCGCCTGTGCGGTGGTGTCGACGCCGATGACGGACAGGCACTCGTCGGCCATGCCGCGCAACGGCTTACCGTCGACGACGGGGGAGAGGCCGACCACCTTTGCTGCCGACGTACGCAGCGCCCCGCGGATGCCCGGTACCGCGAGAATCGCGCCGACGCTCACCACTGGATTGGACGGTGCCAGAATGACCGCGTCGGCTTCTGCGATCGCGTCCACCACTCCCGGTGCCGGGCTTGCCTGTTCGGCACCGATGTTTGCGAAACTGTGGGTCGGAATCTGTGCGCGGTAGCGAACCCACCACTCCTGGAAGTGAATTGCGCGTTGCTGCTCGCCGCTTGGATCGTCGGGATCGGTCACGACGACGTGGGTTTCCGAGCGATCGTCGGTGACGGGCAGCAACCGGACGCCCGGTTGCCATCGGTTGCAGAGAGCTTCGGTGACGGCCGACAGCGGAAATCCGGTGCGCAACATCCGACTGCGAATCAGGTGCGTGGCGATATCGCGGTCGCCGAGTCCGAACCAGTCGGGATCGGCACCGTAGGCAGCCAGCTCGTCGCGTGCGTTCCAGGTCTCGGCGATCCGGCCCCACCCGCGCTCGGTGTCGATCCCACCGCCGAGGGTGTACATGCAGGTGTCGAGATCTGGGCAGATGCGTAGACCGTGCATCCAGACGTCGTCGCCGACATTGACCACCGCGGTTATCTCGTGTTCGGGGTTGTCGCCGAACAAGGATTTGAGACCCTGGAGAAACCGTGCACCACCGACGCCGCCGACCAGAACAGTAACTTTCACAACACACGAGCGTAGTGGGGTTGCGGCAGTGCGGGGCGAGCGCCCACCCGGATCTGCACCGTACGTGCGGACGGTGAGCAGGCGTGAGAACTGCCGCGACACGCGCAGGACAGGCTCCGATTCGGGGAGAGCACCGATTTCGGGCATGTGATGGTATTGGATTTGTGCGATCGGCTTGACCGCGACACACCTGGGCGTGTCTAATCACAGGTATGTCATTCAGTGTTCGCAGCACGAGTTCGATTGCAGCGAACCTGGTTTCGAACACTCGTTCCCTTCCTGTTCGACCCCGGTCGAACGTCCAGTAGAGGTCGAGAGTTCGAAGAACGCGGGAGCGTTCGGATATGCCAGTTCGATCGAATACCTGCGCGGCGCAACGTATTCGAGTACACAAAGGTCGAAAGTATCTGCGCTACCACAGGTGAGGAGGCGGAAGCGATGTATGACGAGCACGTGACACGTGATCAGCGGGGCGGACCCACTGCACACCTCAGCGCTGTCGACGACGCGCCGCGAACCGAGTCCGACAACGGCGCAGATTCGAGCGTCCCGACAGACGCGGGTGCTGCGTACGTAGCTCGAACGATCGACACCGAGGCGGACATCGACGCGGAGACCGATTCCGACGCCGACCTCATGCCCTTCGTTGCCGAGTCGGTTCCGCCGGCCAAGCCGTTCCTCAGTCTCGTCGCCGGCTTCGACGAGATGTTCGAGGAGATCGAGGATCAGTGGCAGGAGCGCGCACTGTGCGCCCAGACCGATCCCGAGGCCTTCTTCCCGGAAAAGGGCGGCTCGACTCGCGAGGCGAAGCGAATCTGTCTCGGCTGCGAGGTCAAGGACGAGTGCCTCGAGTACGCACTCGCCAACGACGAGCGGTTCGGTATCTGGGGCGGACTGTCCGAGCGGGAACGACGCCGGCTCAAGCGCGGGATCGGCTGAGCGCTCCACCGACCTCCGGTCGAGCTCGGCTCTTCATTTTGCGGCCCGGTCGCTCCGCGGCCCCGCCAATCAGCTGCACCGTCATTCCGGAGCACTATTGGGATCCACCTCGTCCGGGTCGATGCCCAGGTATGTCGCAACCTGCTCCACCAGAACCTCGAACAACAGGTCTTCCAGATCTTCCGGGTGCTTTGCGCGACGCTCCAGCGGTCGTCGGAACAGCACCACTCTGGCGCGTGTCGTTTCTCCGCGCTTGTCTATCCCGGCCGGTACCAGTCTCGACAGTGGCACCGGCCCCTCTGCTACCACCTCGGGCGGCCATGTCACCGACTCGGGATCGAGCGCCCTGATCTTGGGCACCTCGTCGACGGCGATATCCAACTTCGAAAGCTTGTCGTGCCATCGATGGTCGATTCGCGCGAACGCGTCGAGTACCAGCCGATCGAACTTCTCGGCCCGCGAGCGCCTGGCCGGGAGGTCCTCGGGCATCACCGGTCCGCGGATGCCGCGGCCGTGCCGTGCCACGGACCGAGAAGTGATCCTGCGCGCGGAGGAGAATCGAGGCATGGGGGCAGGTTATCGCGCCCGTCCGGTGTGTCGGTCGTTCGGTCGGTTGGACCTACCGGATAGTCTGCATTCGTGAGATCACTGCGTGGCTGCTGCAGGCCTGGTTGCAACCGTTCTGCCGTTGCAACGCTCACATATGTCTACTCCGACTCCACCGCGGTCGTCGGGCCGCTGGCCACTGTCGACGAGCCGCACTCGTGGGATCTGTGCGAGATCCACGCGTCGACCACGACCGCACCGAAGGGCTGGGAGCTCGTCCGGTATGAGGGCGGCTACTCGACGTCGACGCCCGACGAGGACGATCTGACAGCTCTGGCAGAGGCAGTGCGCGAGGCGGGCCGTGGCGATCGCGTCCGCTCCGAGGACCGTGACAGCGATCGCGCCGCTTCCCGCCCGTCCGATGGTGAACGTCGATCCGCCCCGGCCGTCCGAACCGGCCGTCGCGGCCATCTTCGAGTCCTTCCCGATCCCACCTCCTGAGCCGTCGCGCACTGTGGTGGCGTTGCGGGTCGACTGGCCGGTCCGACCGGTGTCTGGCAAGGTTTTCGAGCAGTACCGAAACGATCCGCGCCGCCTCGCCGATACCGGTGTGAGTCGCCCGGCCCACACGCTCGACGATGCCGATGTGCGGCGTCGCAAGAACGATCACCAGGAGAGCCTTCGTGTCCCGTACCGCAGAGTCCGTCAATGCCGTCATCAAGGCCTACGACGTCCGGGGCGTCGTAGGTGAGCAGATCGACGAGGCTTTCGTGCGAGACGTCGGAGCCGCGTTCGCGCGTCTGGTGCGAGACGAGGCGGGCGCTGCGCGGTCGGTCGTGATCGGACACGATATGCGTGATTCGTCGCCGGGTCTGTCTCGTGCCTTCGCCGACGGCGTCACCGCGCAGGGACTCGACGTGGTGCACATCGGTCTGGCGTCCACCGATCAGCTGTACTTCGCTTCGGGTCTGCTCGAATGCCCCGGGGCCATGTTCACTGCCAGTCACAATCCGGCGAAGTACAACGGGATCAAGCTCTGCCGCGCCGGGGCCAAGCCGGTGGGGCAGGACACCGGTCTGGCCACCGTCAAGGCCGAATTGGTCGACGGGGTACCGGAATTCGACGGCCCGGCCGGGTCGGTGACATCGCGTGACGTTCTCGACGAGTATGCGCAGTTCCTGCGGGATCTGGTCGATCTGTCGGGAATCGGTTCCATGAAGGTCGCCGTGGACGCGGGCAACGGAATGGGCGGGCACACCGTGCCTGCGGTGTTCGCACCGCTACCGGTGACGATCGAGCCGTTGTTCTTCGAGCTCGACGGCAGCTTCCCCAACCACGAGGCGAATCCGCTCGATCCGGCGAACCTGGTGGATCTGCAGCGTTTCGTCGTCGAGACCGGTGCCGCGATCGGCCTTGCGTTCGACGGCGATGCCGATCGTTGCTTCGTCGTCGACGAGAAGGGCGACCCGGTTTCGCCCTCTGCGGTGACTTGCCTGGTGGCGCAGCGCGAACTGGCCAAGGAGCCGGGTGCGGTGATCATCCACAATCTCATCACCTCTCGCTCGGTGCCGGAGTTGGTCACCGAGCTCGGCGGCACGCCGGTACGCACGCGCGTCGGTCACTCGTTCATCAAGCAGCAGATGGCCGACACCGGGGCGATCTTCGGCGGAGAGCACTCTGCCCACTACTACTTCCGGGATTTCTGGGGTGCCGACTCCGGCATGCTCGCCGCGTTGCACGTACTTGCTGCGTTCGGGGCACAGGATCGGCCCCTGTCGGAAATGATGGCCGCCTACGAGACCTACAGCGCGTCGGGCGAGATCAACTCGACCGTGGGCGACGCAGCCGAACGCACCGAGGCCGTGCTCGAGGCGTTTGCCGACCGAACCGCAGGCATCGACCGGCTCGACGGCGTGACTGTCGATCTCGCCGACGGCTCCTGGTTCAACCTGAGGGCCTCGAACACCGAACCGCTGCTGCGACTGAACGTGGAAGCGCGAACCGCCGCGGCTGTGGATGCACTTTCGGCCGAGATATTGGGCATCGTTCGCGCCGGACTGGAATAGTGGTTACCAACGGTTCATGAGTGGGTATGAGTCCATTTCCGGTCGGTGACGAAGGGGAGGTGTCGCAGCCATGACGGCAGTGTCGTCTCTGGTCGATCTCGACGATGTCGATGCTCTCATCGCGGCCGATCGCGAGGGTGCGTTGCGCAGCGCTGCGCTGGCGGGCGCGCAGGTTCGCGCCGTCGCCGCGGCTGTGGACGAAGAAGTACTGGCTCGCTTGGCGGATCTGCGCCCCAGAAGTGTGGTGATCGTGACCGGAGACGGCCGCAGTAGTCGGGCGGCGTCACTCCTGGTCGCGGCGCTCGGAGATCGACTCGGGGTCCCGCTGGTTCGCAGCACCGGAACCCCGCCGTGGATCGGCCCGCTCGATGTTGTGGTGGTGGCCGGGGACGACGCCGGAGACCCGCGCCTGGCCGAGTCGGTGGACGCCGCGTCGCGTCGCGGCGCGGAAGTGGTGGTGGTGGCACCCGAGGAGGGGCCGTTGCGTGCCGTCCGAGGGGCCCGGGTCATGTGGTTGCCCCCGCGAATCGCGGTCCGAGACCACAACGCCTTGATGCGTTACCTCGCCGCATTCGTCGCGGTTCTCGGTGCCGTTGCCGGTGGATCGTGGAAGTCGTTGTTACCCAATCTATCTCGACTGGCCGACCTGCTCGACACCGAGGCGGTGCGGAACAGCCCCTCCAACGAGGTGTTCCACAACCCGGCCAAGGCTCTTGCCAGCGGAATGAACGGTCGACGAGTAGTGCTGTCCGGTAGCGGTCCCGCCGCAGTCGAGGTGGCTCGGCACGGCAGTGAAGTGCTGCTCCGGGTTGCGGGGGTGCTCGTCGGTGCGGGAGAGCTCGGCGATGTCATCGCGGCGTCCGTTCGTGCCTCGAGCGTCGAATCTGCCGGAACGGCACAGACATTGGATTCGTTCTTCCACGACGAGCAACTCGACGGTCCGCTACCGGTATTGCCGATGCGCATCATCGTCGTTGCATCGGAGGTCGATCGCGCTCTGACCGAACGACGAGTGGCCGGCGTGCCCGAGTCGGAACTGTTGCTCGCGGAGCCGCACGAGGCACTGTTCGGAAGTTCCAGGCCGGGATCCGAACTCGATGTCGCTGTCGCGTCGGCCGATCCGGCTACACTCTCGGTGCTCGACACCATGTCCGTATTGGCCACGCGGTTGGACACGACCGCCGCGTATCTGCTGTTGATGGGCGGTAGCTAGTGCATCTCTTGCGTGGCGCGGTTCGGTCCTACGCATGGGGGTCGCGAACCGCCCTGGCCCGGATCCAGGGTCGCCCGGTCCCGTCCGATCATCCCGAGGCCGAGATCTGGCTCGGTGCTCACCCGGCCGATTCGGCGCACGTGGTGCACGAGAGTGGCAGTACGCCGCTGCTCACGCTGATCGACGGGGATCCGGCCACGCATCTCGGGGGCTCGGCGCAGCAGTACGAGTCGCGACTGCCCTACTTGCTGAAACTGCTTGCTGCAGAAGAGCCTCTGTCGTTGCAGGCCCACCCCAGTAGTACCCAGGCGCGCGAGGGCTTCGCCCGCGAGAACGCGGCCGGCATCCCCATCGATTCTCCGGTACGGAACTACCGGGACCCCAATCACAAGCCGGAACTGATCGTGGCGCTCAGTGAGTTCGAGGCATTGGCGGGCTTCAGGAGTCCGACGGAGACCGTCGAGTTGCTGGACGCGTTGGCCGTGTCCGCGCTCGGTGGGTACCGCACACTGCTTGCCGCACAGCCCGATGCATCCGGGCTGCGCACGGTATTCACCTCGTGGATCACACTCCCCGGGCAGGCGTTGGACGACATCCTCCCGGCCGTCGCCCAGGGATGTATCGACTATTTGTCCGGTCCGGCGCGTACGGACGGTGGTCGATTCGCAGCGGAGGCCAGAACCCTGCTCGAGCTGGGGGAGTCCTATCCCGGTGACGCCGGAGTGCTGGCGGCTCTGCTCCTCAATCGGGTGACACTGACTCCCGGTCAAGGCCTGTACCTCGACGCGGGCAACCTGCATGCGTACTTACGCGGGACCGGCGTGGAAATCATGGCGAACTCCGACAACGTGCTGCGCGGGGGACTGACTCCCAAGCATGTCGATGTGCCCGAACTGTTGCGTGTACTGGACTTCGAACCGTCCGACATCGCGCCCATCACGCCGGCCGACGGCGATTCCTCGACGTACCTCTACCCCACGCCGGCACCCGAATTCGCTTTGAGCCGAACGGCGTTGGCACCGGGGGAGACAGTCGACATCGACGGGTCCGGTCCCAGGATTCTGCTGTGCACCGACGGGTCCGTCACGGCGAGCACCAGCGGCGGGCAAGCCGGTCTGACAGTGCCGCAGGGCAGTTCGGCCTGGATTCCGGCTGCGGATCGAGCGGTCACCGTGACTGCCGATTCGCGTGGTGCCGAGGTATTCGTGGCCTCGGTCGGACGCTCGTAGATTCCCGCGACCCATTTCCCGCCGGTCTCCGCAGTGCAGAGTCGTTTTCGAATTGCGGAAGTGCGCGAGCAACGGGTCCGAAGGCAATAGTGTTGATGTCACAGTGAACTCTGCGACGGATGTGATCCGTCTGCAGAGGCGAGCACGCACAACGGAGGCCCGATGAGCACAGCAGACCGGCCGGCCAAGGCACCCCGTACGACGGGGTGGTTCCGGACCAAATCGATCGAGCAGTCGATCGAGGACACCGACGAGCCGGACACCAAACTCCGGAAGGAACTCGGCTCCTGGGACCTCACCGTGTTCGGTGTCGCTGTCGCCGTCGGAGCGGGCATCTTCACTCTCACCGCGCGTACCGCTGGAAACGTGGCAGGACCCGCGGTGTCGGTGGCGTTCGTGCTCGCCGCGATCGCCTGTGGTCTGGCCGCTCTGTGTTACGCCGAATTCGCGTCGACGGTTCCCGTCGCGGGCAGCGCATACACGTTCTCGTATGCCGCGTTCGGCGAGTTCATCGCCTGGATCATCGGCTGGGATCTGATCCTCGAATTCGGCCTCGCGGCGGCCGTGGTGGCGAAGGCATGGTCGCTGTATCTGGGAGACCTGCTCGGTACCGCGGCACCGGTACTGCAGATCGGTTCGCTGAACTTCGACTGGGGCGCATTGCTCATCGTCGTGGTTTTGACGGTACTGATCGCGTCGGGCACCAAATTGTCCTCGCGCGTCTCGCTCGTCATCACCGCGATCAAGGTGATCGTCGTTCTGTTCGTCGTCGTGCTCGGTGCCTTCTACATCAAGGTGTCCAACTACGACCCGTACATCCCACCGTCGCAGCCCGGCTCCACGGGCGAGGGACTCCATCAGTCCCTGTTCTCGTTCGTCACTGGCGCGGGCGGTAGCACGTTCGGTTGGTACGGCCTTCTTGCCGCGGCATCCCTGGTGTTCTTCGCATTCATCGGCTTCGACGTTGTCGCGACGACGGCGGAGGAGACGAAGGAGCCGCAGAAGGCGCTGCCGCGCGGCATCCTCGGATCCCTCGCGATCGTGACCGTGCTCTACGTCGCGGTCACCCTGGTGCTGACCGGAATGGTCAAGTACACCGACCTGGCGGGTGACAGTGCCACGCTGGCAACGGCATTCGAGCTGAACGGCCTGACCTGGGCCAAGAACATCATCTCGTTCGGTGCCCTTGCCGGTTTGACGACCGTGGTGATGGTGTTGATGCTGGGTCAGACCCGAGTGCTCTTCGCAATGTCTCGGGACGGGTTGGTGCCGCGTGGATTGGCCCACACCGGCAAGAAGGGCACACCGGTTCGGACGACGATCCTGGTCGGCGTCATCGTCGGACTGCTCGCGGCCTTCGTTCCGCTGGGCACTCTCGAAGAGATGGTGAACATCGGAACGCTGTTCGCATTCGTACTCGTGTCGGCAGGTGTTCTCGTTCTGCGCAAGACTCGACCCGATCTCGAGCGCGGCTTCCGGGTGCCGTGGGTTCCGCTCGTGCCGATCCTCGCAGTACTCGCCTGCCTGTGGTTGATGCTGAACCTGTCGGTCGAGACGTGGCTGCGGTTCCTGGTCTGGATGGCCGCGGGTGTAGTGATCTACGTGCTCTACAGCAGGCGTCATTCGGTCATGGGACTCCGCGAAGCAGGGAAGACCACGACCGAGAAGTAACCGTGCCGTCTTTGTAGCTCGTCCTAGGAAGCACGGCCGAATTCGGTCGAGGTCACATCGAACCGCGAGAATGTTATACCCTCGAAAACAGACTTCAGGGACTCGTACGGTTCGATGAGAGGGTGTTGAAACAGTGAGTGTGGACGGCCGGGTCACTTCCTCGAAGGATTCGGGTGTCGCTGTCGGGGGGCGGGATTCGAAGGCCGACGGACGATCGGTTCGCTGGCACACCAACAAGCGCTATCTGTGGATGCTGGGGCTGTTGGCCCCGGCTTCGGCGCTGTTGCCGTCGCAGTTGGTGCTCTGGACCGGTATGCCGATCTTCTGGTGGAGTGGTGTTCTGGTGTTCTTCGTCATCATCCCGGTGATCGACCTGATCGCCGGTGAGGACGGGCACAACCCGGACGAATCGGCCAGTGAGAAACTGCAGAACGATCGTTACTACCGCTGGTGTACCTATCTTTTCCTTCCCATCCAATTCATCGGGCTGATCATTGCGTGTTGGATGTGGGCGTACGGCAACCTGACGGTGGTGGACAAGATCGGGCTCGCGGTGACGGTGGGCCTGGTGGCAGGCACCGGCATCAACGCCGCTCACGAGTTGGGTCACCGCATCGAGCAGCACGAGCGGTGGCTGGCCAAGATCGCGCTGTCGCAGACGCTCTACGGGCACTTCTTCGTAGAACACAACCGTGGCCATCACGTTCGGGTTGCGACCCCGGACGATCCCGCGAGTGCGCGACTCGGCGAGAGCGTGTGGACGTTCGTGCCGCGCAGCACTGTCCTGGGGTTCGTCTCCGCATGGAAGCTCGAGGCGCAGCGTCTACGTCGCAAGGGCCGCTCGGTCGCGAGCCCCACCAATGCGCTGCTGCACACCTGGCTGCTGAGCGCCGTGCTCTTCGTCGGGTTGATGGCCGTGTTCGGGTGGGGCATCGCGCCGTACCTTCTGCTGCAGGCAGTCGTCGGATTCGTGCTGCTCGAAATGGTGAACTACGTGGAGCACTATGCGCTGCTGCGCGAGACGAACGAACGCGGAAAGTACGTTCGGTGCTCGCCCCGCCACAGTTGGAACAGCGACAGAATCTGCACGAACATTTTTCTCTACCACCTGCAGCGGCACAGTGATCACCACGCAAATCCCGGCAAGCGTTATCAGACGCTGCTCTCGTGCGACGAGGCTCCACAGCTGCCGGCCGGCTACGCGTCGATGGTGATCCTCGCCGCAATCCCGCCGCTGTGGCGTCGAGTGATGGACCCCCGGGTATTGGCGCACTACCGAGGCGACGTCACCCGCGCCAACATCCTTCCCCGCAAGCGTGCCCGAATACTGGCGCGAGCCGGACGAAACGGATAGCGCGGGTACTCGCCGCGGACTTGTCGCACTGGGCAGTCGATACTTCCGCCGCGCGGACCCGATAGCCTGGTGGACGGATACTCAGTCAACAGGAGAGGCAAGATGACGACCTCAGTTACATCAGGATCGGCACTCACCGTGGAGCACCGCGGTGGAATCGACTTCAAGGTCGCAGACCTGTCGCTCGCAGAATTCGGCCGCAAAGAGATCAGGCTGGCCGAGCACGAGATGCCCGGTCTGATCGCGCTGCGTCGCGAATACGCAGACGTTCAGCCGCTCAAGGGAGCGCGCGTGTCGGGATCGCTACACATGACCGTGCAGACCGCCGTATTGATCGAGACCCTGGTGGCCCTCGGTGCGGAGGTTCGTTGGGCGTCGTGCAACATCTTCTCCACCCAGGATCACGCGGCTGCTGCCGTGGTCGTCGGACCGTACGGAACCGTCGAAGAGCCCAAGGGTGTTCCGGTGTTCGCCTGGAAGGGCGAGAGCCTCGAGGAGTACTGGTGGGCGGCCGAGCAGATGCTCACGTGGCCCGAGCAGCCTGCCAACATGATCCTCGACGACGGCGGTGACGCCACGATGCTGGTGCTTCGCGGCGCTCAGTTCGAGAAGGCCGGCGTAGTTCCGCCGACCGACGACGACCACGATTCCGACGAGTACAAGGTGTTTCTCGGCCTTCTGCGCCGTTCGCTCGAGGCGTCGACGACCAAGTGGACCGAGGTTGCAGCGTCCGTCCAGGGCGTCACCGAGGAGACCACCACCGGTGTGTTGCGGCTGTACCAGTTCGCCGCCGCGGGAGAGCTCACGTTCCCTGCCATCAACGTCAACGACTCGGTCACCAAAAGCAAGTTCGACAACAAGTACGGCACCCGCCACTCGTTGATCGACGGCATCAACCGCGGCACCGACGTCCTCATCGGCGGCAAGGCCGTGCTGGTGTGTGGCTACGGCGATGTGGGCAAGGGCTGCGCCGAGGCACTCAAGGGCCAGGGCGCCCGCGTGACCGTCACCGAGGCCGACCCGATCAACGCGTTGCAGGCGCTCATGGACGGTTTCGACGTGCGCACGGTCGAAGAATTCATCGAGCAGGCAGACATCGTGATCACCTCGACGGGCAACCTGTCGATCATCACGTTCGAGCACATGCGCAAGATGAAGCACCAGGCGATTCTGGGCAACATCGGCCACTTCGACAACGAGATCGACATGGCCGGGCTGGAGAAGGCCCCGGACGTCACGCGCATCAACATCAAGCCGCAGGTCGACGAGTACCAGTTCAAGGACGGCCACTCGATCATCGTGCTGTCCGAGGGCCGTTTGCTGAACCTCGGCAACGCCACCGGTCACCCGTCCTTCGTCATGAGCAACAGCTTCTCCAATCAGGTCATCGCTCAGATCGAGCTGTGGACCAAGCCGGACGAGTACGACAACGAGGTCTACCGCCTGCCCAAGCACCTGGACGAGAAGGTCGCGCGCATTCACGTCGAAGCACTCGGCGGCTCGATCACCAAGCTCACCAAGGAGCAGGCCGAGTACATCGGCGTCGACGTCGAGGGCCCGTACAAGCCCGAGCACTACCGCTACTGACCTGTAGTGGGTGTGCTCTTCGTTATCGAAGGAGTCGACGGTGCGGGCAAGAACACGCTCGCCCGTCGGCTCGTTTCGGCGTGGGAACGCGGCGGTCTCGACGTCGCGCGCATCGGGTTTCCGAGGTACGGCCGATCGGTGCATGCCGATCTGGCGGCGGAAGCGCTGCACGGCGAACACGGCGACACCGCAGGCAGTGTGCACGCGATGGCACTGTTGTTCGCGCTCGATCGCAGGGACGCGGCAACCGAAATTCGAGAGTTGTTGTCTCTCAACGACGTAGTGCTCCTGGACCGTTACGTCGCCTCCAATGCGGCCTACACCGCTGCTCGGTTGGAACAGGCCGCGGGCGGTGAGGCTGCCGAGTGGGTCAGGGCGCTCGAATTCGACCGCTTCGACGTGCCGGTTCCGGACGTGCAGATTCTGCTCGACGTGCCTGTCGCGCTCGCCGCGCAGCGGGCTGCGGCCCGCGAAAGTACGGACGTCGCCCGAACTCGTGATGCCTACGAACGCGACGGCTCTCTGCAGAGCAGGACCTCGGCCGTGTACGGCGCTCTCGCGGAGAGGAACTGGGTGTCGCCGTGGCAGGTCGTCACCGCCGACGTAGATCCCGATCGACTCGCCGCCGAGTTGTCCAATCAGCCATCAGGCGAGCCGAAAGTGACACCATAGGACCATGAAGCCTCGGATTCTGGTTGTGGACGACGATTCGGCTCTCGCGGAGATGCTCACCATCGTGCTGCGCGGTGAGGGATTCGAGCCCTTCGTGGTCGGTGACGGCACCCAAGCGTTGGCGGCCGTACGCGAGAACCGACCGGATCTGGTGTTGCTGGATCTGATGCTCCCGGGGATGAACGGCATCGACGTCTGCCGCGTACTGCGAGCGGATTCGGGCGTCCCGATCGTGATGCTGACAGCCAAGACCGACACCGTCGACGTCGTGCTCGGCCTCGAATCCGGTGCGGACGACTACATCATGAAGCCGTTCAAGCCCAAGGAACTCGTCGCCCGCGTACGAGCGCGTCTGCGCAGGACCGAGGACGAACCGGCCGAGCTGCTCTCCATCGCGGACATCGTCATCGACGTGCCCGCGCACAAGGTCAGCCGCGGCGACGAACTGGTGTCGCTGACACCTCTCGAATTCGATCTGTTGGTGGCGTTGGCGCGCAAGCCCCGTCAGGTGTTCACCCGTGAGGTGCTGCTCGAACAGGTCTGGGGCTACCGCCACGCCGCGGATACCCGGCTGGTCAACGTGCACGTGCAGCGTCTCCGTGCCAAGGTCGAGAAGGATCCGGAGAACCCTGAGGTGGTGTTGACCGTGAGGGGTGTCGGCTACAAGGCCGGACCGCCGTGATCGGTTTCTCCCATTCTCGGCGGCGAATCAACGGCAAATTTTCCCCTCTGCTGCGCTGGTTTCGCTCGCTGAGTACGTTGCTGGGCCACGCCTGGCGACGGTCGCTGCAGCTCCGCGTTGTCGTGTCGACGTTGACGCTGTCCCTGGTCGTCATCCTCATCCTCGGTGTGGTCCTGACTTCTCAGATCACCGATCGGCTGCTCGAGGCCAAGTTGTCGGCGGCCACCGAGGAGCTCGACAGGTCGCGAACCACCGTCGAGGGCAACCTCGCCGGGGCCGACGACTCGAGCGGGCTCGCGACGCGTCTCGAACGCGCACGGGCAGCACTGACCAACCAGGACCTGGACGCGGCATCGACCACCGGGTCGGCGGGGTCGTTCGATCCCGTTCTGATCGTCGAAGGTGACGCGACCCGCGCAGAAGCGTCGGTCGGCCCGGTCGACCAGATTCCGGCCAGCCTGCGCGATTTCGTGAAGAAGGGCCTGATCAGCTCGCAGTACGCCACCGTGACCGACAGCGACGGCGGGTATTCCGGATCGGCGCTCATCATGGGATCACCCACCGGATCCGACATCTCGGCGCTACAGCTGTATCTCATCTTCCCGCTCGCCAGCGAAGACCGGACGCTCTCTCTGGTACGCGGCACGCTGTTCATCGGTGCCGTGGTGCTACTGGTACTCCTTGCCGCGATCGCGATGCTCGTCGCGCGCCAGGTGGTTCTTCCCATCCGATCCGCGTCGAGGATCGCGGTGCGCTTCGCCGACGGCAGGCTCAAGGAGCGGATGCCGGTTCGTGGTGAAGATGACATGGCCAGACTCGCGATGTCGTTCAACGAGATGGCCGAAAGTCTCTCGAAGCAGATCACGCAACTCGAGGAATTCGGTAACCTGCAGCGCCGGTTCACCTCCGATGTGAGCCATGAGCTTCGAACCCCACTCACTACCGTGCGCATGGCCGCGGATCTCATCCACGACGCCAGCGACGACCTCGAGCCGGCACTCAAGAGGTCGTCGGAGCTACTGGTCAACGAGCTGGATCGCTTCGAGACACTGCTCGGTGATCTGCTCGAGATCAGTCGCCACGACGCGGGTGTGGCCGAACTGGCCGCCGAACAACTCGACCTTCGGATGTGCGCCCGCGCGGCCGTGTCCACCGTTCGGCACCTGGCGCGTGAAACCGGCACCGAGGTGATCGTGGACATGCCCGATACAGCGGTGATCGCCGAGGTGGACCCGAGGAGAGTGGAGCGGATACTGCGCAACCTGCTCGCCAACGCACTCGATCACGGCGAAGGCAAGCCGGTTCTGCTGCGACTGCGCTCGGATGCCGATGCGGCCGCGTTCGTGGTGCGCGACCAAGGAATCGGCCTGCGCCCCGGCGAGGAGAAGTTGGTGTTCAACCGGTTCTGGCGCTCGGATCCCTCTCGCGTCAGGCGTTCCGGCGGCACCGGACTGGGGCTGGCGATCAGCGTCGAGGACGCCCGACTGCACGACGGTAAGCTCGAGGCGTGGGGTGCTGTGGGGGAGGGCGCGTGCTTCCGGCTCACGCTGCCACTCGTGCGCGGGCACAAGGTGATCGGATCCCCGCTGCCACTCAAGCCCAGCACCAAGAAATACGCACAGGGACAGCCCATTCCGGCCATCACCGCACAGAAGACGTCCGCGCAGAAGTCGTCCGCACAGACGACGTCGGCACCGGAGTCCGTCACGTGATCCGATCGGCTCGTCGGGGTAGTCGGGTACTGGCGATCTGCGCACTCGTGACGGCGCTCGTCGGCGGCTGCGCCAGCCTGCCCGAATCCTCAAGCCCCCAAGCCATCGGAACCCTGACCGCCGGTGCCGTACCCACGAGTGCCCCGGCCCCCGAGCCCGGACGCGAACCGGATCGCTTGTTGGACGACTTCTTCGAGGCCAGCGCAGTATCGGCCAACAGGCATCAGGCCGCTCGGCAGTTCCTCACCGAGGAGGCGTCGGGCACCTGGGACGACGGAGCGCGCACCGTCGTCGCGGACCGGATCGACACGCTGTCCGGACCACGTACCGCCGACTCCGCGCAGTTCACTATCCGGTCGACGACGTCCGGGATGCTGGCCTCGGGCGGGGAGTATCAGGCGGGTTCGGACACCTTCGACGTCGCGATCGAGATGACGCGGGTGGACGGCCAATGGCGCATCTCGAAGCTCCCGCCCGGTGTCGTCATCGATCGATCCGCATTTCTCAACACCTATCAGCAGCGATCGCTCTACTTCGTGGATCCTCTGGGCGGCGTGCTCGTGCCCGATGTGCGCTGGACGAGCGGTTCGCAGGACCAGCTGGCCAATCAACTGGTGCAGCTGCTCATCGACGGCCCCAAGTCGGCGCTGTCCGCAGCGGTGAGCAACGAACTGTCCGACGACGTGAGCATTCGCGGCCCCATCACCAAGGCCGACGGTCAGACCTCTCAGGTGGGGGTGGGGCTCGGCGGCATCAAGATCGACTTCGGCGGCCTCCAGAACAAGGGAGACCGCGACCGCGAACTCCTTGCCGCCCAAGTGATCTGGACGCTCGCTTCGGCCGAGGTCGCCGGCCCGTACGTGCTGCTGGCCGACGGTCAACCCATCGATACGACCAAACCCGACGGGTGGACGACTGCGGGCGTCGACTCCTTCGATCCACTCGGTGGCACCGACGACAGCATCGGTCTGCACGCGCTGGCATCGGGAGGATTACTACGCGTCGACGAGGCGGAGACCACCCCCGCCCCCGGATATTTCGGACAGGCTCGCAACCTGCGCTCGGTGGCGTTGTCCAACGACGGCACCCTCGTGGCGGGAGTCGCGGACACCGGACGGCCGGCACCCGCCCCGTCGAGCACCCTCATGGTGGGCAGCTACGACGGAGGCGCGTTCCCGGTTGCCGAGGGGCAGTCGATCACGCGGCCCACCTGGGGCTCGGACGACAATGCGGCTTGGGCAGTGATCGATGGGACCAACGTCATTCGAGCCGCTCGTGACCCCTCCACCGGTCAGGTGTCCGTGATACCCGTCGACGCCGCCGCCGTCACCACCCTGGGAACCCGAATCACCGAACTGCGATTGGCGCGCGACGGCGTCCGGGCAGCGCTCATCGTCGATGGCGTCGTGTACGTGGCGACGGTGGTGCGTGATCCCTCGGGCGTGTACTCGCTGACCTCGCCTCGCGCGGTGGCCATCGGACTCGGCAGTGACGCCACCAGCTTGGACTGGTCCACCGGAGACACCATCGTCATCGCGAGGGTCGCCACGGACACCCCGGTGGTGCAGGTGACGGTCGACGGATCGAGGATGGACGCCCTTCCCTCGCGCAACCTGACGACGCCGGTCCTGGCGGTCGATGCGTCGCCGGAAACGGAGTACGTAGCCGACGCGCGTGCAGTGTTCGCGCTCAACAACGCCGATCCCGTCGGCGATCGTTACTGGCGCGAGGTCACCGGTCTGGCCGGTGTGAAGGCGACGCCGATACTGCCCGGCTGACGCAGGCACCTCTCGTGTCGGTGGTTGCGGGCAGACTCCGCGCTCATGCGAACACTCCTCGATCTGGTTCTCCCGCTCGAATGTGCTGGTTGTGGGATGCCGGGGGAGGACTGGTGCCGAGTGTGTCGAGAGGCGCTGTCGGTACCGCCCGTTCTCGTTCGTCCCCGGGTGGATCCCGGTATGCCGTGTTGGGCTCTCGGCACGTACAGCGGACCGCGTCGCGGTGCAGTCATCGCCGTGAAGGAACGGGGTCGCCGGTCGGTGGCCCGGCCATTGGGACATGCGTTGGCGGCGGCCGTCGGACATCTACGTGAGGCCGGTGAGATCGATCCCCCGGAGCTCGGGTCGCTGATTCTGGTCTGCGCCCCTTCTCGCGCCCGCGCGGCCCGGGCACGCGGGGGTGATCCCGTCCTGCGATGCGCTCGGATCGCGGCCGAAGAATTGGCGCCGGAGCGAGTGCTCGTGCCCGAGTTGCTGCGAATGTCCGGTGGGGCCAGAGATTCGGTCGGGTTGTCGGCCGGACAACGTCAGCACAACGTGGCGGGACGGATCGAAGCTGTCGGGGTCCGTCGTTCACGACTTCACGCAGGTGCATCCCAAGCTGCGGCTTTCACGGTTCTGCTGATCGACGACGTCGTGACCACCGGTGCCACGCTGGCCGAGTCGGCAAGAGTGCTAGGCGATTTCGGAGTACCCATTGCCGGTGCACTCGTCGTGGCGAGTGCCTGAGCATCATCGACGGAGACACGCCCACAACCAATTCGGGGTGAACGGTGGCACACGAGTCGATGACCGACTAACGTCGCGGACACGCACCCACTGGACAAGATGCGAGGTGATGCCCCGGACTCTGATGCCGGAAGGTTCCCCATTCGGCATGCACACTTGCCACGTCCAACAGTGGGCGCGGCCGATATCGGGAGGTACGCGTGACGACCCCTTCACAAGCCTCGGTTTTCTTCGACGAGAAGCCTTCGGAAGAACCCGCCAAGAGCAATGCGGACGTTGTGGTCAAGGGCCGCAACGTCGAGATACCGGACCATTTCCGGATATACGTCTCCGAAAAACTGGCTCGCCTGGAGCGCTTCGACCCCTCCATCTACTTGTTCGATGTCGAACTGCAGCACGAACGAAATCGCCGTCAGGCCAAAGCATGTCAACGCGTGGAGATCACCGCGAAGGGCAAAGGCCCGGTGGTTCGTGCCGAAGCGTGCGCAGACAGTTTCTATGCCGCACTCGAGGCGGTGACGTCCAAACTGGAGAGCAGACTCAGGCGCACGAAGGACCGGCGCAAGGTTCACTACGGAGAGAAGAGACCCGTCTCCGTCGCCGAGGCCACTGCCGAGCTCGCCGAAGACGAGACTCTGGCACTCGACCCCGATACCAAGCTCGATTCCTTCGAGGACGATCAGAGCGGACCGGGGCACATCGTGCGCACCAAGGTGCACTCGGCCGCTCCCATGAGTGTCGACGACGCACTGTACGAGATGGAGCTCGTCGGCCACGACTTCTTCCTGTTCCACGACAGTGCCACCGACCGACCGTCGGTGGTATATCGACGGCACGCCTTCGATTACGGCTTGATCAGACTCACCTGACCCGCCCGTTCGCGGCGACAGAATTCGTTCGCCGTCCGTGAAATCACGTCATCGCTGCAGGCTCGATGTCGGAGGACTCGATCCCCACGTCGAGCCTGCAGTGCTGTGTCGGTGCCGTGTCGATTGCGGTGTCGGTGTTGTCCGGATGGCGCACCCGAGATCCCTCGCGACCGACACTCGGTATGCCGCGTCCGCAGCGGCACCGCTTACCATGGACGCGTTCGGGTCACCCGCCGCGCAGATGCCGTGGTGATGAACCCGCACGCTCGTACAGTGATGCTGTGTAGTCAGCACTGCACTGTTGTTCGTGATGCTGTTGTTCGTGATGCAGTTGTTCGTGTCAGTACCCGTGAACCGAGGATCGAGGACGAGAAAGCCCGTGCCGTCGCTGTCGTTTTCCAAGCTGCTCCGTGTTGGTGAAGGTCGCATGGTCAAGCGCCTCAAGAACATCGCTGACCACGTCTCGACCCTGTCTCCCGACGTCGAGAGCCTTTCCGACGACGAACTGCGCGGCAAGACCGCGGAGTTCAGGGAGAGGTACTCCGCAGGGGAGAGCCTGGACCAGCTGTTGCCCGAGGCCTTCTCGGTTGCGCGTGAGGCTTCGTGGCGAGTTCTCTCGCAGAAACACTTCGATGTTCAGGTCATGGGCGGTGCCGCTCTGCACTTCGGCAACATCGCCGAGATGAAGACCGGTGAGGGCAAGACACTGACCTGTGTTCTGCCCGCGTACCTCAACGCCATCTCGGGAGACGGCGTTCACGTGGTGACGGTCAACGATTACCTCGCCAAGCGTGACTCGGAGTGGATGGGGCGCGTGCACCGCTTCCTCGGTCTGTCGGTCGATGTGATCCTGTCCGGGATGACGCCGGTGGAACGCCGCGCAGCGTATGCCGCCGACATCACCTACGGCACCAACAACGAGTTCGGGTTCGACTACCTGCGCGACAACATGACGCACTCGCTCGACGACCTGGTGCAGCGGGGGCACAACTTCGCCGTGGTCGACGAGGTCGACTCCATCCTGATCGACGAAGCTCGTACTCCTCTGATCATCTCGGGCCCGGCCGACGCGTCGAGCAAGTGGTACGGAGAATTCGCCCGAATCGCTCCGATGTTGAAGCCGGACACCCACTACGAGGTCGACATTCGTAAGCGGACCATCGGTGTGCACGAAGCAGGCGTCGAGCTGGTCGAAGATCAGCTGGGCATCGACAACCTCTACGAGGCCGCCAATTCGCCACTGGTGAACTACCTCAACAACGCGATCAAGGCCAAGGAGCTCTACACCAAGGACAAGGACTACATCGTCCGCGACGGCGAGGTCATCATCGTCGACGAGTTCACCGGTCGCATCCTGGTGGGACGCCGCTACAACGAAGGCATGCACCAGGCCATCGAGGCCAAGGAGAAGGTGGAGATCAAGGCCGAGAATCAGACTCTGGCCACCATCACCCTGCAGAACTACTTCCGCCTGTACGACAAGCTCTCGGGAATGACCGGTACGGCCGAGACCGAGGCCGCTGAGCTGCATCAGATCTACGGATTGGGCGTCATTCCGATCCCGACGAACCGCCCGATGGTGCGCGTCGACAACGGCGACCTGATCTACAAGACGGAAGAAGCCAAGTTCGATGCCGTGGTCGACGACGTCGTCGAGCGGCACGAGAAGGGCCAGCCGGTTCTCATCGGCACCACGAGCGTGGAACGTTCGGAATATCTGTCGAAGCAGTTCACCAAGCGCGGCGTCGCCCACAACGTGCTGAACGCGAAGTTCCACGAGCAGGAGGCGACGATCATCGCCGAGGCCGGTCGTCAGGGCGCGGTCACGGTGGCAACCAACATGGCCGGCCGTGGCACCGACGTCGTGCTCGGCGGTAACCCCGACATCCTCGCCGACCTGAAGCTGCGTAAGCAGGGCTTGGATCCGGTGGAGACCCCCGAGGAGTACGAGGCCGCGTGGGAGCCTGCTCTGGAAGAGGTCAAGGCTCAGGTCAAGGCCGACGCGGACACCGTGCGCGAGGCGGGCGGCCTGTACGTCCTCGGTACCGAGCGGCACGACTCGCGCCGAATCGACAACCAGCTTCGCGGTCGTTCCGGCCGTCAGGGTGATCCGGGTGAGTCACGGTTCTACCTCTCGCTCGGCGACGAGCTGATGCGTCGATTCAACGGCGGCGCACTCGAATCGATCATGACTCGGCTCAACCTCCCCGACGACGTCCCGATCGAAGCCAAGATGGTGTCCAAAGCCATCAAGAGTGCTCAGACGCAGGTCGAGCAGCAGAACTTCGAGATCCGCAAGAACGTCCTCAAGTACGACGAGGTGATGAACCAGCAGCGCACCGTCATCTACGAGGAGCGTCGGCGCATCCTCGAAGGTGCCGACATGGAGGGCCAGGTCGAGGGCATGATCACCGACGTGATCACCGCCTACGTCGACGGTGCGACGAGCGAGGGGTACGTCGAGGACTGGGATCTGGAGCAGCTGTGGACTGCGCTCAAAACCCTGTACCCGGTCGGGATCGACCACAAGGATCTCTCGGGCGAGAACGAAGACGGCGAGAAGGGTGACCTGAGCCGGGACGAACTGCGCGAGGCGCTGCTCGAGGACGCTCGCTCGGCCTATGCCGCCCGCGAGGCCGAGATCGACGGCATCGCAGGCGAGAACGGCATGCGCGAACTCGAGCGACGAGTGCTGCTGTCCGTCTTGGACCGTAAGTGGCGCGAGCACCTCTACGAGATGGATTACCTCAAGGAGGGCATCGGGCTGCGCGCGATGGCTCAGCGTGATCCGCTGGTCGAGTACCAGCGCGAGGGCTACGACATGTTCCAGGGCATGCTCGACGGACTCAAAGAGGAGTCGGTCGGCTTCCTGTTCAATCTGCAGGTCGAGGCAACGCCGGCACCCACGGGCCCTGCCGCGTCGGCCGGTCTGTCCGTCGCTCCCGGCCTCGCGTCCCCGGTGTCGTCCGGGCGTCCGGCCGCGGCATCGGCTGCGACCCCGACTCCGACAGCGACGAGTTCGCGACCGGCGGCGCCGGCAGATCCGGCACCGGCGGCTCCGGCCGTGCCGTCGGCGCTGCGTGCGAAGGGCCTCGAGGACGAGGAAGAGCGGCGACTGACGTTCTCCGGTCCGGCCGAGGGCGGTGGCACCGACGTGCGCCGATCGGGTGCGTCGGTCGGCGGCAACGAATCCGCCGCCGATGGCACACGCCGTGAGCGTCGCGAAGCGGCCAGGGCGCAGAGCAAGGCCCCGAAGAAGGCAGCCCGCTCGAAGCGCAAGAAGTAGGGCACGTCGAGGTCACTTCGCTGCGAGACGGGCTCACCCTACTCGCAACGACGTGACCGTCCAGCCGGGTCGACGCGGATCGACTGCCAGCTCGATCCGGCCCGCGAAAGCGAACATGCGCGGGCCACGGGTGTACGAGCCGAATACTTCCGCGGAGTGTTCGGACTGGTACACCACGTGCACCCGGTGCACGGCGGCGAAACCGAGCCGTCGGCCCGGTGGCGGATTGCGGACGATGGTCCGCACCAGATCGATCATCGGAGTGCTGAACAACATCGAGAGTTGATCGGCACTTCGGCGGCGGTCGATCACTTCGATGAGGATGCGCATCGCGCGGTCGGCCGACGACCGCGCGTCGGCGGGAACGACCGGCCGGGCGTCGGCGGCCATGACCGGGCGTGCAGCCGGCTCGGCTCGTCGCCGAGAACGGTTGCTGCGCACCGATGTTCGGTGCACAGCCGGTCTCGGTTCCGTGGCCTGTGCTCGATCCCTCGGGTGGACGGTGGTGGACGAGAGCGGGGGCTCGAACGGAGCGACCCGCGAGAGGAAGCAATGATGCTCGGCGTGTAACGGCGAGCTCGGCCCGGAAGTACTCGGGCCGGACGGCGGTTCGTTCGATTCCATGACGCTCACACCGACATTGACGGTTGGTGGCGTGAATCGGTTCCCCCGACCGATCCGGTCCGCTCCTGCGACACGAGTCCTCGAACGACCCCGCGACCGGCGGTGAGCGGCCACGTACTCTAGGTTCGAGCCACACCGCGCGCCCGACCCACTCGAGCGGGTGCGACCTCCACGCAAGGACGGAGACTGGAACACGCGATGGCGACCAGGCTGACAGCGCAGGATGCGTCGTTCTACTTTCTCGAGGCCAGTAGCAGTCCTATGCACCTCGGCTCGCTCGCGATCTTCCGAACCCCGCGCAGCGGTTTCAGTTACGAGCGGCTGCTGTCGTTGGTCGAGCAGCGATTGGCGCTGGTTCCCCGATACCGGCAGAAGGTTCGCGAAGTCGCCTTCGGGTTGGCCAGGCCGGTATGGGTCGACGACGCAGAGTTCGACATCACCTACCACATCCGGCGATCGGCACTTCCGAAGCCGGGCTCGGATGATCAACTGCACGATTTGATCGCGCGGTTGACCTCGCGACCCCTCGACCGCACTCGGCCGCTGTGGGAGATGTATCTGGTCGAGGGACTGTCGAAGAATCGTTTTGCCATCTTCACCAAGTCCCACTCCGCACTCGTCGACGGTGAGCACGCACTCGACATCGGGCAGGTCATTCTCGACGCCAGCAAGAATCCGCCGCCCGCGGTCGAGGAACTGTGGATGCCCGCGCGCGAGCCCAAGGATGCTGCCCTGGTCATCGACGCGCTCACCGAGTTGGTGGTGCGGCCGGGGGAGAGTCTCGACGCCTTGCGTGGCGCAATGAACGGCGTTGCGGGCGTCGCGGGTGACGCGGTGCGTGCTGCGGGAAAGGTTGCGGCCCTGCTCCGCACCGCGACCCAGACCGCTCCGTCGAGTCCGCTCAACGCCCCGATTTCTCGGAACCGCAGATTTGCGGTTGCCAAGACAGAGCTGTCGGACTACCGCAAAATTCACAACCGCTTCGGTTGCTCGATCAACGACGTGGTGCTCGCGGTCGTCACCGGGGCATTGCGCAACTGGTTGCTCTCGCGCGGCGAACCCGTGACGGCCTCCTCGACGGTCCGAGCCATGGTGCCGATGTCGGTGTACGTGTCCGCCGATCGTGTCGGCTTCGGGGACGTGGGGGATCGTCAGGTCGAGCCGAACGAGGACGATCGCAGTGAGATCGCGTCGTTCCTCGTCGACCTGCCTGTCGGGGAATCGAATGCGGTGGTACGGCTTTCGCACATCGCACACGCCACCGATGCACATGCCAACCAGAGTCGTGGTGTCACCGCGCAGACGTTGATGCGCATCACCGGCTTTGCGCCGGCCAGTCTGCATGCCATGGGCGCGCGGGCAGGCAGCCGACTGTCTCAGCGGGTGTTCAATCTGATCGTGACCAACGCTCCCGGACCGCAATTTCCCCTCTACGTCGGCGGCGCGCGCATGCTCGAGATGTATCCGGTCTCGCCGTTGTTCGAGAACCAGGCGATGAGTATCGGGCTGACGTCCTACGACGGTTTCGTCTTCTTCGGACTCAATGCCGATCGGGGTGCCATGCCCGACGTGGACGTGGTGACGGCATTGCTGCACGAGGCACTGGAAGAGTTGGTCGACGCGAGTAACGAATCGAGAGTGTGAGGTCTTCTGCAATGCGTGTCTACGTTCCGGCGACTCTGGAATTCTTGAAAGTGTTGTCGGCGGAGGGTGAATTCAGCCCGATTTCGCGGACGGCGTTCGCGGTGACGCCGACGCTGCGCGAGGCCTATTCCTCCGGCGACGACGAGGAGTTGGCCGAGGTGGCGATGGGGGAGGCCGCACGGGCTTCGCTGCGCTTGATCGCGGCGGCCGTCGACGACGAAGCCGATACCGGGACGGTCGCCGAGGGCGTGGTCTATCGGCGGGCGGTGATCGCGGCGGATGTGGACGACCCCACCTTGCGACCCGATCTCGACGATGCCGTCGTGCGGTTGAAGGAGCCCCTTCGGATGGATCAGGTGGCGTCGGTCCACGTCGATCTCGAGGGAGCCGAATCGGCAGTCGAGAAGGCTGCGGCGGCCGTAGATGCGGCCGACATGGGCGACGCCGACGCGGAATTCGTGCTCGGAGACGCCGAGGACCACACGTTGGCGTGGTACGCACCACAGGAGTTGTCGTTTCTCCTCGAACTCCTGTGATTACGCTGTGATGGTCCCCGCACCCTTGCCACGACGGTGACCACGACCCGAACCTACGGTAGCGTAACCTCGATGGCCGGATGCGGCTCAGTGTCTCGCTCGAGGGGATGGAATACCCGATGGATCTGAAGAAGTGGCTGGAAGCTCCGGCGGCCGGCGTCTCGGCACCCAAGCGCCCCAGGCTCAACATGGTGCGCGGTGCCTTCACCCGCATCACCACTCCCTTGCTTCCGGACGACTACCTGCACCTGGCGAACCCGTTGTGGTCGGCACGCGAGCTGCGGGGTCGGATCGTGCGAGTGGAGCAGGAAACTGCGACCGCGGTGACCTTGGTGATCAGGCCCGGTTGGGGCTTCAACTTCGACTATCAGCCGGGTCAGTACATCGGAATCGGCCTGCATCTCGGCGGCCGATGGCACTGGCGTTCGTACTCGTTGACGTCGCCGCCGAACTGGGAAGACAAGCTGATTTCCATCACGGTCAAGGCGATGCCCGAGGGCTTCCTGTCCTCGCATCTCGTCGGCGGTGTGCCGCAGGGAACGATCGTTCGCCTGGCCGCTCCGAAGGGGAACTTCGCGTTGCCGGTCCCGCCGCCGAACAAGATCCTGTTCGTGACGGCCGGTAGCGGCATCACTCCGATCATCTCGATGCTGCGGGCACTGGATCGACACGGGGACATGCCGGACACGGTGCACATCCATTCGGCTCCCACCGAGGACGAGGTCATGTTCGCCGCCGAGCTCTCGGCGTTGGAGAAGTCTCATCCCAACTTCACCTCGCATGTCCAGCTGACGCGATCCGACGGAAAGTTCGCGCTCGCCTCGCTCGACGAGCTGTACCCCGATTGGCGCACGCGCGACACCTGGGCGTGTGGTCCTGCCGCTCTTCTGGAAGAGATCGAGAAGACCTGGAAGCGCGAGGGCATCGACGACAGGTTGCACCTCGAGAGGTTCGAGATCTCCCGCGCCGACACCTCCGGTGCCGGCGGCACCGTGACGTTCTCCAAATCGGACAAGAAGGTCACTGCCGACGGGGCCACGAGCCTGCTCGAGGCCGGTGAGAGTCTCGGTGTTCAGATGCCGTTCGGATGCCGGATGGGTATCTGCCAGACCTGTGTGGTCCCGTTGACCGCAGGGCACGTGATCGACCTTCGTTCCGGTAAGGAGCACAGCGAGGGAGATCGTGTGCAGACCTGCATTTCCGCTGCTGCAGGCGACTGCACATTAGAACTGTAGGTCTGTTTTTCCCACACTGCCTTCTCAGTTTGTTGGGTTACGCTCACGTAGGTTGCCCACAGACGAACCATGATATTTCGGGCACTGCACTCAACTGTTGGAGGACCCGGTGGCCATCACCGATATCAAAGAATTCGCGCACCTGAGCGAAGAAGACATGGAAGCCTTCGGGCGTGAACTCGACGCGATCCGCCGCGACGTCGAGGACAGTCGTGGCGAACGCGATGCCGCCTACATCCGGCGAACGATCAGACTGCAGCGACTACTCGAACTCGGTGGGCGCGCAGTGCTGCTCGGCAGCAAGTATCGGCCGGCATGGCTTGCCGGGACGGCGATGCTCAGCGTCGCGAAGATCATCGAGAACATGGAACTCGGCCACAACGTCATGCACGGCCAATGGGACTGGATGAACGACCCGGAAATACATTCCGTGTCGTGGGAATGGGACCAGACCGGCCCGTCCGAGCAGTGGAAACGAGCGCACAACTACTCGCACCACACGTACACCAACATCGTCGGCATGGACGACGACATCGGCTTCGGAATTCTGCGCATGACGCGGGACGAGCCGTGGAAGCCGATCAACCTCGTGCAGCCGATCGCCAACATCGTGCTGGCGACGACGTTCGAGTGGGGCATCGCGCTGCACGATCTCGATGCGCAGAAGGAGCTGGACGGCCCGAACGAAAAGACGTTCTGGAAGTCTCCGGCCAACCGAGCGTTCGCGCGCAAGATCGCCAAGCAGGTCGGCAAGGACTTCGTTCTGTTCCCGGCATTGACCGGTCCGGCATGGAAGTCCACGTTGACGGCCAATGCCACCGCCAACCTGATTCGTAATCTGTGGGCGTACGCCGTCATTTTCTGCGGTCACTTTCCCGACGGTGCCGAGAAGTTCACCATCGGGCAGTTCGACACCGAGACGCGCCCCGAGTGGTACCTGCGCCAGATGCTGGGCAGCGCCAACTTCGAGGCGGGCCCGGTGATGGCCTTCATGAGCGGCAACCTGTGCTACCAGATCGAGCACCACATGTTCCCGGACCTGCCGAGCAATCGGTATTCCGAAATCGCCGAGAAGGTGCACGCACTGTGCGAGAAGTACGACCTGCCGTACACGACAGGATCGCTCGGTAAGCAGTATCTGTTGGCACTGCGGACCATCCACAAGCTGTCGCTGCCCGACAAGTGGTTGCGCGCGACCTCCGACAACGCCCCCGAGACCTCGTCCGAACGGCGATGGCGAGTCGGGGAGTCGCCTGCGGTACACGCTCTCCGGATCGACCCGCTGACCGGCCAACGTCGAGGCCTGCGTTCGGCCATGCAGGAGGCGCGAGTCGCCCTGCGCAACGCCAAGAAGGAGGCCAAGCGTCAAGCGAAGGCCCTCGGGCGATCGGATGCACGCAGTCATTTGTGAGTAGTCACACAGATTCATGGCCGCAACCTACGCGACCGTAAGTTACGGTACGGTAGGCGAAGAAATTGCACATGGCTCATCAATGCGTGCTGTGTGTTCACGACTGCCAGGAGGTTGTTTCCCATGGCGATTACGGACGTCAAAGAGTACGCGCACCTGACCGACGCTGACATCGAAGCGCTGGGCAACGAGCTCGACGCGATTCGGCGAGACATCGAGGCGTCCCGCGGCGAACGCGACGCCCGGTACGTCAAGAACGCGATCCGCTTGCAGCGTTCCCTCGACATCGGCGGTAGAGCTGTGTTGTTCGCCAGCCGCCGCCGTCCGGCGTGGTTGGCCGGTACTGCCATGCTCGGGGTCGCCAAGATCATCGAGAACATGGAACTCGGCCACAATGTGATGCACGGCCAGTGGGACTGGATGAACGATCCGGAGATCCACTCCACGTCGTGGGAGTGGGACAACACGGGTCCGTCGGCGCACTGGAAGCAGACGCACAACTACATTCACCACAAGTACACCAACGTGCTGGGCATGGACGACGACGTGGGCTACGGCCTGCTGCGGGTCACCCGAGACCAGCGCTGGAAGCCGTTCAACCTCGGCAATCCGGTGTACAACCTGCTGTTGCAGCTGTTCTTCGAGTACGGCGTGGCTCTGCAGCACCTCGAACTGGGCAAGGTTGCCAAGGGCCGCGTGCCGCGCGAGGAGTTCGAGCAGAAGCGTCGGGAGGTGCTCGAGAAGGTCGGCAAGCAGGTGGGCAAGGACTACGTCCTGCACCCGCTCCTCACCGGCCCGGCATGGAAGTCCACGCTGACGGCGAACATCGTTGCCAACATGATCCGCAACGTGTGGACGAACACGGTGATCTTCTGTGGTCACTTCCCGGACGGTGCGGAGAAGTTCACCAAGTCCGACATGGAAGGCGAGACGCAGGGGCAGTGGTACCTGCGTCAGATGCTCGGCAGCGCGAACTTCAACGCCGGACCGGTCATGGAATTCATGAGCGGAAACCTGTGCTACCAGATCGAGCACCATCTGTTCCCCGACCTCCCCAGTAATCGACTGCGTGAGATCAAGGTTCGGGTTCTCGAGCTCGCCGAGAAGTACGACCTGCCGTACACGACCGGTTCCATCGTGCACCAGTACTTCCTGTCCTGGCGCACCATCGCGAAGCTGTCGCTGCCCAACAAGTACTTGAAGGCAACGAGCGACGACGCCCCCGAGACCGCGTCGGAGCGCAAGTGGGCCGACGCTCCCGCCGGCCTGTTCACCGTCGATCCCGACACGGGCAAGCGTCGCGGTCTGCGCACCGCAATTGCAGAAACCAAGAAACGCAAGGGGATTCGCAAACTGGTCGGTTCCGCCGCCTAGCCACCTTCGTTCACGAGCAAGCCTGGTCGCAGTCGACTCCGTCAGAGAGCCGAGTGCTACCAGGCTTCGTTCGTTCGAACGGCTTCGAGAAGGAGGCGCACGGCCGCGACGCGTCGAGCTGCGTCTCCGGTGAGTGAGTCGAGCGCACACTCGGGGTCGGCCGGAGGACCGAGGTGGGTGCACCCACGGGGGCAGTCTTCGATCGTGTCGGCCAGATCGGAAAACGCGGCAACGACGTTCTCGGGGGAGATGTGCGCCAGTCCGAACGACCGAATACCCGGTGTGTCCACTACCCAGCCGCCGCCCGGCAGCGGTAGTGCCACCGACTGCGTGGACGTGTGACGGCCCTTTCCGACGCCCGAGACCACCCCGGTGGCGCGATAGGCGTCGGGCACCAATCTGTTGACGAGCGTGGACTTTCCGACGCCCGAATGTCCGATGAGGGCGGTCACGTCGTTGGCCAGCATCGCGGTCAACTCGGTGAGGTCCTCGGACTGGCCTGCCAGCACCACAGGGACATCGAGATCGGCGAATGCGGCGGTGAATTCTTCGGGGGCGGCCAAGTCGCTCTTGGTCAGGCACAGCACGGGTTCGAGGCCACCGACGTACGCGGCAACCAGCGCCCGTTCGACGAATCCGGTGCGTGGCGGCGGGTCTGCGAGCGCGGCAACGATGAGCAATCTGTCCGCATTGGCCACCACCACTCGCTCGAACGGGTCGGTGTCGTCCGCAGTGCGCCGCAGTACCGTACGACGTTCGGCCACGCGCACGATGCGAGCCAGGGTGTCGACCTTGCCCGACAGGTCGCCCACGATGTCGACCTCGTCTCCGACCACGATGGGGGTTCGGCCCAGTTCGCGGGCCCGCATCGTCACCACCGGTCGATTCGGGTCGCCGCCCAGTACGCACCCCCACCGGCCGCGGTCTACCGAGACGACCATTCCTGCTTCGGCGTCGTTGTGTTCGGGTCGAGTCTTGGTGCGCGGACGAGAACTCTTGCCCGGTCGAATACGGACGTCGGATTCGTCGTAACGACGGGCGGTCAGGAGCCGACCTCGCTCGGTGTGGTGGTGGCCAGCATTGCGGCCCACAGCTTTTCGAAGTCCGGAAGGGTCTTGGCGGTGGTTCCGATGTCGTCGACCTCGACGCCGGGTACGCGTAATCCGACGATGGCGCCGGCCGTGGCCATTCGGTGGTCGGCGTAGGCGCGCCAGCTGCCGCCGTGCAGCGGTGCCGGGTCGATTCTGATGCCGTCGTCGGTTTCCACTGCACGCCCACCGAGCCGGACTATCTCGGTGGTGAGCGCCGCGAGTCGGTCGGTCTCGTGGCCACGCAGGTGGGCGATACCTCGGAGAATGGACGGTCCCTCCGCGAGGGCTGCAAGGGCCGCGACCGTCGGTGTCAGCTCGCCGACGTCGTGGAGATCGAAATCTATGCCGCGCAACGTGTCCGGGCCCTCCACCGTCAGGGTGGCGCCGGTCAGATCGACCCGAGCGCCCATCAGTGCGAGGATCTCGCGGATCGCGTCACCGGGCTGGGTGGTCGACTGCGGCCAATTCGGAACGCGCACTACGCCTTTCGTGACTGCCGCAGCAGCCAGGAACGGGGTGGCATTGGACAGATCCGGCTCGATGACCCACTCGATCGGTGTGATCGGACCCGGATGCACTCGCCAGGTGTTCGCGTCGCCGCCGGTTTCGGGAGTGTCCACGCGCACTCCGGCTCGCCTCAACATCTCCACGGTCATGTCGATGTGCGGCATGGACGGAACGGGCTTACCGGTGTGATGGATCTCGATGCCCTCGTCGAAAGCCGCAGCCGAGAGCATCAGCCCGGACACGAACTGCGAGGATCCCGAGGCGTCTATCTCGACGGTTCCGCCGCGCAGCGCCCCCGTGCCACGCATCGTGAACGGAAGCGCGCTGCCCGTGATCTCGGCACCGACGGCGCGCAGGGCATCGAGGATCGTGTCGAGTGGGCGGATGCGTGCTTGCTCGTCGCCGTCGAACGACACTTCGCCATCGGCGAGGGCAGCGAGAGGCGGCACGAAGCGCATGACGGTACCTGCCAGCCCACACTCCACCGATCCACCGTGTAGCGGTGCCGGGGTGACTCGCAATCTGGTCCCGTCGTCGGCGGCGGCCGTGATCTCGATGCCCAGAGTCCTCAGAGCGTCGATCATGAGGTCGGTGTCACGGCTGCGAAGGGCACCGACGATCGTCGACGGGCCGGATGCGAGGGAGGCGATGATCAGTGCGCGATTGGTGATGGATTTCGATCCGGGCAGGGTGACTGTCGCATCGACGGGTGCGGCTGCGGCGGGTGCTGTCCAATTGCTCACGCGTCCATCTTCGCTCATTCGTGATCAGCGCGCGGCGATGGGAGCGGTTGTGGCGCGGGTGAGCCGAACGAGGTCGGCTGGGGCGAGTTCGATTTCCAGGCCACGGCGGCCTGCGCTGCACAGAATCGTCTCGAACGTCAGAGCAGAGTCGTCGATGGCGGTGGGAAGAGCTTTGCGTTGGCCGAGAGGCGAAATTCCACCGAAGACGTAGCCCGAGGAACGTTCCGCCGCAGCCCTGTCGGCCAGTGCAATCCTTCTGGTGGACAGAGCGGTCGCCGCGGCCTTGAGCGAGAGCATCGTCGTGACGGGAACCACGGCGACGGCCAGCGACCTGTCGGCGCGTTCGACGATCAGGGTCTTGAACACTCGCTCGGGTGTTATCCCCAGACGGTCGACGAGTATCCGGGCCGCCTCCTCGCCGTACGACTGTGTGTGGGGGTCGTGCTCGTACGAGTGCACCTCGTACGTCACCTTCCGGGCGTCGAGCAGGGCAATACCGGGGGTGGACGCAGCCATCCACGGGACTCTAGCGACCGGTCGGGAACAGGGTGAGGGTGAGCCGTGTTGAGTAGTTCCAGATACGAACGCAGGCGGAAGGAATGACGAATGGCAGTGCTGACCGCAGGCCACCCCTTGGCCGTCAGGGAGGTGATCTCCTCGCAGAAGTCGATGTCGCACGCGGTAGCCTGGGCTGAAGCCACCGAAGGGATCAGCGTGACAGAAGCCAGGACTCCCGCCGCAGCGGCAACTGCAGACGAGGACGAGAAGGCGATCGCGGAGCAGAGGGCAGCCGAGACCCCGGATCGGTTGACCGAGCGTTTCGAGCGCGATGCATTGCCGATGCTCGACCAGCTCTACGGTGCCGCACTACGAATGACGCGTAACCCCGCCGATGCCGAGGATTTGGTTCAGGAGACGTACGTCAAGGCCTACTCGGCCTTCCGCTCCTTCCGAGAGGGCACCAATCTCAAGGCGTGGCTGTACCGCATTCTGACCAACACCTACATCAACTCCTACCGTAAGAAGCAGCGTCAGCCTGCGCAGTACCCCACGGACGAGATCAGCGACTGGCAGCTCGCCGCAACGGCCGAGCACACGTCGACAGGATTGCGTTCCGCCGAGGTGGAAGCTCTGGACGCGTTGCCGGACGACGACATCAAGGCCGCGTTGCAATCGCTTCCCGAAGAGTTTCGGATGGCCGTGTACTACGCCGACGTCGAGGGTTTTCCGTACAAGGAGATCGCCGAGATCATGGGAACTCCCATCGGAACGGTGATGTCGCGTCTGCATCGAGGACGCAAACAGCTTCGCGGTTTGCTCGCCGACGTGGCACGGGAGCGCGGATTCAACCGGGACGGCGCAGTCGACCGGCACGAGCAGGAGGTAGTCCAGTGACGGGCACCGGCAGCACAGACGGAGACGAGCAGTTCGAGCGACTCGACTGCTCGGCGGTCATAGCGGACGTATGGATCATGCTCGACAACGAGTGCGACGAGGCCAGCCGCACGCGCCTGCAGAAGCACATCGACGAGTGCGGGTCGTGCTTCGAGGCCTACGGGATCGAGGAGAAGGTCAAACGACTCATCTCCCGCAAGTGTGGCGGGGATCAGGCACCGGCCGGCCTTCGTGAACGGCTCAGTGTCGAGATCCGCCGCACGGTGCTCACCAGGCAGGTCGACTCCGAGTAGTCGACCACCCGACAACGACGACCCACATACGACGAGGGGCCGAGAAGCATGCGCTTCTCGGCCCCTCGTGGCTTGTGGCAAACCGTCAGCTGTTCGGACGTTTGCCGTGGTTGGCCTTGTTGCCCTTACGAGCACGCTTCTTACGTCCACGCTTTCCCATGGTGGGCTCCTCTCGTTTGTTCAGTACAGTCTCCCACGTGTGATTGGCTTACTGTGACGGGCCTGGTCTCCGGTGGATGTCCAGCGCAGTTCGTGGTGACGTGAGAGAGGGGTTCGCCGATGTCCGAGGATGTTCGCGCGGAGATGGTGTCCACGGTGTTTCAGGTGGTCGTGAACCGAGGCGACGCGGTCGAAGTGGGCGACACCCTGGTGATCCTGGAGTCGATGAAGATGGAAATCCCGGTGTTGGCCGAGACGGCCGGCACAGTCACGTCCGTCGATGTGGCCGTCGGCGACGTGATTCAACAGGGCGACCTCATCGCCGTCGTTTCCTGACTCGCGGCCGGGTGAGTTCTCGTGTCGACCCTCAGTGACCTGCTGGCCGAACACACCGACCTTCCCGGCAGTGCGGTGGACCATCTGCAACGGGTCGTAGGGGAATGGCAGTTGTTGGCCGACCTGTCCTTCGCGGATGTGCTGCTGTGGGTCGGTACGGACGACGTGTCCAGCGGAACGGCGGACGTGCTGTGCGTGGCGCAGTGCCGGCCGACCACAGCGCCGACGGTGTTCACACACGACATCGTGGGCACCGTGATCTCGGAGTCCGAGCATCCGGATGTGATGACCGCACTGCAGCAGCAGACGATCGTGCGGGGCGGTGTTCCGACGCGTACCGAGAGCATCCCGGTGCGCTGCGGTGAACACGTGATCGCGGTACTGACACGCGACACCAACCCGGCTCAGCTTCGACCGCCCAGTGCGCTCGAGGTGGCCTACCGGGAATGCGCAGATGATCTGTGTCTGATGATCAGCGAGGGAACGTTTCCCACACCGGAGGAGCGCACCGACGTGAACTCGTCTCCTCGGGCGGGTGACGGGTTCATCCGCGTGGACACCGAAGGCCGCGTCGACTACGCGAGCCCCAACGCACTGTCGGCCTACCACCGGATGGGCTTGACGACGGAATTGTCCGGTCGCGACCTTGCGTCGGTCACTCGGTCGCTGGTGACCGACCCGTTCGACTCGCAAGAGGTTGCCGACCACATCCGGTCGTCGCTCAGCGGCAACGTGGGCCATCGTATGGAGGTCGACGCTCGTGGAGCCACCGTCCTCGTGCGCACTCTTGCGCTTCAGCCTCGTGGTCGCTCGGCAGGTGCCGCGGTGCTCGTCCGCGATGTGACCGAGGTGAAACGACGTGATCGCGCCCTGCTCAGCAAGGATGCGACCATTCGCGAGATCCATCATCGAGTGAAGAACAATCTGCAGACCGTCGCAGCCCTACTCCGGCTGCAGTCTCGCCGAGTGGAGAACGAAGAAGCACGCACTGCGCTGGCGGAATCGGTCCGTCGGGTGACGTCGATCGCTGTGGTGCACGAGATGTTGTCGATGTCGGTGGACGAGGAGGTCGACCTCGACGAGATCGTGGACCGCCTGGTGCCGATCATGCTCGACATCGCAACGGTCAATCCTCGGGTCCGGGTGGCACGTGAAGGAAAACTCGGTGTCTTCTCGGCAGAGCGAGCCACCCCACTGGTGATGGTGTTGACCGAACTGGTGCAGAACGCGATGGAGCACGGTTTCGAGGCCGGCTCCGCCGGGATCGTGCGCATCAGCGCCGACCGCTCTGCGAAATGGCTGGACGTGGTGATCCACGACGACGGCCGCGGACTGCCGAGCGGGTTCTCGCTGGAGCGATCGGACGGGCTCGGACTGCAGATCGTTCGCACTCTGGTTTCGGTGGAGTTGAACGGGTCGCTCGGCCTTCATCCCGCGGCGGGCGGGGGTACGGACGCGATGCTCAGGGTTCCGCTGGGACGGCGCGTGCCGAGACCCTGAGGGATGTTCGATGAACAGCTCGTTACGTTTGTCGACCGCCACCGAACACGAAAAAGCCCGGCGACCGCTCGTGCGATCACCGGGCTTCCTACGTTGTAGTGCAGTGCGTCCTAGACGGAGCTGCGTGCGCGCGTACGTGCGTTGCGTCGCTTGAGTGCACGACGCTCGTCTTCACTCATTGCGCCCCATACTCCTGCGTCCTGGCCGGATTCGAGTGCCCAGGACAGGCATTCAGCGGTGACGGGGCACCGAGTACAGACGACTTTGGCATCGGCGATCTGCGCGAGCGCCGGACCACTGTTTCCCACCGGGAAAAATAGTTCCGGATCTTCATCGCGACAAATTGCCTTGTGGCGCCAGTCCATCCTCTGCTCCTTACCGGGCGCCGAAGCGCCGTTTCGTTTCTCTTCTGTTCACGAGTGGGTAACCAATGTTTCCGCACTGTTGCTTGTGAATGCTTTCACGAACTCAGGTGAAGTCAAGGGATACGCGCGTGACCGTGGTCAAGCTCACTCTGTTAGGCTCGCTTTAGCCTTCTGTGCTCCTTTGTACCCCGACTCGGCAGCTTTCGCTCGTGATTACGCAGGAAAGTGTGCCTTCGGTATCAGCGCGTGCAGGTCACGGCATGTCTCACGTGATCGGCGCGACAACTTCCAGTGCATCGGGAGTCGAGAAGAACTCCGCTTCCGTACGTTCACCCAGATAGTCCCCATCCATCTGGAGCCCCATCGGTTCGCTGGACGAGATTCGAACGCTCGGAACATCGTCGACCCGAATCAACTTGCGAGACTTCGGTTCGGCACCTTTGGCCAGCAATTGACGAGACACCCGCAGCGTGGGGAACAACGCCGTCGAGCGCATCGCGAACACGCCGAGACCCGAATCGAACCCGGTCCCCGGATTGGTATGCACCGGGCGATCGTTCAAGAACGTCCACGGACTCGAGTTCGACACGAACGCATAGTGCACATCCTCGTACGGATCGCGCCCAGGGACCTCCACCGTCAACCGGGCCGGACGACGCTTGTGCTTGAAGAACTCCTGTACCGAGAATCGGAGATACCGCGTGGCCGATACCGGTGTTCCATCTTTGCGGCTCGCGTCGATCGCCCGGCACACCTCGGCGTCCAACCCCATCCCCGCATTGAATGTGAACCACCGATTGTCGCAATGACCCAGGCCGACGGTCCGCCGCGCCCGCGCATCCAACAGACCGATCAACTGATTGGTCGCCGCAACCGGGTCCGACTCGATTCCGAGAGAACGCGCGAACACATTCGCACTGCCACCGGGAACCACAGCGATCGGCGGGATGGCACCGATCGTCACCGCCTGCATCGAGGTCGGCAACGGCACCCCGAGCAAGCCGTTGATCACCTCGTTGACCGTGCCGTCACCCCCGTGCACGATCACCAGGCCCATACCGTCCTCACGGGCGCTGCGTGCGAGTTCCGACGCATGGTCGCGATGAGTGGTCTGCGCGACGGTCACCCGAACCCGACTCGACAACGCGTGGGCCAGCAAATCCCGAGCCGCAGCCGTCGTGGAAGTCGCATTGGGGTTCACGATCAGCAGCGCACGCACGAGAAGCCACACTATCGGGGCCGTTCCGCAGGCTCCACTCGCCGTGGAGGGTAGGTCATTCCGCAGGCTCCACTGGCTACAGGAGTAGGTCGTTCCGCAGGCTCCACTCCCGGATTGCCTAGGCTGGGCCCGTGCCCACCTCCTCACCCGAGAACATCACTCCGCCGGCCACCTTTCGATCTGCCGGGGTCCTCGTCGCGGCCCAGGGCGCAGTGTCGTTGATCGCCGCATTCGTCCTGCTCGTCCGGGCGTTCTCCGGCGAGGGCGACAGTACGGTCGCCAACGGCTACGGAACCGCTGGATGGTTCGGCGTCTTGGGGGTCGGAGTCGGAACTGCGGGCGTTGCGCTCGCGATCGGCAAACGGTGGGGTAGAGCCATCGCCACCGTCGTGCAGTTGTTGTTGCTGCCGGTCGTCTGGTCGCTGTTGACCGGATCGCACCAGACCGTCTACGGCATCGTGCTCGGCATCGTGGTGATCGCTGTCCTCGCGCTGCTGTTCAGCCCGCCGTCGTCGCGCTGGATGGCAGCCGAATACAGCGACGTCGACGACGATCTCGGCTGAACCGGCTTCGTCACCGGGCCGTTGCGGCCAATTCGGCCAGTGCAGCGTCGGTCAACCGGAACGTGGTCCATTCGTCCTGTGCCTGCGCGCCCAACGATCGGTAGAAGCCGATCGACGGGGTGTTCCAGTCCAGAACCGACCAGGTCAACCGCGTGTATCCGTGGGTCACGCACTCGGCCGCCAACGCGGCGAGCAACGCTGTACCGAGGCCTCCACCGCGGGCGGTGGGCCGGACGTAGAAATCCTCCAGATAGATCCCGTTGACGCCGTCCCACGTGGAGAAGTTCAGGAACCACAGCGCGCACCCCACCACCACCCCGTCCTGTTCGGCGACGTGAGCGAACACCGACGGATGGGTACCGAACAGAGCAGAACGAAGATGCTCGTCTCGAACGGTGCACAGTGACGACGACTTCTCGTATGCAGCCAGTTCGTGAACCAGGCTGGTGATGGCCGGTACATCGGCCTCGGTGGCGCGCCGGATCATCGACTGCCCTTCCTGGGAGTGGACGCTGCGGTCAGGATCGAGGGATGGACGTTGTGCGCGACGAGCTGGCGGAACGAATGCTCGAACCCGAGTAGTGAGTACGCGGCCGGCGAGAGGGCGAACCGCTTGCCCTCGGAGATCGGTGCCTCGGTCCAGCCGGCGACGAGTGCGCGGGAGAAATGCCCGTGACCCACCAGTACGACGTCACGGTCGGCCAGCAACGGGAGGACGACCGAGAGTACGAGTTCCACCCGCACCGTGATGTCACCGATCGATTCGCCGCCCGGGCACGGATGCGTCCACACGGTCCAATGCGGAACCGTCTCGTGGATCTGTGTCGACGTGATCCCCTCGTAGTCTCCGTAGTCCCACTCCGCCAACGCATCCCACGTTCGGTCGACGTGCAGGCCTGCCAGTTCGGCGGTTCTGCGGGCACGCTCCCGAGGACTCGAGATCACCAGTGGATCGCGCAACTTCAGCAGCTGCAGCAGCGAGCCGGTGTCGACCGCCTGTTGTTCGCCGACTTCCGTGAGAGGGACGTCGGTCCGTCCGGTGTGCTTGCCGGCCAGGGCCCATTCGGTCTCCCCATGCCGGAGCAGGACGACTCTGCCTGCCTCGATGCCGCCGTGTGTGGTCATGGAACGATCATGCCTGCAGCCGTGATGTGGCCTTTGTCATAGGTGCCCTGGATATGTGTCCGAAAATTCCATTGAGCACAGGCATACCGGGCGGTTAACCTCACTTGACTGTTCACCCGCCGCGCGCACCACCGCTGCGAATCCCTGCTCGCGGCCTCGATGGGCCTCGTGGCTTTCGATCACCGATCTGGAGAACAATGACCGACCTGAGCAAGCCCGCGGCGACCGATGCACCGCAGAAGCTCGACGGAGCGCTGCTGAAGATCGCCGGTGTCGTGGTCCTCGGCGCGATCATGTCCATCCTCGATGTCACCGTCGTCAGTGTCGCGCTCCGGACATTCACCGACGTGTTCGACACCACGTATGCCAATGCTGCGTGGACAATGACCGGCTACACGCTCGCGCTCGCAACCGTCATCCCTCTGACCGGGTGGGCTGCCGATCGATTCGGAACCAAGCGCCTCTACATCACCGCGCTCGTGCTGTTCGTGCTCGGTTCGGTGCTGTGCAGCTTCGCGTGGGACATCACCTCGCTGATCGTGTTCCGAGTGCTGCAGGGCCTCGGCGGCGGCATGCTGATGCCGTTGGGAATGACGATCATGACGCGCGCTGCAGGTCCCGAACGTATCGGTCGGGTGATGGCCGTACTGGGTGTCCCGATGCTCATCGGTCCCATCGCCGGCCCCATCCTCGGCGGCTGGCTGATCGAGGCGGCGAGCTGGCACTGGATCTTCCTCATCAACCTGCCGATCGGCGTCCTTGCTCTGGTTGCCGCCGTGGCCATCTTCCCCAAGGACAACCCGACGCCGTCCGAATCCTTCGACTTCCGGGGCATGCTGATGCTTTCGCCCGGATTGGCGCTGTTTCTCTACGGCGCATCGTCGGTCGTCGAAACCGAGACCGTGCTTGCCGTGAAGGTCTTGGCTCCGGTTCTCGTCGGCCTGGTGTTGATCGTCCTGTTCGTCTTCCACGCACTCCGGGTGGAACACCCGCTGATCGATTTGCGACTGTTCCAGAACCGATCGTTGTCCGTAGCCGTGATCACCACCACGCTGTTCATGGTGGCCTTCATGGGCGCAGGCCTGTTGTTCCCGAGCTACTTCCTGCTGCGCGGCGAATCGACTCTGTCGGCCGGGCTTCTGCTCGCTCCTCAGGGCATCGGCGCGATGATCGCGATGCCGATCGCGGGCGTGATCGCCGACAAGACCGGTCCGGGCAGAATCGTGCTCGCGGGAATGGTGCTCATCACCGCCGGTATGGCGGTGTTCACTCAGGTGGGCACCAGCACGTCCTACATGTTGTTGATCGGTGCGTTGTTCGTGATGGGTCTCGGCCTCGGTTCGACCATGATGCCGATCATGACGGCCGCTCTGCAGACGTTGACCAACGAAACCGTCGCTCGCGGCTCCACCTTGATGAACATCGTCCAGCAAGCCGCCGGCTCGATCGGTACGGCTCTGATGTCGGTGGTGCTGACAGCCCAGCAAAAGCCCGCACTGACCGCGACAAACCAGGCCGAGGCGTTCGACATCTCGGCCAGGGCCTTCGGAACCACGTTCATGGTTGCTCTGGTTCTCATCGTCGCGACGTTCGTTCCGGCGTTCTTCCTGCCCCGTACCAAGCATGTGAGCGAGGGCGCGGCGACACCGGTCGTTCTGCACTGACGCGGCCGAGAGGTGCCGAACTCTCGCTCATCGGCAAAATGTAAGCAAGGATCAATGCCGTGACGACAATTCTCGCGGTAGCGAATCAGAAGGGCGGCGTCGCCAAGACCACCACGGTGGCCTCTCTCGCCGCGGCGCTGCACGCGCTCGACCGACGCGTCCTCGTGGTCGACCTCGACCCGCAGGGCTGCCTGACGTTCTCCTTGGGGCACAACCCCGACAAGCTGGACTCCTCGGTGCACGAGGTCTTGACCGGGGACGCCACGGTGGAGGACGTCCTGATCGAAACGGCGGAGGGAATCGTCCTGCTGCCGGCGACGATCGATCTCGCCGGTGCCGAAGCATTGCTGCTGATGCGCGCGGGTCGCGAATTCGCACTCAAGCGCGCGCTCGCTCCCATACTCGACGACTTCGATGTCGTCGTCATCGATTGTCCGCCGTCACTGGGAGTGTTGACTCTCAACGGGCTCACGGCCGCACAGTCGGTGTTGGTGCCTCTTCAGTGCGAAACCCTCGCCCATCGGGGAGTGGGGCAGCTGTTGCGAACAGTGTCCGAGGTCCAGCAGATCACCAACCCCGACCTGACGCTGCTCGGTGCCCTCCCCACTCTGTTCGATGCTCGAACCACTCACAGCAGGGATGTGCTCGGGGACGTCTCCGACCGGTACTCGCTCCCGGTGCTCGCACCGCCGATCCCGCGGACCGTGCGCTTCGCCGAGGCCAGCGCGTCGGGAGCGACGGTGTTGTCCGGGCGAAAGAACAAGGGCGCGCAGGCGTATCGAGAACTCGCCGAGAATCTACTGGCGCACTGGAACGACGGAGCCGAGCTGAAGACGTACGATCCGGCCGTGTAACGCCTGCTTCGTACGACGGCTCGCTCAGCCCAGAGCGACGACGTTCTCGCCTCGTTGCTCCACGATCACATCGCCGATCACCGACATCTGCACCGGACCGTCGTAATCGCCCCGGTCGACGGGTATTTCGCTGTTCGACATCCCGGTGGCAAGATCGACCACCGCGATACCGTCGGGCACGGGAACGAGCAGTCGGCCGGCCATGACGGCTCCGCTGCCGAGTGCGCCGGGGATGGACCACACCGGAGACAAGCCGGTTGAGTCGAGCGCCTGCAACCCGGCGCCGGTGAACCAGGTGAACACCGAGCCTGCTTTGACCGCAGGCGAATTCGGTGATTCCGGCCCAAGGGAGAGGGTGGAAGCCAGGTCGAATTCGGAGATCCGTGACGCTGTGTCGTCGTAGAGTCCGATGCGGTCGGGCGAGCCGTTCACGGCTGGAAGATACAGTGCGACAACGCTTCCGGTGACGGCAACAATGCGTCCGGCGGTGTCGGAGTCGGGCCCGGAGACGAGTTCGGGAACCACTGTCGACCCGTACTCCTCGGGTTCACTCGCGTCCTTGGGAGCAGAGTTCATCAGAGATAAGCGGGCAGCCGGTTCGCCCGGGCACTGCTCCAGCACGGCCGTCCGCGAGTTCGACGAGGCCGAGGACAACAGGGAACACCCCGTTCTCGGCTGACTACCCGGGTTGACGGGGGCGTCCACCCGCCCGTACTCGAGCGTGCGCACCATGTCCGATCGCCACAACTCCATGCGGGCGTCGCCCCGCGACGTCACGTAGGTGCCGTCGGACGACAGACGAACTGCGTCATCGGCGTCGGAGCTGCGTTGCGCCGTGCGCTGCCCGGTGGATCCGTCGAGTTCGGTTACCTGGGAGCAACCGCGATCGTCGCGGTATACCGCGACCGCGGTGTTCCATGCCGAGACCACCGAGCACAGCGGGAGATCGCGAGTGTACGACCAGGATTGCTCACCCGAGCGCGGATCGCGCCCGAGGACGGCACCACCGTCGGCGGTCACCACGGTGGATCCGGCGACGACGGGAGCAGTGGTGCGCGTCGAATCCGTTGCCGAGCTCGGCGCGCGCCACAATTCGGTGAGAGTTGTGGGCACCGACGCTGCCGGCTCGGGCGCAGGCAATGGCTCGGCCGCCTGGATCGACGTGGTGCCGCGGGCATCGCCGGTCAACCAGGCGATGCTCGCGGCCACGACCACCACCACTGCGATGACGGCGGCAACGACGAGGTCGGTTCTCGTCCGACGTTCGGGAGCCAACACGAAGGAAGACTACTCCGACGCGCTCGCAGTCGACGGTCCGGAATCGGCCGAGGATCCGCTGGAGCGGCGACGCCTGCGGCGGCGTGGAGCCGTCTTGGTGGCCGTGTCGGCCGACGCCGTATCGGACGTGTCCGCCTGTCCGGCAACCGAAGTCGTATCGGCGGCGGAATCGCCGGCCGTCGTGGTGGAGCTCGCGGCCTTGTCGCCGTCCTGCCCCGCACGTGTGCGACGGCGACTGCGTGAGCGACGCGGCTTGGTCGGCGTCGACGACGCGTCGGCCGAAGAAGACGCTGCCGCGTCCGTCTCGCCGTCTTGCTCTGTCTTCTCCGGGGCGCGCGACGGTGCTTTTCGCACAGTGCCAGTGGCGTCGGCGGCGATACCGAGGTCGGTGAACAGGTGCGGCGAGCTCGAGTAGGTCTCGACCGGATCCGGCATTCCGAGATCGAGTGCCTTGTCGATCAGCTGCCAGCGGGGGATGTCGTCCCAGTCGACCAGAGTGACTGCGATGCCGGTGCGTCCGGCACGGCCGGTACGACCGATGCGGTGCACGTAGGTCTTCTCGTCCTCGGGGCACTGGTAGTTGATGACGTGGGTGACGTCGTCGATATCGATTCCGCGTGCTGCGACATCGGTGGCGACGAGGACGTCGATCTTGCCGGTGCGGAACGCCTTGAGAGCCTTCTCGCGCTGGACCTGACCGAGGTCACCGTGCACGGCACCGACCGAGTAGCCGCGCTCGGCAAGCTCGTCGGCGACCTTCTGGGCGGTGCGCTTGGTGCGAGTGAACACCATCGTCGCGCCGCGACCCTCGGCCTTGAGTACCTTGGCGACCATCTCGACCTTGTCGAGTGCGTGCGCTCGGTAGACGTGCTGGGCGGTGCGGTCGTGGACGGCGGACGATTCCGCTTCCTCGGCCCGGATGTGCGTCGGCTGCGTCAGGAACGTGCGAGCGAGGGTGATGATCGGGCCGGGCATCGTGGCGGAGAACAGCATCGTCTGACGCTTGTCGGGGACCATGCCCAGGATGCGTTCGATGTCGGGCAGGAACCCGAGGTCGAGCATCTCGTCGGCTTCGTCGAGAACCAGCACGCCGACCTTGCCGAGGATCAGGTGATTCTGCTTGGCGAGATCGAGCAGTCGACCGGGAGTTCCGACGACGACGTCGACCCCGCTCTGCAGTGCGCTGATCTGAGCCTCGTACGGGCGTCCGCCGTAGATGGAGAGCACCTTGACGGGACCGTTGGCACCGCTGAGGTACTTCGAGGCGTTCTCGAGGTCGGAGCTGACCTGGACGCACAATTCGCGGGTCGGCACGATGATCAGGGCACGGGGCGTGCCGTCGAGCGGCGTGGTGCCGGAGTTCTCCGTGGCTAGCCGGTGCAGCAGTGGGACACCGAAGCCGAAGGTCTTGCCCATGCCGGTCCGCGCCTGACCGATGAGGTCGTCGCCCGCGATGGCGAGCGGCAGCGTCAACTCCTGGATGGCGAACGTGCGCTCGATTCCCATTTCCGAGAGAGCGCGAACGATTGCCGCATCGACGTTCAGTTCCGCGAACGTCGGGGGTACGTGCGTGTCGTCCAACTGCGCCGACAACGTGGTGTCACCGGTCTCGGATTCTTGGTCTACGACTATCTTGCTCAGGGGACTGGCCTTCCTCGTATTCGAACGCGCGCACAAGGAAGGGCACAGGCCTATTGCCGGCCGAAGTCGATGCCCTCAATCCGATGTGATGTCGCCGTCAGCCTCAGCGCGGCCACGGACTGCGATGTCCGCTGCGGCGAAGCTGTCGAGGCGACCCGGATCAGGTGCGCACACATTATCGATGACCATCGCGTGTTCTTCGGTCCGTTCCATCGGTCCGCGAGCGACGATCGAGCACCATGGTAGCTTGCCGAACCGAATTCTCCATCGTCGGCCGGTCACGACGGCTACGCCGCACGCCGCGGCGAGGCGTCGCGCGCGGGACTACGATTGCCACCCATGGGAGCCCACTCGCCGGAGCCGTCGTCGTCCGTAGTTGCATCCACCACGCTCGCGGAGTCGGCCGAACCGGCCATCGCGCACGATCACCCCGGGGTTCCGGATCTGTTCGCGGTCCTCGCCTACGGCGAGATCTCGGCGTTCTATCGGTTGGCCGAGGATGCCCGGATGGCCCCGTCGATGGAGGGACGCGTCGCGTTGGCCAGCATGGCGGCAGCGGAGATGAGTCATTTCGAGACGCTCGAGCGCGCACTGTCGGACCGCGGTCTCGACGTCTACGCCTCGATGTCCCCGTTCGTGCGCGCGCTGGACGAGTACCACGCCTCGACCACCCCGTCGACGTGGTTGGAGTCCCTGGTCAAGGCCTACGTGGGCGACGGCATCGCCGCAGATTTCTACCGGCAGATCGCGCACAGCCTGGACCCTGTGGTCGCAGACATCGTGCGTGACGTACTGGCCGAGACAGGGCACTCGGAGTTCGTGGTGCACGAAGTGTCGGAGCGCGTCCGGGCGAGTGCGCAGGACAAGGCGAGACTGATGTTGTGGGGTCGCCGCCTGCTCGGGGAAGCCATCACTCAGGCTCAGTTCGTGCTCGCGCAACGCGAGTCGTTGACCGATCTCGTCATCACCGCCTCGGGTGACCTCAACGGAGTCGTCGCACTGTTCGATCGCATGCAGGAACAGCACTCGGAACGAATGTCCTCCCTCGGCCTGGATTGACCGCTCGCCGGACGTGTTCGCCGACAGCACAGGGCTGTGTTCGCTGACAGCACAGGGCGTCGGGCGGCTGGGCCCACCCCGCTGCACTAGCCTGGCGTGAGCAGAGTTGTCGAGAGTTCGGAGGTTGACCGTGGAGGTCAAGATCGGTGTTTCGGAGAGTTCCCGTGAACTCGTCGTGAACAGCACGCAGTCCCCGGCCGAGGTCGAAGCGCTCGTGTCGACCGCGTTCGCCGGTAAGGACGGCGTGCTGTCGTTGGAAGACGAGAAGGGACGCAAGTTCTTGATCCAGGCCGCCAAGGTGTCGTACGTCGAGATCGGTCCGTCCGATTCTCGTAAGGTCGGATTCGCGACGACCTAGCCGGTCTGCGAACGCAGCACACGCCCCTCACTCGATCCGAGTGAGGGGCGTGTGGCGTTCGAGGAGCAGTGGACGCTACGGGGCCTGCAGCGGAACGTGAGACAGACCGCCCCACGCCAGCGACACCGTGGTGTCCACGGCATCTTCCTTGGATATCGGCCGGTCGGCCTCGAGCCAGTAACGGGCGGTGAACTGGCTCGCTCCGACCAGGCCGACGGCAAGCACACGGGCGCGGTAGGGATCGAGTCCGGAGTCGTGCGCCACGAGGTCGAACACGGCGTCGACGCATGCCTCGGTGGCCTGTTCGACGCGGGAGTTGACCTGCGGATCACCCATCAGATCCGATTCGAACACCAGGCGGAAGCCCTGAGTGTCGGTGTCGACGAAGTCGTAGAACGCGAGAACTGCCGCACGTACGCGTTGCCGGTTGTCCGTGGTGGAGCGGAGGGCCTGACGGACACCTGCGATCAACGTGTCGACGTAGCTCTGCAGCACCGCCAGATACAGCTCGAGTTTTCCGGGAAAGTGCTGGTAGAGGACCGGCTTGCTGACACCAGCACATTCGGCGATCTCGTCCATTCCGGACGCGTGATATCCGCGGGTCACGAATATCTCGCTCGCAGCGGCGAGCAACTGCGCCCGACGGGCATCGCGCGGAAGCCGCGCGCTGCGTCGATTGCCGGTGGTGGCCGGCCGGTCCGAGGACCTTCGGTCGTCGAGATCTGTCATCTGGTCCGTTCCCATCCGCGTCGACAACTGCGCTCGTCTTGGTTCGACAGCGAGTGGTCCGTCTCGAACTTCCGGCGGGTGGCCATCGGCTCGGATCACTCGTAGCGCAGATCACGGGCAACGATACGCGTGGGCTCCGGCACCGTTGGGATCCTGGGGGACAGGCAGAGAAATGCGTCGAAGCCGGATCACGTCGGGCGGTTTGTTTGTACGATGTTTCCGTACCGAGAACCCGATAGTTCCGATCTCGTTGTCGGCGTGCCGAGCAGCGGGTGGTGAGGATTGTGAGATCGTGATCGAGTGACTGACCGAGGCGGGCCGCGTATCCGCGGTGGTGTGCAGTCGGGCGGCGTCGACGAAGAGTACGACGATCGGTCGGACGATTACCCACGCACCGTGGGCAGTCGCGGTTCACATCAACCGCTACGGGCGCAGTGGGATCCGACGCAACGTGAAGTCAAGCAACGTAACCGTCGACCCGAACGCGACGTCCGTAAGCAGAGCAAGATCGGAAAGTTCGCCTCGACGTACGGCTGGCGGGCGTACGCCGTGCCGATCCTGATCGTGGTCACTGCGCTGGTCGTGTTCGACGCCGTGCGCACCGGCGACCCGGTCACCGGCACTGCCGCGCAGTCCACCACAGCAGATCCCGGGTTCGGCACGTTGAGCACCGACACCACGTCGGGTACCGGCGTCATCGGTGTGCCGCCGCAGGCGGACGGGAACTTCGCGTCGTCCATCTCCTCGGGGGAACTGCCGGACGGCGGTCCTTTCGCGGTTCAGGGTGCTGGAACGTGGCACACGGTGGCAGGCTCCACCGAACAGGTGGGCCAAGGGACCGAGCGGGTGTTCACGTACACGGTCGAGGTCGAGGACGGCGTCGATACCGTCGGATTCGGCGGCGACGAGTCGTTCGGTCGACTGGTGGACCAGACCCTCGCAAATCCCAAGAGCTGGACGAACGACCCGCGGTTCGCATTTCGGCGCATCGATCAGGGCGATCCCGACTTCAGAATCTCGCTGACGTCGCAGATGTCGATCCGGCAGGCGTGCGGTTACGACATCCAACTCGAGGTCTCGTGCTACAACCCGGGCATCGAGCGTGTCGTCCTGAACGAGCCGCGTTGGGTTCGCGGGGCGATCTCTTTCCAAGGCGACATCGGCTCGTACCGTCAGTACCAGATCAACCACGAGGTGGGCCACGCGATCGGCTACCAGCAGCACCAGCCGTGCGAGGCCGACGGGGGTCTGGCACCGGTGATGATGCAACAGACGTTCGGCACATCCAACGACGACATCGCGCGGCTGGATCCCGAGGGCGTCGTTCCCATGGACGGGAAGACCTGTCGCTTCAATCCCTGGCCCTACCCGCGGGCGTGACCGGCTGGGCCACGGTCGGGCCCTGCGATTAGATTCGAAGGTGGCGACCGGATTCACCGTCGCCGTGCCGAGTCGAGGAGCGTCGCTGCGTCGTGGTCCATCTACCTCCGCTGGTCGAACCCGCGGGCGAGCTGACGCCCGAGGACGTCGCGCGGTACAGCCGTCATCTGATCATCCCGAGCGTGGGCACCGACGGACAGAAGCGCTTGCGTAATGCACGTGTCCTCGTCGTGGGTGCCGGGGGATTGGGCTCACCGGCACTGCTCTACCTCGCGGCCGCGGGCATCGGAACCCTGGGAATCGTGGAATTCGACGACGTCGAACTGTCCAATCTGCAACGCCAGATCATCCACGGTCGGTCCGATGTGGGCCGTCCCAAAGCCGAGAGTGCCAGGGATTCGATTCTCGAACTCAACGACGGCGTCGAGGTGCGGTTGCACCGGGTTCGGCTGGATTCCTCGAACGCGCTCGGGTTGTTTTCTCACTACGATCTCGTTCTCGACGGCACCGACAACTTCGCCACCCGCTACCTCGTCAACGATGCGGCCGCCCTCGTCGGCATTCCGTACGTGTGGGGTTCGATCTACCGATTCGAGGGCCAGGTATCGGTGTTCTGGGATGGCGCACCGGGGGGAGTGGGCATCAACTATCGGGACCTCTACCCCGAGGCTCCGCCGCCGGGCATGGTGCCGTCCTGTGCCGAAGGCGGCGTGCTGGGAGTGCTGTGTGCATCGATCGGTTCGGTCATGGTGACCGAGGCCATCAAGTTGATCACCGGAATCGGCGAGACGCTATTGGGTCGATTGATGATCTACGACGCACTGGCGATGAGCTATCGAACCGTGCGATTGACCCGCGATCCCCATCGGACGCCGATCACGGAGCTGATCGACTACGAGGAGTTCTGTGGAGTTGTCCCGGCTGTCGAATCTGCCGGCGAAGAAATTACCCCGGTACAGCTGCGCGCAATGCTGGAGTCCGGGCGCGAGGTCGCTCTGATCGACGTACGTGAACCGGTCGAGTGGGACATCGTTCGGATCGACGGCGCGCGCTTGATTCCGAAGGATCGAATTCTCTCCGGGGCAGCCATGGCCGAGTTGCCGCAGCACGTACCGATCGTGCTCTACTGCAAAACCGGCATCAGGTCCGCGGAAGTCCTCGATGCTGTGGTCGGTGCCGGTTTCACCGGTGCGTCCCATCTGCAAGGCGGAATAGTGGAGTGGGCCAAGCAGATCGAGCCCGGTTTGCCCATCTACTGACGCGGTGCGTGTGCGCGCCGTCCGCGGGGGTGCACCGATCGGCGGTAGCGTGGCCTCCGTGAGCTCTGTCGAACCCCCTCAGCACGTGATCTCTACGTTCGGGCTGCGCGATGTGGAGCCGGCACCGCTCGGCGCGGACTGGGACGGAGGGTGGCGTCTGGGCGACGTCGTACTCTCGCCGGTAGCGGATCACGCCCGCGCGGCGTGGTCGGCGAAGGTGCGCGAGACATTGACGGTGGACGGGGTTCGGCTCGCTCGCCCGGTGCGTTCCACCGACGGTCGGTACGTCGTGTCGGGCTGGCGCGCAGACACGTTCGTCGCCGGCGAACCCGAGCCCCGACACGACGAGGTGGTGTCGTTGTCGCTACGTCTGCACTCGGCGACGGCGCAGCTCGAGCGCCCACGGTTCCTGGTTCAGCCGCCCGTGGCACCGTGGGCGGATGTGGACGTGTTCGTCGCGGCCGACAGGGCGGCGTGGGAGGCCGTGCCACTGCGTTCGGCGCGTGGCGCAGGTGCACCCGAGCCGTCGTCCAGTGACGGCAAGAGCAGCCTCGAGTTGGTCAAACAGCTTGCGACACTGCGTAAGCCTGTCGAGTCGCCGGATCAGCTGGTGCACGGAGATCTGTTCGGGACGGTGTTGTTCTCGGGCAGCGATGCGCCCGGAATCAGCGACATCACCCCGTACTGGCGTCCCGCGCCATGGGCCGCCGGGGTGGCGGTGGTGGATGCGCTGTCCTGGGGCGACGCCGATGACGGATTGGTGGGTCGCTGGGACGATCTACCCGAGTGGCCGCAGATGTTGTTGCGCGCGTTGATGTTTCGACTTGCCGTTCACGCACTTCATCCGAGGTCGACGTCGGAAGCGTTTCCCGGTTTGGCTCGAACCGCAGATCTGGTGCGCCTCATTCTGTGATTCACGTGGCGCGAGCCGCTGTTTCCGCTGCACGAGTATCGGTTTCGGACAGCTCGTGGAACAGCGATCGGGCGGCATCCGCCGCGCGAGCTGCATCGCCGTCGATGACGGCGTCGACCAGAGCGGTGTGCTCAACGACGTAATCGTCGTCGTGATCGAGGAAATGGTCTCTCATGGCCTCGTGGATGACCGGAAGCAGCGAGTCGTAGAACTCGAGATAGATCGCGTTGTGACTGGCCGCGACGATGGCGCGATGCAGGCGTGCGTCGATCCGAACGGCATCGACCACGGGAGTCTCGTCGGTCCATGCCACGTTGCGATCCTCGAGCGCGCCCAGCATGACCCGGATGTCCTCGTCGTCGCGACGGTCCGCGGCGAGCGCGGCCGCAGTGACCTCGAGGGTCTCGCGGAGCTCGGTGACGTCTCGGTGCCGGGCGTCGGAGAAGTACTTGCCCAGGGTTCCGCCGAGATCCGAGCAGGTCATGACGAACGTCCCCGAGCCCTGTCTGCGTTCCACCATGCCGGCGTGGACAAGTGCTTGGACCGCCTCGCGAACCGTATTACGCCCGGTGCCGGTGATCTCACACAGTTCCGGCTCGGTGGGTATACGAGTGCCCACCGGCCATCGTTGCGACGTGATCTCGTCGCGTAATTGAGCTGTGACCTGGGTGATCAGGCTCGATCGCTGGACCTGCCGCACGTGCGCTCCTCGGGCTGAGAACGATACGGATGTCGATGATAGTGCTTTGCGCCCGATGATCCGGTCATCCTATGATTGCGCGGTGAGTGCGCCTTCCGTCCCCGATACCCGCCTCGTCGGTAGCTCGCTCGTGCGCGGTCGAGTTCTCGTCTTCTCCGCGATCGTGCTGTCCGCGTTGACGCTCCGTGCCGCGGTGACCTCGATCAGTCCACTCTTCGGCAGGATCGGCACCGATCTCCAGTTCGGCACCACGGTCATCGGCATCGTCGGTATGTTGCCGCCGGCGATGTTCGCCGTGTTCGGACTGGCCACTCCGTTTCTCGCCAAGCGCACCGGCCTCGAGCGAGCTGCGCTACTCGCCATGGCGCTCACCACCATCGGTATGGCTACTCGGGCGTTCGCGCCGAACACCGTCTCGCTGCTCGCACTGTCCGCGATAGCCCTTGCGGGCATGGGTATCGGGAACGTCGTCATCCCGCCGTTGGTCAAGCGGTACTTCTCCGATCGCCTGGCCGTGGTCAGCACCGTCTATATCTGCGTCATGCAGGTCAGCACCATGGTTCCGCCCCTGCTGGCCGTGCCGCTGGCCGACGCGCACGGTTGGCGCGTGTCCATCGGCGTCTGGGCTGTCGTCGGACTGGCCGCGGCGTTGCCGTGGCTCGGAGTGGTGGTGGCCCGACGCGGCCGCGACGAGGACGATGTGTCGGCAGAGGCCGGATCGGCGGCGGTCCACGTGGAGCCTGCCGGCCGAATCCACCGGTCCTCGCTGGCGTGGGGGATGGTGATGATGTTCGCGATGACGTCGCTCATCACCTACTCGATGCTCACCTGGTTGCCGACACTGCTGATCGACTCGGGTATCAGCGAAGGGTTGGCCGGTGCCTCGGTCGCCGCGTTCGGCGCGATGGGCTTGGTCACGTCACTGGCCACTCCGACGCTCTGTGCCAAATTGCGCAATCCGTTCGGCCTCGTCGTCGTCGCCGCGGTGTGCTACTTCGGCGGCTTCTCCGGCCTGCACTGGTCCCCGACCGCCGGGACGGTGCTGTGGGTGTGCTTGATCGGGCTCGGCACGATGACCTTTCCCATGTCTCTGACGCTGATCAACCTCAGAACCCGTTCTGCTGTGGGGTCGTCATCGCTGTCGGGGTTCACCCAGGGGCTGGGATATGTGGTGTCCTCGTCCGGACCGATTCTGTTCGGCGTTGTGCACACCGCGTCCGGTGGATGGGGTCTGCCGTTGGCTCTACTGACCGGATGCGTGGGCGTTCTGCTGGTCGGTGGGTACTTGTGTTGTCGACCGAGAATGCTCGAAGACACCTGGTGATCCACCGCGACCGTTGACCGGTCATCTCACGTTCGTCCGCAACCGCGCGTGAGACCAAGTTAATCAGCGAGTCACCGCAGGCAGCGCCGCGGCAACATGGCTTTCCTAAGTTCGGTTCACACACCGATCAGGAGGCCACACGTGACCAGCCTTTCTCGTAGCGCGTCGGCAGATGCCGGCTCAGCGACCACCGCGTCCGTTCCCCCCGGAACCGTTCCGGTATCCGTCGACCACCACATTGCGCACTGGAACTCCGAGGACGTCGAGGCCTGGGAAGCAGGCGGCAAGCAGATCGCCAAGCGCAACCTCATCTGGTCGGTCGTCGCCGAGCACGTCGGCTTCTCGATCTGGTCGATCTGGTCGGTGATGGTGCTGTTCATGCCGTTGTCGGTCTACGGCATCGATGCGGCGGGCAAATTCTTCCTCGTGGCCGTCCCTACTCTGGTCGGTGCCGTGCTGCGGATTCCGTACACGTTCGCCACCGCCAAATTCGGTGGACGAAACTGGACTATCTTCAGCGCTCTGGTGCTGCTGATTCCGACCGTGCTGACGATGTATTTCATGATGAACCCGGCGTCGTACACCACCTACATCATCGTGGCGGCGTTCGCGGGCCTCGGCGGTGGCAACTTCGCATCTTCCATGACGAACATCAATGCGTTCTATCCCCAGCGCGAAAAGGGGTGGGCGCTCGGTCTGAATGCAGGCGGCGGCAACATCGGCGTGCCGGTCATCCAGCTCATCGGGTTGCTCGTCATCGCCACCATCGGCAACACCGCGCCCGAGATCGTCTGCGCTGTGTATCTCGTGTTCATTGCGATCGCTGCCGTCGGTGCTGCGCTGTACATGGACAATCTCGACAACCAGAAGACCAACGGCCGCTCCATGATCGACGTGCTGAAGTTCTCCGACGCGTGGTGGATCGCCTTCCTCTACATCGGTACCTTCGGCTCGTTCATCGGGTTCAGTTTTGCGTTCGGCCAGGTACTGCAGATCAACTTTCTCGCCGGCCTCACCGACGGGGCTCCGGCAACCCCCGCGCTGCAGGCGCAGGCTTCGCTACACGCTGCTCAGATCGCGTTCCTCGGTCCTCTGCTGGGATCTCTGTCGCGGCCGTTCGGCGGCAAGCTCGCAGACAAGATCGGCGGCGGCAAGATCACGCTGTACACATTCGTGGCCATGATTTTCTCGACCGGCATTCTGGTCGCGGCCAGCACCTGGGACGACTCGACCCCCGGAGCGGCCAGCGGCACGGTCATGATGCTCTTCGTCATCGGATTCATCGCGCTGTTCTTGCTGTCGGGCCTGGGCAACGGATCGGTCTACAAGATGATCCCTGCCATCTTTGCCGCCAAATCGACTGCGCTACAGGGAATGACGGTCGACGAGCAGCAACACTGGTCGCGCAAGATGTCCGGTGCCCTCATCGGTATCGCCGGTGCGATCGGCGCGCTGGGCGGCGTCGGAATCAATCTGGTTCTGAGAGCGTCGTACTCGGGCACCGCAAAGTCCGCGACCACCGCATTCTGGGTCTTCCTCGGCTTCTACATCGTGTGCGCGATCGTCACCTGGGCGGTCTATCTGCGCAAGGCCGGCTCTGTCGACGCACCGGTCACCGTCTGACGCGCGCCGGTCGATCGATCGAAACATTCTGCACTGCACTGAAAATTCGGAAGGACCCGCAATGAAGAACGCGGTAGTGGTAGGTCATGGAATGGTCGGGCACCGGTTCGTCGAAGCGCTGCGTGCGCGCGACGAGGCTGCCGAGTGGAAGGTCACGGTCCTCTGCGAGGAAGCGTTGCCGGCGTACGACCGGGTGGGCCTGTCGTCCTACGTCGGTGCCTGGGACCACAAGGAGTTGGCGCTGGCGGGCAACGACTACCCCGGAGACACACTGGTGGAGATGCGCACCGGAGTGCGTGCCGATCGCATCGATCGTGACCACCGGACCGTCGAGACCTCTGCGGGCGACACGGTCGAATACGACGCGCTCGTGCTCGCCACCGGGTCTTACCCGTTCGTGCCGCCGATTTCCGGACACGATCTTCCTGCCTGCTTCGTCTACCGGACGCTGAACGACCTCGACGATATCCGTGCCCGGGCGGACGCCGCGGGTCCCGGCGCCGAAGGGGTCGTCGTCGGCGGAGGTCTACTGGGTCTCGAAGCTGCGAACGCGTTGAAGAAGATGGGTATGACCCCGCACGTCATCGAGTTCGCGCCTCGGTTGATGCCGCTGCAGGTCGACGAGGGCGGGGGAGCACTGTTGGCTCGTCTCGTCACCGAATTGGGATTGAACGTTCATGTGGGAGTGGGCACATCGTCGATCTCCGAGAACGACAGTGCCGGCTTGACCGTGGAGTTGAGCGACGGTAGCACCATCGACGCCGCTCTCCTGGTGTTCTCCGCCGGTGTGCGTCCCCAGGATCGGCTGGCCCGCGAGAGCGGTCTCGAGGTCGGCGAACGCGGCGGCATCATGGTCGACATCGGTTGCAGTACCTCCGATCCCGCGGTGTACGCGATCGGCGAGTGTGCGGCAGTCGAGGGCCGATGCTACGGACTCGTCGCCCCCGGGTATTCGACGGCGGAGGTGGTGGCGGACCGATTGCTCGGTGGCGCAGCGCAATTCCCGGGTGCAGACATGTCCACCAAGCTCAAGCTCATGGGCGTCGATGTCGCGAGCTTCGGCGACGCGATGGCGGCAACTCCGGGTGCACTCGAGGTGGTGTTCAGCGACGCGCCCAAGGGCACGTACGCCAAGCTCGTCGTGACCGACGACGCGAAGACCCTGCTCGGGGGCATCCTCGTCGGCGATGCGTCCGCGTACTCGCTGTTGCGTCCGCTCGTCGGACGAGAGTTGCCCGGCGACCCGGGGGCGCTGATCTCCCCGGCGGCCGAGCAGGTGGGCATCGGGGCGCTTCCCGACGACGCCGAGATCTGCTCCTGCAACGGTGTGAGCAAGGGAGCGATCTGCTCGGCGATCGCCGACGGTGCCTGTGATCTGGCCGCAGTGAAGAGTTGCACCACGGCGGGGACCACCTGTGGCGGGTGCCTGCCGTCGATCAAATCACTGTTGGCGGCATCGGGGGTGGTGCTCTCGAAGTCGTTGTGCGAGCACTTCTCTCAATCGAGAGCCGAGCTGTTCGAGATCGTGCGGGCCACGAACACCCGCACCTTCTCGTCGTTGATCGCCAAGTACGGCGCAGGAACCGGCTGCGACATCTGCAAGCCGGTCGTCGCGTCGATCCTCGCGTCGACGTCGTCGGATCACATTCTCGACGGCGAGCAGGCCTCACTGCAGGATACCAACGATCACTTTCTCGCCAACATCCAGAAGAACGGGACCTATTCGGTGGTGCCGCGGATGCCGGGCGGCGAATGCACGCCCGATCAGCTGATCGTCATCGGCGAGGTAGCACGCGATTTCGGGTTGTACACCAAGGTGACCGGCGGGCAACGCATCGACATGTTCGGTGCCCGCGTCGAACAGCTGCCTGCGATCTGGAAGCGTCTGGTGGACGCGGGCATGGAATCGGGTCAGGCATACGGGAAGTCGCTACGCACCGTCAAGAGCTGCGTCGGGTCGAGTTGGTGCCGCTACGGTGTTCAGGATTCGGTGGGGATGGCCGTCGACCTCGAGAACCGGTACCGCGGCCTGAGGTCCCCGCACAAGATCAAGTTCGGCGTATCGGGCTGTGCGCGCGAATGCGCGGAAGCCCGCGGCAAGGACGTGGGCATCATCGCCACCGAAGGCGGCTGGAATCTGTACGTCGGCGGTAACGGTGGCCAGTCGCCCAAGCACGCTCAGTTGCTCGCCTCCAACCTCGACGACGCCACACTCGTCAGCTACATCGATCGCTATCTGATGTTCTACGTCCGGACCGCAGATCGGCTACAACGGACCGCGCCGTGGCTGGAGTCGCTCGACGGAGGGCTCGATCACCTCAAAGCAGTCGTGTGCGACGACAGCTTGGGTATCGGCGCGGAGCTCGAAGCCGACATGGAGCGCCATGTCGCCGGCTACAAGGACGAGTGGGCAGGAGTGCTCGAGGACGAGGAGAAGCTCAGCCGCTTCGTGTCCTTCGTCAACGCCCCCGCCGAGGCCGATCCGACGATCGCCTTCGACGATTCCGGGGCGCGCAAGATTCCCGTGCTGATGGGAATGCCGCGAGTCGGGGTGTAGGCGGACGAGGTTCCTCACAACCGTCAGGTCACGAAACCGATCGCATGTGCACAGGTGGGTAATCGCCGCTTAACGGCCTAGAAACACGAGCAGCGTCAAATAGCTGACCAGGAGGTACACCATGACTGTCATCGATTCCCTTACCTCGGTACCGAACGATCTTTCGCGAGACTGGACCCCGGCCTGCACACTCGACTCGCTGATTCCCGGACGCGGAGTAGCGGTGCTGATGCGCGGTGGCACTCAGGCGGCGCTGTTCCTGCTGGACGACGGTCGGATGTTCGCGGTGGGCAACATCGATCCATTCGGCCGTGCCGCAGTGATGTCTCGCGGATTGGTGGGAGACAGGGGCGGCGAACCTACCGTCGCATCGCCGTTACTGAAGCAGGTCTTCTCGCTGGTCGACGGGCGGTGCCTCGACGACCCGGACGTCGGTCTCGGATGCTTCGAGGTCTCCTGCACCGAGGGCGTCGTGTTCCTGCGCGGTGGTTCTACGTGAGCGAGAGTGCCGGGGCCGGAACACCTCTGGCCGGATTCACCGTAGGAATCACGGCGTCGCGTCGAGCGGAGGAGTTCGCGACGCTGCTCGAGCGGCGGGGAGCGGCCGTGATGCATGCACCCGCGATCCGCATCATCCCGCTCGCCGACGACGCCGAGCTCGAACGCGTCACCGCCGAGATAATCTCCGACCCTCCCGAAATAACCGTTGCCACAACGGGGATCGGCTTCCGCGGCTGGATCGAGGCAGCAGACGGATGGGGTCAGGCAGAAGATCTGGGCCGAGCACTGGGTGCCTCTCGGTTGCTGGCCCGCGGACCCAAGGCGAAAGGGGCCATTCGAGCAGCCGACCTTCGCGAGGAATGGTCGCCCGCATCGGAGTCTTCCGCCGAAGTACTCGAACACCTGCTTGCCGAAGGAGTCGAGGGCAAGCGCATCGCCGTACAACTGCACGGAGCGACCACCGAATGGGAACCGGTCCCGGATTTCTGTGAGGTGTTGCGGTGCGCCGGAGCCGAGGTGGTTCCGGTGCCGGTGTATCGCTGGACGGCCCCCGACGACCAGAGTCCGATGGACCGCATGATCGAGGCCACCGTCGTCGGCGATCTGGACGCACTGAGCTTCACCTCCGCACCGGCGGTGGCGTCGATGCTGATTCGTGCCGATGAGAACGGAGTGCTCGAACCTCTCCTGCAGTCGATGCGCAGCCGAGTACTTCCGGTGTGCGTCGGGCCGGTGACGGCGGCACCCCTCGAACAATTGAACGTGGCCACCACGCAGCCGGCGCGTGCACGCTTGGGCGCGCTGGCGCGGCACATCGCCGAGGAACTACCGAGGCGGACCGGTCGTCTGCATGCGGGCGGACACCTGGTAAGTGTGCGTGGCCGGTGCGTCGTGGTCGACGGTGAAGTACGTCCGGTCTCGCCGGCCGGAATGGCATTGATGAAGACGCTCGCTCGCAATCCTGGACGCGTCGTTTCCCGGGAGGACCTGCTCGCGTCCTTGCCCGGCGGCGGTGGTGACACCCACGCGGTGGAAACAGCTATGACCAGGCTCCGGTCCTCCCTCGGTGCTCCGAAAGCGATCCAAACCGTGGTCAAGCGTGGCTATCGCATCGCACTCGATCACATCGAATCGGAACCGGACTGCGCGTCCGAGGAGCCCGCCGCGCACGCACGCGTGGCCGTCGTCGAAGGAGGGAAGTACTGATGACTGCGACTTTGGTGTTGGTTGCCCACGGCACCCGAAACCCTCGCGGTGTCGAGATGGTCGCCGCATTGGCCGACGCCGTCTCCGCCGAGATCGGCACCACGCGGGTGGCCTTCGTCGACGTACTCGGGCCGTCCCCCGCCGAGGTGCTGCGCGATACCCCTGGATCCGCGGTGGTGGTGCCGGCATTCCTGGCCTCGGGTTACCACGTCCACACGGACGTACCGCGAGAAGTCGCGGACAGCGCTCATACTTCGGTCGCAGTCACCGAGGCTCTGGGACCGGACCCCGTACTGGCAGAGGTCATGCTCGATCGCCTACGCGACGCCGGTTGGCAGACGGGCGATTCAATCGTTCTCGCTGCTGCCGGGTCGTCCGACCCTCGCGCACTGGAGCAGCACCGGCGGGCGGCGGCAATGCTGGTCGATGCCGCTCGGGTTCCGGTGCGCATCGGTTACGTCGCCACCGCTGTCCCCACAGTGGCCGAGGCGGTGTCGGCTCTGCGGGACGAGGGCCACACTCGGGTCTTCGTCGCGTCGTACCTGTTGGCACGCGGACTCTTTCACAACCGGTTGGCGGACGCAGGTGCAGACGGCGTCGCTGAGCCGTTGGGGGTCCATCCGGCGATCGTCGATCTGGTGGTCGCCCGCTACGTCGAGGGCGTTCGATCGCTCACCGCGGCAGCGGAAGAATGGTCACCGGCTCGTCGTCACTGACGTCGGCCGGAACCAGGGCGAGCGCATCCCGACCGACCAGGTGAGCGAGATGGGCAGTGCGGACGGCGGTATCTGCCCGCCAGCGTGTGCGGTCCGCGGTGACGGGAACGAGGCGTGGGACCGTGGAGCGAACGTCGGCGGCATTGGACAACACACCCATTCGTGGTGGACGCACCGTTCTTCCGGTCAACGCGTCGACGATCGCCGGTGCCGTCAGCAGTGCCGTACTCACCGCCGCCAGTGGGTTTCCGGGTAGACCGAGCACCACCGTGCCGTCGGGCAGTGCTGCGGTTATCTGGGAACCGCCGGGTCGGACACGCATCCGGCCGACGATGGATGTCGCGTCCAGTGTTGCCAGTGTCGAGCGCAGCTGATCGGCGGCACCACCGCCGGTAGCTCCGACCACGATGACGACGTCCAGGTTCTGCGTGCGAGTGAGGACGTCTCGGAATTGTGTCGCCGAGTCGTCGAGGAGCGTCACCTCGACGACCGTGATGCCACAGTGCGCCAAATACTCCGGCAACACGGAACCGAGAACGTCCCGGGTCTCGCCGGGGGCGAGTGGGCCTTCGGATCGAATCTCGTTGCCGCTGATGACGATGCGACCACGAACCGGGCCGCGCACTACCATATCGAAAACGTCCGCACTGGCGGCCAAAGACCGAACCGCCGCATCGATCGGGGTTCCGGCGGCCACCAGTTCGATGCCCGGCAGCCAGTCCTCGCCGCGTCGCCGCGTGTCGTCGGACCGGTCCGAGGCCGACAGTCGACGCACCGACTCGTCCGGATTGTGGGTCACGTGCTCGTCGCGCACCACCGACGTCGCTCCGGGCGGAAGCGCAGCACCGGTCGCGATGCGCACCGCTGTTCCGTCGGCGAGTTCGGCGATGTCGACACGTCCGGCGTAGGCGATCTCGGGCCGCAGTGTCCACGGTTCGTCGCCGCACACGGCGTAGCCGTCCATCGCGGAGATGTCTACTGCCGGTAGCGCGGTCCGGGACACGAGGGGCTCCGCGAGAACGGTTCCGATGCTGTCCTGCAACGAAACTCGATGGACAGGCAGGGGTGCGAGTCCGGCTCGAATGCGGTCCAATGCGTGGGCGACCTCGAAAGTCTCCGACGGCTGCGCGGCAAGGCGAGCGGCCAGTAGATCGGCGGGGGTGTCGCAGTCCTCGATACCGGGTAGCGCGATCACGAGATGATCGACCGGGACGATGCGGCGCATCGATGCACCGTCTACCGAATCCAACTGTGCCACAGTGGATCGCAGTGTTGCCTGCTGCCACACTCCCAGCAGGAACTGCGTTCGGCCCGCGTTGTCGCGAGCGAACACCGCACCTGCTCCGGACTGTGAGATGGAATCGATCAGGGACCCGAGCGCGGCGGCACCGAGACGCGGAATGTCCGCCGCGACGACGGCCACCAGATCTGCCTGCTGCTCCGAATGCCGACTGTCGTCGAGGGATCGGAGTCCTGCAGCGAGGGCCGCAACGGGCCCACCGCCGGCAGGGGACTCGCGGGTCTGGACCACGTCGTCCGGTACTCCGTCCCGAAGTGGACCCACCAGAATAGTTCTGCGACAGTTGGATACGGCGTCGAGAGCGATGTCGACCATGCGACGGCCGCCGACGGTCAAGGCAGGCTTGTCGACCTCCTGCTGCGACGTCGGATGCTGGGGATCGGCCATCCTCGAGCCGCGACCACCGGCGAGGACGATCGCATCGCACACCGGCGTCATGGTGCGGGAGCTGTCATGTCGGAAGTGGCACGTTCTGGAGCCGAACCTGGCCGCGTGCGATGGTCTTGCCGCTGTCCGAGGCGGTGATCGTGACCAGCCACAATTGTTGAACGCGGCCCTGCTGCAACGGTTCTGCGAGAACGTCGACCCGGCCGCCCTTGCTGGCACGCAAGAAGTCGGTGCCGTTGTGTACGCCGACCGCGAACTCACCACGATCCTTGACGGCCTCGCTGGCCCCGATGCTGGCGGCACTCTCGACGGCGGTCGTGTAGACCCCGCCGTGCACGACGCCCCACGGTGTGAAGTGCTCGTCCGTCAAGTCGATGTGCCCAGCCACTCTGGTGCCCGAGACCTCGTCCACGACAAGTCCGGCCGCTGCGACGAAGGGGCTCGCCTTCGACAGGGCGAACTTCGCCGTGGGGCGTGGATCGAATTGTCCGAGCCCATCTCTGATGTTCATCCTCCGAGGTTAGTGGTCGACCTCAGCGGCGGTGGGAGTGCCCCGAAGTCGAATCGAACGGACTTCAGCGGCACTCGGCCGTCGTGGACCGCCACCCCTTCGCTGCGCAGCGTCTCGAGTTGCCGGGTGGCCAGGTGTGGGGCGGGCTTGCCACTGGCTCCGAGGACCCGGTGCCACGGGAGGTCGGCGGAGTCGGTGCGCATGATCCATCCCACGATGCGCGGACTCGACAGGTCGGCGGCGGCCGCGATGTCTCCGTACGTGGCGACGTGTCCCGGAGGGATGGACGCAACCAATGCGCGCACCCGCTCGACCTGGTCTTCGGTGATCGGGGCCATCTAGAGCACGGATCGCACCAGTTCGGCCACCTCGACCGGCTTGGCCTGGCCGACCATGTGGTCACAGTCCAGTTCGACGGTCCGCAGGTTCTCGCCGAGCTTGTCTCGCAGTGCAGCGAGGAATTCGTCGGTGACGTAAGGAGGTTCGACGCGCATGGCCCGCACCACGATGGTCGGGACGCTCTCGGCGGGGACCACGATCGGACGCGCGAGCTCACCCCACGTCGCCACGATTGCCGGAATCGACATTCGCCACGCCACCTTTCCGCCGTCGACGGGAACCAGATGGTCGGCGACCTCACGGTCGAGCAATTCGGCGGGCACGTCCGCCCACGCCCCGTGGATCTTCTCCGATCGTGCCTCGTCGGCGTCGGTGTAATCGGGGGACTTCGCAGTGGCCTCGGCCACCTCGAGCAGCTCGTCCGGCGGTAGAGCAATTGCGGGATCGAGCAGAACGAGCGCTCGCACGGCCTCCGGGAACCTCTGTGCGAGATGGACGGCCAACGCGCCGCCGTACGAATGTCCGAGTACCACGACCGGACCCCGCGCGTGGGCGTCCAGCACGGCTTTGAGTGCCGTGACCTGCGCGTCAATATCCCAGGGCGGCGTAGCAGGGGAATGGCCGTGACCGATGAGATCCGGAGCCAGTATTCGAGCCTCGGGCAGGTGATTCTCGGCGAGATCCCACCAGCGGGCACCGTGGCCGGTCACACCGTGAACGGCGAGAATTTCGGGACCGTCTGCGGGTCCGAACGTATGCAAATTCAACTCGGGCACGTCGACCACTATGCCGTATCTGCTCAGGACCAGCGAAACACCCGGATTGCACACGCGGTTCCGAGGATCAGGGTGGCACCCAGTCCGATCGGTCCGGCGACGTCGACCGGGGTTCCCGCCCAGGCAGCTCCCAAAGCCGTGACGGTGGCACCGAAGGGAAGTACCTCACCGACGGCCGCAACAGGCTCCGGTAGATCCGCGACCGGTCCGAAGAGTCCGCCGGTGGCACCGAGAACCAGGAACAGGGTCAGGCCGATCGCGACAGCCGAGTTCGCTGTCGGTGCGACGGCAGCGACCACGAGTCCCAGCGAGTACATCGCCGCGGCACCGAGCACCAGAATGGCCGCAACGATCACCGGGTTGTGTGGGGGCGTGATTCCGAAGAGCAAGGCACCAGTGGACAGAGCGATACCGATTCCAAGTGTTGCTTGGACGGCGCTGGTAATCACCTGCGCCGCCAGCACCTGCGCCGGTCGGATCGGCGTCGTCGACAGGCGCTTCAGCACGCCGGACTTGCGATAGAGGGCAAGAAAGCTCGGCATGTTCACGATGCCGATGACCGCGACGATCATTGTCAGGGCAAGCGGCAGTACGAACCGATCGAATGCTGTGATTGCGCCCGGCCCGACGATTTCCGCCGAGGTGCCCGAGCCATTCATCACCAGTACGAGAACCGGGAGCGCGATTGGGACGATCAGGCCGGCCGTGTCCCGGGTGACCATGCGCATTTCGGCCCCGACGAGTGCGCCGGTGGCGCGCAGGCCCAGACGAGGCGCAGCGTGGATGTCGTATGCGGTCACGCCGAGCTCCGTTCGGTCAGCGTCAGGAATGCGTCCTCGAGGGTGGCCCGGTGGTCGCCGCCGAGGCAGGCATCGGCGATCAGAGACTCCGGTGTGCCGGTGGCCACGACGGCCCCTCGATCTAGGACGGTGATGCGATCGCACAGGCGGTGTACTTCGTCCATGTGATGGCTGACCAGCAGGATGGTGACACCGTCTGCGCGGAGGTCCTGGATCAGTCGCCACACGGTGCGTCGCGCATCCGGGTCGAGTCCGGTGGTGAGCTCGTCGAGCATGACAACCCGCGGGGAGCCGATCAGTGCAAGGACCACCGACAACCGTTGTTGCTGGCCTCCGGACAACCGTTCGTACCGCACCCGGCGGTGCTCGTGGAGGCCCACCGCACGGACGAGAGCGTCTCGATCGGCAGTTCGACGGTAAAAGGAGGCGAACAGATCGACCAGTTCGGTAACGGTGAGCGCGGTGTGAAGGTCGTTGGACTGCAGCTGCACTCCCAGAACCGCGCGTACTCGATTGCGTTCGGCGAAGGGGTCGAGTCCCAGAACTCGCACGGCACCGGAGCTCGGCCTACGAAGGCCCGCAATGGTTTCGACCAGGGTTGTCTTACCGGCACCGTTGCGCCCGAGCAGACCGTGCGTCTCGCCTTCGACGACCGAGAGGCTGACGCCTGCCACGGCGGTGCGCTCTCGATACCGCTGGGTGATGTCTCGAACGTCTATCGCTGCCATCCGATGTTCCCTTCTCGATTGTGTCGATCTCGACGCTAGATCCGCCGTGGCCTGCGCACAGGTGCCGATCGTCACCGAAGGTGATCGTTACTTTCGGCAGGGGTGTGCGGGTGGAGCGGGCGATAGGGTCGACAGAATGAGACGCCTCGGACCCGACGTTCTGGCCGGCGCGTTCGTGTCCGCGCTCGCGGTCGCGATGGGCGCTCTCGTCGTCCTCGATCGGTCGATCGCCGACAGTATCTTGGTTCCGCGTTGGGTCTGGGCCACGCTGTTCGTGGCCTTCCTGCTCGTGCAGACCGCGGGCATGTGGTGGGAAGACCGGCTGCCGAAGCGTATTGTCCGCGCGAGCTTCGCCGCGCAGGTGATGCTGGTACCGGTTCTCGTGCTGACTGCCCCGACTGCAGGTTGGTTGCCCATTCTGCTGGTCTTCACCTCGACGTTCGCCGTGTATCGGGTGGCCGGCTCGTCGGTGGCGGTCATCGTTGCGGTCTACACCTGCTGTGTTGGGGTGTCGGTTGCGATCCGGGATGGACGGATCTTCGAAATCGCGCTGATCATGTCTATTTACGGTGCCCTGCAGGTAGCCAGTGCGTTGTCGGTGACCGCACAGCTGCGACAGGCTCGGTTGCGCCGGGAGCTTGCGGTCGCGCACGCCGAACTGCGCACCGCCAGTGCGTTGTTGGACGATTCATCCCGGGCCGACGAGCGATTGCGAATCGCGCGCGAGTTGCACGATGTGCTCGGTCACCAGCTCACCGCCCTGAGCCTCGAGCTCGAAGTTGCGTCCCATCAGGTCTCCGAGCCTGGGCGCGAGCATGTCGTTCGGGCCCGATCCATTGCACGTGACCTGCTCGGCGACGTTCGGTCGGCCGTCGGCGAGGTGCGCAGCAGGACTCCGGTGCTGGGGGAGTCGCTCGATCGTCTGGTTGCGCAGCTGCCCGAACCGATCGTGCATCTTGCGGTCGACCCCGAACTACGCGTCGACGAAGCTCGCACGGTGGCAGTAGTCCGCTGCATACAGGAGATGATCACCAATACAATTCGCCATGCGAACGCCGGTGAGATGTGGATAGAGGTACGTGCGGATTCGACCGGTGCGCTGTCGGTCTCGGTGCGCGACGACGGCCGGGCGTCGGGCGATTTCGAGCAGGGTCACGGGCTGCAAGGAATCCGAGAGCGCATCGAAGGACTGGGTGGAACGGTGAACTTTTCGGTCGATCGAGGGTTCGCGGTCCATGCGACGGTGCCCGCACCGTGATCACGGTCCTGATCGTCGACGACCACACTCTGGTTCGGCAGGGTATTCGCAGCCTGCTCGAGTTGGACCCGGACATCGAGGTGACCGGTGAGGCGGACGACGGCGCTGCTGCGGTCGAATCGATCGAGCTCGAGCGTCCCGATGTGGTGTTGCTCGATCTACGTATGCCGCGGTTCGACGGTCTGTGGACTCTTCGGGCACTGCAGGACAGAGGGATTCGGGTTCCTGTCTTGGTTCTGACGACGTTCGACGACGACGAGTTGGTGCTCGGTGCGCTGCAGGCAGGCGCGAAGGGCTACCTGCTCAAAGACGTGACCTTCGAGCGGCTCGGCGGTGCTGTACGTGAACTCGCGGCCGGGCGCACCTTGGCGCAACCAGCCATCACCGAGAGGCTGCTGAACGCTCTCCGGACCGGGAAGCACGGCGCGAGCAACGCCAGAGTCGTCGAAGCACTCACTCCACGAGAGACCGACGTTCTACGGCTCGTCGCAAGCGGGTACACCAACAGATCGATCGCCGATGCGTTGCATCTCGCCGAAGGAACGGTCAAAAATCACATGTCCTCGGCCATTCTCAAACTCGGTGCGAACGACCGGACCAGCGCAGTTTTGCGTGCCCTGCGGGACGGGCTGCTCGACTGACCGGCTTTGGGCTTCATCCGGGCGGCGGCCGATCTGTCGGTGGTCCGTGATTGCATCTGTACTCATGAGCACGGACGGCAGACACGGCGCGACGGTCACCCTCGTCCGGGCACCTCAGGTCGCTCGGCCGGCCCGCGTGTGGTCGGGTGAGGCCGCTCGGCTCCTGTCCTCACGACCGGATTCGGCGGCCGAGGCGGCGCTGGGCGCACCCCGGTGGAATCCGTGGCAGATCCTCGGCGGCCCAGGCACGGGCAAGACGTCGCTCGTCGCCGATTACGCGGTCTCACGCATCGTCACCGGCGACCCGGAATCGGTTCTCGTGCTCACGCAGTCCAAACGGGCGGCAACCGCGGTGCGCGAGGTGATCACCTCTGGCCTCTTCAGTGGAGACCACGCGCTGAGAGCAACACGTGAACCTTTGGTACGTACGGTGCACTCCTATGCCTTCGCGGTGCTGCGGCTGCAGGCATCGCTCTACGGAAACCCACCCCCGCGGCTGTTGACCGGTGCCGAGCAGGACGCCGTGGTGCGCGAGATGCTGCGCGGCGACCTTGAAGACGGTGCCGCCGAGTGGCCGGATCGCTTGCGCCCCGCGCTCGGTACCGCAGGCTTCGTGACCGCGGTGCGAGACATGATGCTCAGGTCGGCCGAACGCGGAATCGGACCGGAAGACCTGATCAAACTCGGTCGCAAGCACGGCAAGCCCGAGTGGGTTGCCGTCGGACGGTTCGCCGCCCGGTACGAGCAAGCCATGTTGCTGCGCGGGGCAGTGGGCGTCGAAGCTGCGGGGGCCACGGCACCCGGTCTGGATGCTGCCGAGCTCATCGGTGCCGCGCTGATGGCGTTCGCCACCGATCCGGAGCTTTTACGCAGTGAACGCGCCCGCATCCGGCACCTCGTCGTCGACGATGCCCAGCATCTCGATCCGCAAGCGGCGCAGTTGGTTCGGCTGATCGGCACCGATACCGAATCGACTGTTGTGGCAGGCGATCCCGATCAAGCCGTGTTCACTTTTCGTGGTGCCGATCCCGGCTTCGTCGCAGACCTGGTCGAGGTGGACTCGCCACGCCGAGTGGTGCTGACGCGCAATCACCGGTCCGTGCCCGAGGTGGCCGAGTTGACCGACATCGTGGCAAGACGGTTGCCCGGGCTCGGTCGGCACCGGTGTCCCGAGCCGGTGGCCGTTGCCCGATTCGGCGATCCCGCGGCGCACGTGCATGTTGCGTCCTCGCCGGCCAAGGAAGCCGCGATCATCGCCGACGCGATGCGTCGGGCTCATCTGATCGACGGTATGCCGTGGTCCGAGATGGCCATCGTGGTGCGGTCGGTGCCGAGAACCGTTGCACCGTTGCGGCGGGCACTGCACGCGGCAGGTGTTCCGATGGTCACGCCCACCTCGGAGCTCCCGTTGCATCGCCAACACGGGGCGGTGGGTCTACTGCTGGTGTTGCGCGCCGTGTCCGACCCGGCCTTCGACGGCGAAGACGCACTGGCCTTGTTGTCCGGTCCGATCGGTGGAGCGGATCCGGTGGCTCTGCGTCGACTGCGTAGGGGAGTGCGAAGATTCGAGCTCGCATCCGGTGGCGAACGCGACTCGGCCGAACTTCTCCGAGGTGTTCTCACCGAGGATTCGCGCGGAAAGACCGGATGGATCGGTGGACTGTCGGACGTGGAGTCCGCGCCACTGCGCAAAGCCCTCGGCGTGATCAGAAAGGCACGGGCCGTCGCCCGGACCGGCCGCGGTGTCGAGGACGTGTTGTGGGCAGCCTGGCAGGCGTCGGGTCTCGAACGTCGGTGGGCCGGCGCGTCCGCGTGGGGTGGCTCGGCCGGTGCCCAGGCAGACCGTGACCTCGATGCAGTGGTTGCGTTGTTCGACGCGGCGGCGGCCTACGTCGACAGACTGCCGCGGGCGCAGATCGGCGGATTTCTGGATTATATTGCGCAGCAGGAGATTCCCGCTCTGAACTCGCAGCGCGCCACGGTTCGAGCCGACGCCGTCACCCTGCTCAGTGCGCACTCCGCTGCGGGTCGGGAATGGGAGCTCGTTGCGGTGGCGGGGGTTCAGGAGGGACTGTGGCCGGGCCTTCGAGCGCGCGGAAGCCTTCTCGGAACCGACACGCTGGTGGACCTCGTGTCCGGCTCGTTCGACGCCGGAGCCGCACTCGACGGGCGTCTGTCCACATCGGCACCCCTTCTCGCCGCGGAGCGCACACTCTTTCTGGTCGCGTGCAGTCGTGCTCGATCCGCCCTTCTCGTCACCGCCGTCGACTCGAGCACCGGAGATGCAGACCTCGTTCGCTCTCGCTTCGTCGACGAACTGCGCGGGGTGGACGCCGATGGCGAGTCGCCCCTTCCGCTCGACGCGCCCGAAGCTCCACATCGGGTGTTGGCGCTGCCGATGCTGGTTGCCGAGCTGCGCAGTGTCGTGTGCGATCCGGTCGTTGCCGAACAGGATCCGGACAAGCGAGACCGAGCTGCTCGACATCTGGCAACTCTTGCCGACGCCGGTGTTCGAGGCGCGCACCCGGACGAGTGGTTCGGCGTGGCGGGGCTCAGCACAGCCGCACCGTTGTGGCAGCTGGGCGACGGCCCGGTTCCGCTGTCGCCGTCGACCGTGGAACAACTCACCACCTGTCCGCTGCGGTGGATGCTCGAACGTCACGGTGGCAACGACGGCACCAACACCCATGCGGTCACCGGCACCCTCGTGCACACTCTCGTTCAAGCCGTCGCCGGCCGAATGCCACCGGAGCAACTTCGTCGTGCACTCGAGACTGCCTGGGATGCAGTCGATCTCGGATCACAGTGGTATTCGCGACACGAGCTGGATCGAACCGGGGCCATGTTGGAGACATTCGAGAGTTGGCTGCACGGCACTCGAGGCGAGCTCACCGAGGCAGGAGTCGAGGTGCGCGTCGACGGAGTACTCGAGGCGCGGTCGGACGACGAGCCGGCGGTCGCGTTGCGTGGTCGCATCGACCGACTCGAACACGACCCGGACGGTCGACCGGTGATCATCGATGTGAAGACTGCAAAGACGGTCATGTCGAAGGAGGACGCACGTAACCATCACCAGCTGGCCACCTACCAGGTTGCTGCTGCGGCCGGTGCGATCGAGGGTGAGCCTGCGGGCGAACCCGGCGGCGCTCGACTGGTGTTCGTTGCCAAACCGCACAACAAGGACGGGGCGACGCAGCGCGTCCAGGAAGTGCCGACACCGGAGAAACTCGAGGAGTGGCGAGACACCGTGCATCAGGCTGCATCGGCTACGCAGGGGCCGATCTTCGAGGCGCGCGTGAACGATGGCTGCAGGCACTGCCCGGTCAAGTCGAGTTGCCCGGCGCACGAGACGGGACGGCAGGTGACCGAGCAATGACGGCATCGACGCGGGCGCGTGTCGGCGCTACGCAGGTGACACCGGTAGAACTCGCGCGCGCCCTGGGCCAGAAGCATCCGCCGACCGACGAGCAGGCTGCCGTGATCGCAGCCCCACCCGGTCCGATGCTCGTGGTGGCGGGAGCGGGGGCGGGCAAGACCGAGACGATGGCGGCCCGGGTGGTGTGGATGGTGGCCAACGGCTTCGTCGAACCCGACCAGATACTCGGGCTGACGTTCACCCGAAAGGCCGCGCAGCAGTTGACGTCTCGGATCCGCGCGCGGCTGGCGCGGTTGGCCGGATCCGATCTGGTGCGCGCACTCGATCCCAGCCTGGCACTGCGTGAACGGATTCTCGGTGCCGAGCCCGAAGTGAGTACGTATCACTCCTATGCCGGCCGACTGCTCACCGAGCACGGCCTGCTGCTGCCGATCGAACCGTCCGCGACCCTGCTCTCGGAAACCGAATTGTGGCAGCTGGCACACCGCGTCGTCAGCACCTGGGACGGAGACCTGGACACGGACAGAAATCCCACGTCGGTGACCGAGGCTGTACTGGCGCTCTCGGGTCAGCTGGCGGAGCATCTCGTCGATCCCGACGAGCTGCGCCAGGCACACGTGGAGTTGGAGAAACTGGTGCACACTCTGGGTCCCGGCCCGCGGCAACGCGGCGGCCCTACCAAGGAGCTGCTGAACATCCTCGACGCGCAACATCAACGAGTCGGGTTGTTGCCGTTGGTGGAACGGCTGGCTCAGACTCTGCGGCGCGAGGGTGCATTGGATTTCGGCTCGCAGATGTCGATGGCGGCACGGGTTGCGGCCGAGCATGCCGAGGTCGGCATTGCCGAACGGCAGCGCTTTCGACTGGTACTTCTCGACGAATACCAGGACACCGGGCATGCTCAACGTGTCCTGCTGTCGTCACTGTTCGGATCCGGTGGCGACCCCACGTTGGCGTTGACTGCCGTCGGCGATCCGATGCAATCGATCTACGGCTGGCGCGGTGCCTCGGCAGCGAACCTGCCCCGGTTCGCCACCGACTTTCCGCAGGCAGACGGTGGCCCCGCCCCTCGACTGGAACTGCTGACCAGCTGGCGCAATCCGCCCGAAGCGCTGACGCTGGCGAACCTCATCACCGACCCGCTGCGTCGCGTCGGTATCCCGGTGCCCACTCTGCGGGCTCGTCCGGGGGCTGTTCCCGGAGACGTCCGCATTGCCGTCACCGATACCGTTGTCGAGGAACGCGAGTGGATTGCCGACCGGATTGCGGGGGAGTACCGCTCGGCTTTCGAGCAGGAGCGCACGCCGCCCACCGCGGCAGTTCTGGTGCGCCGCAACGCCGATGCCGAGCCGATCGCCGAGGTGTTGCGCAGCCGTGGTTTGCCGGTGGAAGTCGTTGGGCTCGGCGGCTTGCTGCACGTTCCCGAGGTGGCAGACATCATCGCCATGCTGCGACTGGTCGCCGACCCGACGGCCGGCAGTTCCGCGATGCGCATCCTCACCGGTTCTCGCTGGCAGATCGGGCCGACTGACCTGCGGGCACTGTCCCAGCGCGCCCGAGAACTCGAGATACGCAGCGGGTACGGCACCGCGGGCCGGGTCGACGATCCCGAGGCATTGGACGCAGCACTCAGCAGTGCACTGCCGGGCGAGCAATCCGAGCAAGCGGGCCTGGCCGACGCCGTAGCTGATCCCGGTCCGGCCGAGCGGTACTCGGAGGTCGGATACCGCCGAATCGTCGCCCTCGCGGGTGAATTGCAGCTGCTGCGCGAGCGAATCGGCCAACCGTTGACGGAATTGGTCGGCGATATCGAGCGGATCATGAACATCGGCGTCGAAGCACAGGCCAGAACGCCGATCAGCACAGACGGGGCAGTCGGCCGCGAGCACCTGGATGCCTTCGCTCATGTGGTGGCCGATTACTCGGACAACCCCTCCGCGACGGTCACCGGATTCCTGTCGTTCCTCGCCGCCGCGGAGACGGTCGAGGACGGCCTCGCGCCGGGCGAGGTCGACGTCGCCCCACATCGAGTGCAGGTGCTCACCGTCCACTCCGCCAAGGGCCTCGAATGGGAGGTCGTGGCCGTGCCGCACGTGGCGAAGGGAGTGTTTCCGTCCTCGAACGCGTCCTCGACCTGGCTCGGAGCCATGGCCGAGCTGCCGCCGTCGTTGCGCGGCGATCGCGCACTCGAAGGCGAGGGCTCAGAAGGTGTTCCGGTTCTCGAACTCGACCAGCTGTACAACCGCAAAGACCTCGAAGATGCCGTCAAGAACCACAAGGATGCGCTGGCTCGGCGTCGCCTCGCCGAGGACCGGAGGCTGTTCTACGTGGCGTTGACCCGAACCGAGCGGGTGCTGTTGGTCTCCGCACATCACTGGGACCAGAGCTCGACCAAGCCGCGTGGGCCATCGGAGTTTCTCGACGAACTGCACAGGCAGGTCATTGAATCCGCCGACGCCGTAGCGGTGATCGAGCAGTGGGCTCCGGCTCCGGAGGACGGGGCGCAGAACCCACTCGGGGCGGTGCCGCACACTGCGTCCTGGCCGCGAGACCCCCTCGGGCCCAGGCGTGGTGCGATCGAGAGCGGTGCGCGGGAGGTGCTACGTGCACTGGCAGATGGTGTTGCGACGCAACATGATTCGAGTGAGAATGCCGAGGATTCGACCCTGGCCGATCCGGAGAATTGGGCAGCCGACGTCGAGACACTGCTGGCGGAGCGGGCCGCGAGATCGGCCGAGGGAGTCGACGTGGCCTTACCGGGCAACCTGTCGGTGAGTCAGCTGGTGGATTTGGCGGCGGATCCCGATGGCCTGGCATCGCGACTGCGCAGGCCGTTGCCGTTTCCTCCGAACCCGTTGGCACGCAGAGGAACTGCATTTCATGCCTGGGTCGAGCGGCGGTTCGGGGCAACTCGGTTGCTCGACCTCGACGAGCTGCCCGGCTCGGCCGATACCGGCGCGTCGGCCGACGTCGACCTGGAAACGTTGCAGCATGCTTTTCTGGACTCGGAGTGGTCGTTGCGCAGTCCCGTCGAGGTGGAGGTCCCGTTCGAGACATCGGTGGCAGGCACGGTGCTGCGCGGTCGAATCGACGCGGTGTTCTCGGACCCCGACGGCGGCTGGACCGTCGTCGACTGGAAAACCGGTGCAGAGCCGACGGCGTCGGAACAACAGGCAGTCGCGATGCAACTCGCGGCCTACCGATTGGCGTGGGCCGAACTGATGTCCATCGGGCGAGGCGAACCGGTTCCACTGGACCGAGTGCGCGCGGCGTTCCACTACGTCCGCAGCGGCCGTACCATCTCGCCCGAAAATCTGCCGGACGCAACAGTATTGGCGGAACTGATCGAGGGTCCGGCCGCGTCGACGCCGAGCGACTCTACTGCGCGTTCCGGCGAGCCTTCAGGGCCTCGGTGATCAATGGGATCTGCAGCGGCAGCCGGGCGAGCATGGCTGCCTTGAGCGCCGGTGACGTATTCGAGCTCTGTACGTATTTCGATGCGAGGTTGATGTTGGCCGGGAAGACCGCAACGAACAGAGCTGCCGCCAACGCCCCGCCGAGTTTCCGAGTACCGGGGTTGGCAAGTGTTGCGGCCACCGCGAGCTCGGCGACTCCCGATACCTGGGTGTAGGTGCGAGCCGAGCCCGGCAGTGCCGTCGGAACCTGCGCGTCGAAGAACGTCGGGGTGACGAAGTGGAGAATGCCGGCTCCGGTGAGCAGTCCGGCGAGGCGCAGTGCGGCTGCCTGACTTGATCGCTGTGTCATGCACTCACCGTGCCACATCCCGAGTCGTCGGCACAGATCAGTTGCATAGGGTTACGCTGCGTGCCGTGAATGATCTCGACTTCTGTGCACACGTCGGCGGGCCACGTGGCAAGTAGGTTGCGCGCGCGCCTGAGCGACAGTGGCGCGTTGACCGACAAGCCCGACTTCGCGCTCGTCGGAGTGCTCCGAGTTCCGGAGTTGGAATCGAGTCCGTGGAGCGCAATCTACAAACGAGTGCTGATGGCGCTCGGCATCCTGTTTCTCGCAGCGTTCGTCGTGTACCTCGACCGTGACGGTTACAGCGACAACCAGAACGGCGAACTGTCTTTCCTCGACGCGTTCTACTATGCGACGGTATCGCTGTCGACGACGGGCTACGGTGACATCGCGCCGATGAGTCCGTCGGCGCGGCTGGTCAACATCCTTGTCATCACACCACTTCGGGTCCTGTTCCTCATTCTGCTGGTCGGAACGACGCTGTCGGTTCTCACCGAGCGTTCCAGGCAGGCATTCAAAATTCAGCGATGGAGACGCAGCGTGCGCAATCACACCGTGGTCATCGGTTTCGGCACCAAGGGCCGAACCGCAGTCGACGCGATGCTGGGAGACGGCGTTTCGGCGTCCGACATCGTCGTGGTCGATACCGATCAGACGGTGCTCGATGCCGCATCGGCCCTGGGCTTGGTCACTGTCCACGGCTCGGCGACCAAGTCCGACGTGCTCAGACTGACCGGGGCCCAGCATGCGTCGGCCATCATCGTCGCGACCAATCGAGACGACACCGCTGTGCTGGTCACCCTGACCGCCCGCGAGATCGCCCCGAAGGCCAAGATCGTCGCGGCCATCCGGGAGGCCGAGAACACCCACCTGCTTCGGCAGTCCGGTGCCGATTCGGTGGTCGTGTCCTCGGAGACCGCGGGCCGGTTGCTCGGCATCGCCACGTCCACACCGTCCGTGGTGGAAATGATCGAGGACCTGTTGACGCCGGAAGCAGGTTTCGCGATCGCCGAGCGCGAAGTCGAGCGCGACGAGGTGGGCGGTTCTCCGCGCCACCTCACCGACATCGTGCTCGGTGTGGTGCGGGGCGGCAAACTGTTCCGGGTCGGCACGCCGGAAGTCGATGCGGTCGAGGCGTCGGATCGCCTGCTGTACATCCGTCGTGTGGGCGACTAACGAAGTCCGAGTAGGGTTTGCGAGCGTGCCGAAATTCCGCCTCGCTCACCCACCTCGCCTCTCCCGGTCGCCGCTGAACCGGGCAGAGGAATTGCGCCGAGATACCGCAGCACTCGCAGCGGGCTGGTCGACCGGCCGACTGTTGAACGTGGACGGCAGAGGGCGATTCGGCGTCGACGAGGACGGTCTGATCCTGACCCCCGCGGTCGATGTTGCCCCGGAGCCCACGGCCGACGCGGTGTTTCTCGGAATCCATGAGGACCGATACCTGTGGGCCCGGCGGGTAGAAGTCCTGGCGGGAACGCTCGGCGACCTACGGACCGACGGTGATCGCCTGGACGGCACGGCGTTGTCCATCGTGACCAGCGCGCTGGCCATCCTCAACTGGCATGCGAGCGCGCAATTCAGCTCGCTCGACGGGTCCGCGTCGGTTTCATCGAACGCGGGATGGTCTCGCACCAGTACGTCCACCGGCCACGAAGAATTCCCCCGTAGCGATCCCGCCGTCATCTGCCTGGTTCACGACGGCGGAGACCGAGTGCTCTTGGCGCGCGCGCCGGCCTGGCCCGAGCGGCGATTTTCGGTGCTGGCGGGTTTCGTGGAGGCCGGCGAGTCCTTGGAAAGCTGCGTCTCGCGCGAGATCAAGGAAGAAGTGGGCCTCGACGTCTCCGACATCGACTACTTGGGCAGCCAGCCGTGGCCGTTTCCGCGTTCGGTGATGATCGGATTTTCGGCCGTCGCCGACCCGGAGCAGCCGTTGCTGTTCCAGGACGGCGAGATCGCCGAAGCCCACTGGTTCGATCGAGCCGAGGTCGTTGCGGCGTTGGAACTGGGCGACTGGGGCTCGGAGTCGACGTCCCGATTGCTGCTCCCCGGTTCCATCTCCATCGCGCGCGGAATGCTCGAATCGTGGGCGGCCGCGGTCTGACGCTCGATCAGAGCGAGAGCGCGCGCTTGACCTCGGCCAGACCGGGATTGGTGGCCGTCGAGCCGTCGGCGAAGAGAACGGTCGGTACTACGTGGTTTCCGTTGTTGACGCTTCCGACGAAGTCGGCCGCCTCCGGGTTCTCCTCGATGTCGATTTCGGCATAGGTGATTCCCGCCTCGTCGAGCTGTGTCTTGAGTCGACGGCAGTAACCGCACCACGTGGTGGAGTAAACGGTGAGTGCGGCCGGGGTCTGCGGAGTGTTCTCGGTAGTGGTCACGACAAGAGTCAACAGGAGCAGCGACGCCGTTGTTCCGGCAGGCTCGGGCCCGGGCAGAACTGTCGGTGCGCACTGACACAATGGTCCCCATGGCTGACGACGCGATGACCACCGGACTCGATCCGGAGCAATCCGCGGCGGTGTTGGCTCCTCGTGGCCCGGTGTGCGTTCTCGCCGGTGCCGGTACGGGCAAGACGCGCACGATCACCCGACGCATCGCGCACCTCGTCTCGGCTGGTCACGTGTCTTCCGGTCAGGTGCTGGCGGTGACGTTCACCGCCCGCGCGGCGGGGGAGATGCGGGGCCGTCTGCGTGAGCTCGGCGTCGGCGGAGACGGTCCCCCGGTGCAGGCACGCACGTTTCACGCTGCGGCGATGCGGCAGCTCAAATACTTCTGGCCGCAGGTCGTCGGAGACACCGGCTGGCAGTTGCTGGATCGCAAGTTCACCGTGGTGTCCCAGGCCGCGAACCGGGCCGGTGTGTCGACCTCGACCGACTCGATCCGCGATCTCGCGGGGGAGATCGAGTGGGCCAAGGGTTCGTTGATCGCGCCCGAGGACTACCCGCGTGTCGCGGCGAGCAATCGCCGCGACGTCCCGATGGATGCCGCCAAGGTCGCTGCCGTGTACGCCGGCTACGAGGAGCTCAAGTCTCGGGGCGGTGACGGCATGTTGCTCGATTTCGATGACCTCCTCCTGCACACGGCCGCGGCTCTGGAAGAGCATTCGTCGGTGGCCGACGAGTTCCGGGAGCGCTACCGCTGCTTCGTCGTCGACGAATATCAGGACGTGACACCGCTCCAACAGCGGGTGCTCGACGCCTGGGTCGGCGAGCGCGACGACCTCACCGTCGTCGGAGATGCCAATCAGACGATCTACTCGTTCACCGGCGCGTCCCCTCGGTATCTGCTCGATTTCTCTCGTAAGTACCCCGAAGCCACCGTGGTTCGGCTCGAACGCGACTACCGGTCCACCCCGGAGGTGGTCTCGTTGGCCAACCGCGTCATCGGAGCGGCCCGCGGCCGTATCGCCGGCACCCGCCTGCAACTGATCGGTCAGCGTCAGCCCGGGCCCGAGCCGGAATTCTTCGAGTACGACGACGAGCCGGCGGAGGCAGACGGTGTGGCGCGGGCGGTCAAGAGACTGATCGCCAAGGGTGTCGAGCCGGCGGAGATCGCGATTCTTTATCGCATCAATGCGCAATCCGAGGCGCACGAGCAGGCGCTGACCGAGATGAAAATCCCGTACCAAGTGCGCGGTGGGGAGGGCTTCTTCACCAGACCCGAGGTACGGCAGGGAGTCAACGCGCTACGGCAGGCGGCCGGTCGTGACGATCTGCCCGACGGCGCGCAGTCCGGTGACGGCCTGACGGCTCTGGTGCGGGCCGTGCTCGCGCCGCTGGGGCTGACGGCGACCGAGCCGACCGGTGCGCAGGCCCGTGAGAAGTGGGCGTCGTTGGGCGGTCTGGTGCAACTCACCGAAGAACTTCTCGTGCACGAGCCGGACCTCACCCTCGAGAAGTTGTTGGGGGAGCTCGCTGCGCGTGCCGAGGCGCGGCATCCTCCGACGGTGCAAGGTGTGACGTTGGCCTCCTTGCATGCGGCGAAGGGGCTGGAGTGGGATGCGGTGTTCATCGTCGGCCTCGCTGATGGAACTCTGCCCATCTCGCACGCGATCGGAAACGACCCGAGCGCACACAACGAGGCCGCCATCGAGGAGGAGCGCCGGCTGCTCTACGTCGGTGTCACGCGCGCTCGCGTCCATCTGCATCTGTCCTGGGCGCTCGCCCGCAACGAGGGTGGACGCAAGTCGCGTCGACGGTCCAGGTTTCTCATCGGTCTGGTACCCGAGGATTCGCCCGCCTCTCGTATCGCGGCCCCCGCGGCCAAGAAATCCGGACCCAAGTGCCGGTTGTGCGGAAAGCCGTTGATCGGGACGTCCGCGACCATGCTCGGTCGATGCGACAGCTGTCCGTCGAATGTCGACATCGCCCTGCTGGACGCTCTCAAATCATGGCGATTGGACAAGTCCCGTGAGTTGAAGGTGCCGGCATATGTGGTGTTCAGCGACAACACGCTCACTGCCATCGCCGAGCAGCAGCCGCAGGACGAGCGAGGCCTCGTCGCCATCCCTGGAATCGGAGCCAAGAAACTGGAGCGGTTCGGTGAGGACGTACTCGCAGTCGTGCGCGACACCGACAGCTGACCGGGCAGGGTATGAATCACCGAGAAACTGCTGGTCAAAAATAACTTGTGCAGATATCGGCGGGGGGCTTAGTCTGTTTCACGTGTCGCGGGAGACCGCACACTGCCCCGTCCGCCTTCGAGACCAGAACAGGAGCTGACCTAGAAATGATCAACATTTTCGACGCCGCCGTTGCCGATGCAACCGTCGCACTCAGCCCTGTCCTCGGTCATGCGCCCGTCGGTACTCCCGTTGCAGGCGTAGCCGCAGGCTCGGTTGCCCAGACGTGGATCAGCTCCGTCGCTTTCGGTCCGATGCACAAGTCCGCCTCGGCGGCCTACGGGTCGAATTCCGCCCACGACGCCGTGGCTCCGGGAGCGAAAGTTGTTCCGGCAGCCCGACGTCACCGCGCACCAGGCGCGTCCGTGCTCGACAGCAGACACCGACTTCACTGTAGGTAGACGCTTCGACAAGCCCACCAGGCCACGGACCCGCACCACGCGGACCGTGGCCTTTCTCGTTCAGGTAGTTCCTTTACCCGACGTGAGGCCGACATGGTTCGCATCACCCCTCGAACCGACACCGCCGCCGCACGAAAAGTAGAGGAGACCGACGTGTCAACCGCCACGATCCGGACGACATGCCGACCAGAGTCCGAAAGTGCCTACGACGCACAGTATTCCACCGAGTTGGGCTCGATCGAACTGGCCGAGCTCGAGCTGTCCGTACCCTGCCGAGCGGCGAACCCCGACATGTGGTTCGCCGACACCCCTGCCGAACTGGAGCAGGCAAAGGCGCTGTGCGCTCAGTGCCCCATCAGGCGTACCTGCCTGGACGCGGCACTGGACCGTGCCGAGCCCTGGGGGGTCTGGGGCGGGGAGATCCTCGACCAAGGAGTGGTCATCGCCCGCAAGCGTCCCCGCGGACGGCCACGCAAGAACGCAGCATGATGTCCGGGACGGGTTCCCGGCTTCACCGAATCGTTCAGTCGGTGAAGCCGGGCATCCACTCGGTGAGTATTGCCATGTACGGCGCGTAGGCGTCGAGCTGGGCGCAGATGCCCACCAAGCCACCGAGAACTCGGAAGATCATCACGTATTCGGCGGGCATGTTCAGTGCTCGTACGGTGCGGAACTGAGCACTGTTGAAATCTGCAGCGGTACCCGCGGCCTTCTGCAACCACGCGCGCGTGAAGTGGAACGACTCGGTGTGGATCGGGTCGGTGAACGGACGCAGGTAATCCGCGATTTCCTTCTCTGTCACCGTCCGGCCCGGCACCACGAAGCCGCTTTCGGTGAACAACACCACGAGTTCGTCGAATTTCTCGTCACGCGCGAGCGACACCATCCGGCCGAGAACGGGCGGAAGACCGTCGGGCATCGGGGCGCACGCACCGAAATCGATGACACCCATGCGGCCGTCGTCGAGCATCATGAAGTTGCCCGGATGCGGGTCGGCATGAAGCAACTTGGCCCGAGCGGGGGACGCGAACGCGAACAGGGCAAGTAGCTCGCCCGCCCGGTTACGTTCCTCGGCCGTACCGTTGGCGATGACATCGGCCAACGGCCGACCCGTCATCCATTCGCTGACAACGACTTTGGGTGCACTGGCGACAATTTTCGGAATCGCGAACTGCGGATCGCCCGCGAACTCCTTGCTGAACGCTCGCTGATTCGCTGCCTCGATACGGTAGTCGAGCTCGTCCTCGGTGCGGGCGGTGAGCTCCTCGAGCACCGGCTTGACGTCGGTGCCCGCGAGCACGGTGCTGAACAGGTTCGCGAAACGCGACAGAGTCTTGAGGTCGGAGCGCAGCGCATCGTCCGCTCCCGGGTACTGGATCTTGACTGCGACGTCCCGGCCGTCCGACCACGTGGCCCGGTGCACCTGGCCGATACTCGCCGAGGCGATCGCAGTGTCGTCGAAATCGAGAAAGCGCGTTCGCCACGCCGTTCCGAGTTGCTGATCCAGAACCCGGTGGACCGTCTTCGCCGGCATGGGCGGACCTTGTGCCTGGAGCTTGGTCAGCGCTTCTCGGTACGGCTCGGAGTACTCCTCGGGAACCGCAGCCTCCATCACCGAGAGCATCTGCCCCAGTTTCATGGCACCGCCCTTGAGTTCTCCGAGGACGGAGAAGAGTTGTTCCGCCGCTTTTGCGGCCATGTCCGCATCGATCTCGTCGCGGTTTCCGCCGGCCAGCTTCTTGCCGAAGCCCATGGCAGCACGTCCCGCCATTCCCAGTGGAATGCTGGCCAGTTTTGCGGTGCGGGTCGATCCACGGCGCGGTATGTCAGACACAGCTCCATCATGGCCGAAGCTGCCGACAATTGCTCGGACCGGTCTGTTCTGCCTGCATCGGTCGAGGTGAGCGCGTGGCGATCAATGCCAGCAATCACAGTGCGGGTGCTTGGACCACAATCTCTTGTGCACCGTGCTCCTGTGCGCCGCCGTCGCGCGCGCTGCGAGATCCAGCTCCATCGTGCAGTCGGCGGTTTCGGGCATCGACCCGTCGGAACGGCCGACGAGGGGTTCGAGCTGGGCCAAGGCGAACGCTGCCGTGGCCAGCACCGTCGCGCTGGTGGCCTGGCCGACGGTGCCCAGTAGTTGAGCAGACAGGTGGGGCCACTCGGGATCGAGGTCGCATCGAGTCAGGTCTGCGCACCGTAGGCAGCTCGTCCGACCGGGAAGTACGAAGGGGCCGATGACACCCTTCCCGTCCCGCAGTCGCACCTGCAGATGTGGAATGCGCATGCGCACCAGATCCGTCACCAATCGAGGTTCGACCACCAGATCGTCCGCCAGTACGACGATGTCGTAATCCCACGAGTTCACCGCCGACTGGGGGTAGCGCGTGGGCGTCAGGCTCGACCGGCTCACCGTCGCGTTGATTCGGCTCAGACCCGACGCCATCGCGTCCGACAGCGGACCCCGCCCCACGATGTGGACGGTCCGCACCGTGCCCGGTCCGTCCTGCGCGTGCTGCGATACGCCGGCCCCGGCGGACCCGCTGGTGCCGTGCATCAGCAATCCGGACTCTTCCAACTCACCGAGCATGGCCGAGGTCCGATTCGCGGAGAGCCCCAATGTCATTGCGTGACAGACGATGTGAGGTCTCGAACGCCCCGCGGCGAGGAGTCGGAGTAGTTCGAGTATCGAACCCGGCTCGGCGCCGGGAGGAGGAGTGACGACAACGCTGGTCTCGGGACTCCAGCCCAGCTGGATGGTGCCGTCCCGCCGAGGCAGTATCGCCACCGCAGGATCGAGTCGAACGGTCGGTGTGATCATGGAACACACTCTGACAGCGGACATCTACCGGAACGCCCGCCCGAAGCCCGTTATCCACAGGGTGGCCGGGCCTCGAGCAGGGCGTTCGGCAGAAAAGTGGAACTGGTACGAAATGTACCGAGTCAGCTCGAGGATGAACCCTTGTCGGGGTCGCCGTCGGTGCCCTCGTCGTCCTTGCCTGCAGCGTCCGCGCTGTCGGTAGCGGCTCGCTCGGCTTCCGCGCGTTCCTTGGCCTCCATCGCTTCGAGCTGTGCGATCGGGTCGTCGAAGTTCGATGTTCCGCCGCCGACGACACGGTCGATGAAGGCTGCAGGGTTGTCCAGGTCCGACGAGTCCGGCAACAGGTCCGGGTGAGCCCACACTCCGTCGCGTCCCTCGATGTCGGCGGCGGCGAGGAGCTGACGCCACAGGTCTGCGGCTTCGCGGACCTTGCGGGGGCGCAATTCGAGGCCGACCAACGTGGCGAAGGTCTGCTCCGCCGGGCCACCGGACGCCCGGCGTCGGCGAATGGTCTCACCGAGTGCCACGGAACCGGGCAGGCGATCGCCCAGGGCCGCCGACACGACGGTCTCGACCCATCCCTCGACCAGAGCCAGCAGCGTCTCCAGTCGTTCCAGAGCATGCTTTTGCTCCGGCGTCGTCTGTGGCTCGAAGGCACCCTGCTGAAGGATCGCTTCGATTTTCGACGGGTCGGTCAACGCGGAGGGGTCCAGACCCGCCGCGGCCTCCTCGATCGCCGAGAAATCCATCTTGATTCCGCGCGCATATTCCTCGACCGTCGCCAGAACCCGTTGCCGCAACCACGGAATGTGGCTGTAGAGCCGTTGATGCGCGGCCTCCCGCGCCGCGAGAAACACCAACACCTCACGCTCGGGCTGCTCGAGACCTTCACTGAACGACGCGATGGCCGACGGCAGCAACGCCGCCGTGCCCGACGGTCCGAGCGGTAGGCCGATGTCGGTGGAGGTGAGCACCTCCTTCGAAAGCTGACCGAGTGCCTGACCGAGCTGCGAACCGAAGGCCATTCCGCCCATCTGGGTCAACATGCCCATCATCGGCCCCGCCATCTGCTGAGCCTCGGCCGGAAGTCCGGATGTCCACATGCCGGAAATCTGCTCTGCGACGGGGTCGCAGAGCCGCTTCCAGGTGCCGATCGTGTTGTCGAGCCAGTCGACCGGCGTCCACGCCACGGTCTTCGTGGCACCGGCAGGCAGCGTCGTTGCCCCGTCCAACCAGAGCTCCGCCAGGTGTGCGGCGTCGGTGATGGCCTCTCGCTCGCCGGCCGATACCGGACTGAAGTCGCCCATCTGTTGACGAGCCAGCTGCTTGGCCAAGTCGTAGTTCACAGGTCCGGAACCTGTTCCACCGGCACCGGCAGCGCCCATGCCACTGAGCATCTGACCGAACTGAGTGAGCATCTGGCCCAGCTGTGCGGGGTCGAAGCCCTCGGCACCGAAGCCGAAACCGGCTGGGTTGCCCGACCCGTCCGGATCCTTCTTCTTGTCCGGGTCGTCGTCGGAGGCACCGAAACCAAAATTGCTCATGTCTCAACGGTACAAGCCCGGTGTACGCAGAGCGCGGAAGATCGTCACGCTGACGGCGAACATCACGAGCTCGCCGGTGTGTGCACCGGGCTCCGGCAGGGGCGGTATCCACGGCACCGCGCGTTCGGATCTAGTGTCTACCGAGTGAACCGAAGGATCGCCACACTTGTCGCTGCGCTGGTACCGGTGGTGGTGCTGGGCGTCACCGGATCGGTTGTCACCGTTCCGTTCGCCGCCCTCGGCCCCGGCCCCACGTACAACACGCTCGGCGACGTCGACGGCGTGCCGGTGGTGCAAATCGACGGAACCGACGTCGATCCCACGACAGGCCATCTCAACATGACGACCGTGGCCGTACGTGATCAGCTCAATCTGTTCGAGGCGATCGGTTTCTGGGCGAGCGGCCGTCAGGGTCTCGTTCCGCGCGAAGAGGTGTATCCGCCGGACAAGTCGAAGGAAGAAGTGCAGGAGGGTAATCAGGCGGATTTCGAGGAGTCGGAGTCCAGCGCCGAACTCGCCGCCCTGCACCACCTCGACCTGCCGGTGTCGCTGGCCGTGTCCAGCGTGGCCGAGGACGGACCGGCCGCAGGCATTCTGAACGTGGGGGACACGCTCGTCTCGGTCGGGGGCATCCCGGTCGCCACCGCGACTGCGGTCCGTGAGGCGGTCAGCGGGCGCGCACCCGGAGATTCCCTCGACATCGAGTACGTGCGAGACGGGGCAACCCGGACCAGTGCGGTGGTGCTGGGGGCGCGGCCCGACGATGCATCCAAGGGATACCTCGGCGTCACTCCCGAAGAGCAGCCCGACGTTCCGTTCGAGGTGAAGTTCAACCTCGCCGACGTCGGTGGGCCGTCGGCCGGGCTGATGTTCAGCCTTGCAGTGGTGGACAAACTCAGTCCCGGTGAGTTGAGCAACGGAGAGTTCGTCGCCGGCACCGGAACCATCGACGCGAACGGCACTGTCGGCCCGATCGGCGGCATTCCGTACAAGCTGATCGCCGCTCGTGAAGCGGGAGCCACCACGTTCCTGGTGCCGGACGCCAACTGCGGTGAGGCGGTGCAGAACGTCCCCGACGGACTGCGCTTGGTGCGCGTCGAATCGTTGGACACCGCCGTCCAGTCGTTGCAGGCCATCGGCTCCGGGGGCGACGCGCCGTCCTGTAGCTGACGCGTCCCGAGTCCTGGCCGCGTCGTCTCGGCTGGTCAGTCGTCGTCGACGGTGTCGAAGGTTGCGTAGAGACCGTGGACCACGTTAGGGGCCAGATCCTCCGCGACGCGAAGGTCGATCGGCGCGAAGGGGTCCGCGTCCTCGTCCGGGTGCAACTGCAGCAGCGTGAGGGACGGACCGTCCGCGAGGACTGCGACGATCAACCGGGCATCGCGTTTCTCGGGGTGGTTCTCTGCGGCGGATCGAGCGGCTCGGTCGGCCGCGTCGGGATCGGCGAGCAACGGCATCAGGGCGTCGTCGAGTGTGGATTCGGCGGCCGGCGGTAGGACGACGATCTCCTGCACCAGTGCGCACCCGACGACACCCTCGGGCCACGTCGAGGTGGCGAGGAATTCGTCCAGTGCGGGGGATCCGCCGGTGATGTCCTCCGGAAGCGCATGCTGCTGAATGGGAGTCAGAGCGGCACCGTCGGCCAGATCGTCCAGTAGGCCGGGTTCGGCAGCCGCAAGTGTCGCGGTGGGAACCAGGGCGAACATCTGAGGGGCCTGATGCCAGCCGCCTGCGTCGACGAAATCGGCCACTTCCCGCGCACAACGGGCCAGAGCCTGCATCGCATCCTGTCCGCCCGACTCGGGGTCGAACTCGTCACCGAAATCGTCTCGATCGGGCAGACCGTCACTGTCGTTGCTCACCGCACTATCCTCGCATCCAGACAGTGTGCCGGATGCCGACGCTCCTGACCTGCGGCCGACGTGGGCCGCAGCACGGGCGTCACAGCCGTAGGATCAACGTACGTACAGTAGGGCGAAACGGACATGCGGTGCACGGAACGTGCACCGCCCAAGTCATCTGCGGCGCCGTCGGCGTCGCCCGAAGTTGGAGTGTGGCTAGTGGGCATGAGGCCCCCCACCGGTATGCCGTCCTTGTCGCGGCGCAGCCGGATCTTGCTCGTATTGGCCTTGGTAGCAGCAGGTTTGCTACTGATCGGTCCCCGTCTGATCGACATCTACACGAACTGGCTGTGGTTCGGCGAAGTCGATTTCCGAGGCGTGTACACCACCACTCTGCTGACGCGCTTCGTGATCTTCGTCGTCGTCGCTCTGGTTGTCGGACTGATCATGTTCGCGGCGCTGGCAGTGGCGTACCGCAACCGTCCGGTGTTCGTTCCGGTCGCCGGACCCAACGATCCGATCGCGCGGTATCGCACCACGGTGATGAGCCGGTTGCGTCTGTTCGGCATCGGGATTCCGGTGGTCCTGGGGTTCTTGTCCGGAATGATCGCCCAGTCCAATTGGGTGACGGTGCAGCTGTTCCTGCACGGCGGAGACTTCGGTATCACCGATCCGCAGTTCGGCCTCGACGTCGGGTTCTACTCGTTCGACCTGCCGTTCTTCAGGTTCATCCTCAATTGGCTCTTCGTTGCCATCGTGCTCGCGTTCCTCGCGAACCTGGTGACGCAGTACGTGTTCGGCGGAATCCGTCTTGCCGGACGCGAGGGTGCTCTCACCCGTGCGGCGCGCATCCAACTGGCAGTCATCGCCGGCAGCTTCGTTCTGCTCAAAGCGATTGCGTACTGGTTGGACAGGTACACGTTGCTCTCGAGCAGCCGTAAGGAACCGACGTTCAGCGGTGCCAGCTTCACCGATGTCAACGCCGTGCTGCCTGCCAAACTGATCCTGCTCGCGATTGCCGTGATCTGTGCGATCGCCTTCTTCGCGGCAATCTTTCTTCGTGATCTCCGCATTCCGGCCCTGGCTACGGCATTGCTCGTACTCTCGTCCATTCTGATCGGCGCTGTCTGGCCACTGGTGATGGAGCAGTTCTCGGTCCGACCCAATGCTGCCGAGAAGGAAAGCGCGTACATCCAGCGCAACATCACGGCGACGAGGGACGCGTACGGCATCGGCGACGACGTCGTCGAGTATCAGGACTATTCGGGCGAGAGCTCGCAGGATCCGCGCGCGAGTGAGGCGGACAGGACCACCATCGCCAACACTCGTCTACTGGACCCGAACGTGTTGTCGCGCACCTTCACCCAACAGCAGCAGTTGAAGAACTTCTTCGGCTTCCCCGACACACTCGACATCGACAGGTACGAGATCGACGGGCAGTTGCAGGACTACATCGTCGCTGCTCGCGAACTCTCACCGCAGTCCTTGACCGGCAACCAGACGGACTGGATCAACCGGCACACCGTGTACACGCACGGAAACGGCTTCGTCGCAGCTCCTGCCAACAGGGTCAACGCAGCCGTTCAGGATCCGACGGCCGAGGGTGCCAACAGCAACAGTGGCTACCCGATCTACACGGTCAGCGATATTGCGTCCCAGGGATCTCAGCAGGTCATCCCGGTCGATCAGCCCCGTATCTACTACGGCGAAGTCATCGCCGCAGCTGATCCGGACTACGCGATCGTGGGAGCTACCGGTAGCGGCGATCGCGAGTACGACACCGACGAGTCCAACTACACGTACAGCGGTGCAGGTGGCGTCTCGGTGGGCAATTGGTTCAATCGTTTGGCATTCGCTGCGAAATACGCAGAGCGAAACATTCTGTTCTCCGGAGCTATCGGAGACGACTCCAAGATTCTGTTCGACCGCGACCCACGTGACCGAGTGCAGAAGGTTGCGCCGTGGTTGACCACCGATACGGACTCGTACCCGGCGGTCGTGGACGGGAAGATCGTCTGGATCGTTGACGGCTACACCACGCTGAAGGACTACCCCTACGCGCAGCGGGCTTCGCTGGACGGTTTGACCGTGGACAGCGTCGAGTCGACGACAGGTCGGCCGCTTCCGCGCGACGAGGTCTCGTACATCCGCAACTCCGTCAAGGCGACGGTCGACGCGTACGACGGAACGGTGACCCTGTACCAGGTGGACGACAAGGACCCCGTCTTGAAGGCGTGGATGGGAGTGTTCCCGGGATCGGTTCAACCCGAGTCCGCGATCACCGATGAGCTCCGGTCGCACTTCCGATACCCGGAAGATCTGTTCAAGGTTCAGCGAGAAATGTTGGCGAAGTACCACGTGGACAACCCCAACGAGTTCTTCACCAACAACGCGTTCTGGTCCGTACCGAGCGACCCGACCAGCAACAGCGGGGCTGGAAGTGAATTGAATCAGCCCCCGTACTACGTCCTGGTCGGCGATCCGGACACCGGTCAGCCGTCGTTCCGCTTGACCAGCGCCATGGTCGGGTTCAATCGTGAGTTGCTGGCCTCGTACATCTCGGTACGCTCCGATCCTGAGAACTACGGCAAGTTCACGATTCTGCAACTGCCGACGCAGACGCAGACGCAGGGCCCGCAGCAGGCCCAGAACTCGATGACCTCGGATGCGCGGGTGGCATCGGACAGAACGCTGCTCGAGCAATCCAACGAGCTGCAGTACGGCAACTTGCTGACGCTCCCCATCGCCGACGGCGGAATTCTGTACGTGGAACCGCTGTACACCTCTCGGAAGAATGCGTCGACGTCGACGTTCCCCCAGCTGAGCAAGGTTCTGGTGAGCTATCGGGAGCCGGGAGCGGAAGGTGGTGTGCGAGTCGGGTACGCCGCACGGTTGTCCGAGGCGCTCGATCAGGTGTTCGGAGCAGGAACAGGCTCGGCTGCCACGGCCCCGGGCGGCGCTCCGGAGGATCCACAGCCGGCGGAGTCGGGAGGCACGTCGGAGGCCGAGACGACGACACCTGATTCTCAGAGTCCGGCACCGACCACCGGCGGCTCGGCAACACGAGACGCAGCGGTCACCGGATTGAATTCGGCTCTGTCCGCAGTGCGCACTGCCCAGCAGAGTGGGAACCTGGCGGACCTCGGCACTGCACTCGAGAATTTGCAGACTGCTGTCGACGCCTACAACCGGGCCGGTAGCTGATCTGCACGATCACGATCACGATCCGCTGAGATGAGCGAAAGAGCCGCTTCACCGTCGAGGTGAAGCGGCTCTTTCGCTTTATGAAGCTGCAGTTCGGTGAACTACCCGGGATCAGCGTCCGATGGGCGCGAGCACGGGGGAGTTCGCTGCAACGAGGTGCTCGAACTGAGCGCTCAGGCCGTACTGGTCGGCCAGCTTGGATGCGGCGTCGAATGCGCCCTGTGCAGCCTGGGTAGCGGCTGCAGCCTCCGGGGCAACCGCGGGTGCGGGTGCCGGAGCCGGCGCCGGTGCTGCCTGCGGTGCCGGTGCGGCCTTCGGCTCGGGTGCGGAGGTGCCGGTGGTCAGCTGCTGACCGCATACGGGCCATGCGCCCGGTCCCTGGCTCTGCAGGGTGTTCTCCGCGACGCGAATCTGCTCTGCCTTGGAGGCGTTGGCCGGGGATCCGGTTCCGCCGTTGGCCGTCCAGGTGCTCTGCGAGAACTGCAGGCCACCGTAGTAGCCGTTTCCGGTGTTGATGCTCCAGTTGCCACCGCTCTCGCACTGTGCGACGCCGTCCCAGTTGTGGGTGGCTGCGTTGGCGGTTCCGGCAGACAGGCCGAGGGGAATTGCTACGGCGGCACCTGCGATGGCGGCCAAACCGAGTGCACGCTTGCCGAAATTGTTCTGTGTGGTCATGCGGGGTGAATCCTCTCCGCGCTCGACTGGCGCGACTGGCCTGCAATCGTCTCGCCGGTGTGATGGCGATAATGACCAGGCACTTCGTATCGTCGCGGCTCTGCCCCCGTACGTCTCGGGGACCACACCCGCGGGGCAGAGCGAAGGGAGCGGCGGGGTGGTGCAGGCCCAGCGGTTTAGGGCCGTCCGTGAAGGTAGTCGAGGATTCACTTATCGTCACGGAGCGCTTATGGGAACAGGTGCGTCCACATGTTGAGAAGAAGGGGGGTGTTTCACCAGCTCAGATAGGCTCGTGGCGTGAAAGTGTCCCCATCGTGACCGGAACGTTATGTGACTCGAAACACGCATAAAAAGAGACTCAGAGCACTCTTTGCTACCGCGTGCGACGTGATATTGCGCCCGTCCGACGTGCAACCACAGTGTTCGGTGGTGGTAGCCACTCGAATGTCACCTGATTTGCATTGAGCGTATGCGCGGGAGTAACTTCGTAGATGCAACGCGGGGTGGAGCAGCTCGGTAGCTCGCTGGGCTCATAACCCAGAGGTCGCAGGTTCAAATCCTGTCCCCGCTACCAATAGAAAAGCCCGAGGCCACACGGTCTCGGGCTTTTTCGTGCTCTCATGGCTGCTGTGAGTACCTATCCAGCAGTGAACTGCGCCGATGCGGAATGCACCGATGAAGAGGTTGGCCGGACATGATCCTGCCCGCTGTCCGCGACCCACGCCTCGTTACTGTCCGGCGTGGTGGGCTGTTGTCCGACGACGATCATCGCGCCCTGGCAGTCTGGGCAGCGGCGTGCGCCGAACACGTGCTACCCCTGTTCGAGAACGCGGTCCGTTCGGACTCCAGACCACGACATGCCATCGACGGGATAGGCGCGTGGGTGCGCGGTGAACTCCCGATGATGAAGACCCGCGCCCTCGGTGGACACGCCATGGGAGCAGCGCGTCCACTTCACGGAGCTGCCCGATTCGCGGCCTACGCCGCTGGTCAGGCTGCCTGCGTGGCGCATGTGGCCGAGCATGACCTGGGAGCGGCCGCCTACGCCATCAAGGCGGTGTGCGCCGCGGCACCGACGACAGGCCGAGCCGCTGCTGCACACGCCGAAAATCTATGGCAGCGTGAGCAATTGCCGGACGGAGTGCGCAACCTGGTGCTCGAGGACCAGCGCAGGAGAAACAGCATCTGTTGGCACGTCTTCGAGCAGACTGCCGAACTGTGACGGTGAAGAAGCCGCGGACGTCAGTCCGAGACCTGCTCGCGCGCGTCGTCGGTGGTGACCGTCTCGGCGTCGTCGGAGTCGCCTGTGTCATCGGCGGTGAGGTCGACCGTGTCTGCACCCTCGAGAGCCGTCAGTTCCTGCTCGGCCTCGGCGATGAGGCCCTTGGCGTTCTCTTCGACCTTCTTGATCCACTCGGCCATGACAGTCACCCTTCGCTCGATCGTGTACCACCGGTCTACCAGACCCGGGCACTCTAGGATCACTCGTGTGCGACTGCGGACCCGACGACTCGATCTCGATGAGCCGGCGGGCGAAGATCTCGAGACGTTGTACGAGATCTGCAGTGACCCGCGGTCGTGGACGCACTTTCCGACACTGCGGCACACCGATATCGGTACCACCGAACGCATGGTGCAGAGCTGGATGGCGCAATGGCGTCGAGACACTCTGAGCACGTGGGTCATTCGTGAACGAGACAGCGACGTCATCAGCGGTTACGGCGGGTGTTCCATCCGCCGCGATACTTTCTGGAATCTGGGCTATCGTCTCCATCCCGACGCGCAAGGAAAGGGCTACGCCGCAGAGATGTGCCGAACCGCACTCGAATGCGCACAGCGAACTCGGCCCGAATTGCCCGTTGTGGCATACCTTCTCGAGCACAACGCCGCATCTGCCCGAGTGGCAGAACGCGTCGGCCTGGAGTTGGTCACCCGTGGACCCGATGTCGGAAATCCCGATCCCGAGGCGATTCGCCTGGTGTATGCAGATCGACCGCTGACGGCCGGTCAGGTGGATGCCGTGCTGTCTGCCTGAGTGCAAGCATCGACCAGTCGTCGTCTCAGCAGACGCTTCTCCGGTGCCGTCCGCGCACAATCCAACGCACGACGATAGTGCTGGGCGGCCTCGTCGAACCGCCCGAGTCGGTGCAACAGATCGGCTTTCGCCATCGCGAACGGGTGGTAGCGGCGCAGGGCCGGGTGATCGGCGATGGCGTTCAACAATTCCAGGCCGGATTCGGGCCCCTCGGTCATGGCGACGGCCACGGCCCGATTGAGAGCTACGACCGGTGACGGAGTGAGTGTCATCAGCACGTCGTACAGAGCGACGATCTGCGGCCAGTCCGTGCTCGCGGCGTCAGCAGCCTCGTCGTGCAGTGCGGCGATAGCAGCCTGAACGCAGTACGGACCGGCGGGTCCGCCCTCCAGGGCCTCGACCACGAACTGAGTGCCTTCGGCGATGAACGCGGCATTCCATAATGTGCGGTCCTGATCGGCCAACAGGACGATTTCTCCCTGTGCGTCGATTCGAGCGCGGCGTCTGGCGTCGGTCAGCAACATCAGGGCCAACAGACCCGTCACTTCCGACATGAGAGGCAGAGCCGCGTGGAGAACTCTGCCCATACCGATTGCTTCGTCCGTGAGATCGACTCGTCCGACTCCGTCACCGGACGTCGCCGAATACCCTTCCGTGAAGATGGAGTAGACGACCTCGAGCACCATCGGCACTCTGTCCGCCAGCTCATCGGGTTCTGGAACTCGAAAAGGAATGCGTGCCGTTCGAATCTTGTTCTTGGCCCGCACGATTCGCTGTGCTGCCGTGGCAGGAGGTATGAGCAGCGCCCGTGCCACCTCTGCGGTGGACAGTCCGGCCAGACACCTCAGCGTCAACGCGAGTCGGTCACTGGCAGCGAGAGCAGGATGAGAGCACGTGAAAAAAAGCTGAAGACGATCGTCGGGCACCCGATCGTCGAGTGCAGTCGAGTGGGGCGATTCGGCGCGGTCCGAATCGATTTGCAGCACAGCCAGTTTCGCAGCGAGAGTCTCGTCGCGTCGGAGACGGTCGACTGCCTTGCGTCTGGCCGTGGTGAGCAACCAGGCCCCGGGTTTCGCCGGTATGCCATCGATCGGCCAATGCCTCAGCGCCGCCTCGATGGCATCCGACGCCACCTCCTCGGCGAGATCGAGATCTCGGTAGCGCTGCACCAACGATGCGAGCAGCATCGAGCGTTCGGCACGGAAGACCGTGTCGAGCGCCCGATCGACCTCGAACTCGCTCACGAAACGATGTTGGTGGTCAGAATTGGGCGAGCGGTCGCACGACGACGGTGCCGCCGTCCTTGGAGCCGGGGCAGCGGGCCGCCCATTCGAGCGCGGCATCGAGATCCGGAACATCGATGACGTCGTAGCCCCCGAGCACCTCGTGCGACTCGGCATAGGGGCCGTCCGTGACGGTCCGTTCGCCCGTGCTCGGATCGACGCGTACCGCGGTAGCGGTGGTCAGGTCGGCCAGGGCATGCCCGGCAACGTAGACCCCGGCCTCCTTCAGTTCCTTCTCGTAGGTCATCCAGTCCTCCACGCTGCTGCAGCCGGGTGCAGCACCGGGGGAGGTGTCGGCGTTGATCAACAGGATGTACTTCATGGTGCGCTCCCTGGCTCGGTACCTCGGTGTCGCGGCGCGATTCGCCGTACACGATGACGACGATCGAGACATCACGATATCGACACCGACCCTCGAAATTTCTCCGAAGCGCACGAAAGCGGCACCGGACGTGAGGTCCGGTGCCGCTTGTCGATCACGTGCAGACTCGATGCCGAGCCAGGGTTACTTCAGTTCAGCCGACGACTTTCCGAGTACGCGACGAGCGACGATCAGCTGCTGAATCTGCTGCGTGCCCTCGAAGATGTCGAGAATCTTGGAGTCGCGGCTCCACTTCTCGAGCAGCGGCCGTTCGGAGTAGCCGAAGGTGCCGGCCAATTCGACTGCCTTCAGAGTGATGTCGACTGCCGAGCGTCCGGCCTTGGCCTTCGACATCGACGCCTGCAGGGAGTTCGGCTCCTTGTTGTCTGCCATCCATGCCGCGCGCAGAGCCAGAAGGTGCGCGGCCTCCCAGTCGGCTTCGAGGCGTAGGAACTCCGCGGCGGCCGCGTGCTGGTTGTAGGCGGGAGTCTCGTACGAGATGTCGACTCCGGCGTCGACCAGGATCGACCGCAACTCTTCGAGTGCTGCACGGGCGACACCGATGGCCATACCCGCGACGAGAGGGCGAGTGTTGTCGAACGTCTGCATGACGCCCGCAAAGCCCTTTTCGACGTTGACCTCTGCGGTGCCGAGCAGGTTGTCCTTCGGAATGCGGCAGTCTTCGAGAAGCAGCGCTGCCGTATCGGAAGCCTTGATCCCCAGCTTGTGCTCGAGGCGGGCGACGGACAGACCCGGCGCGTCACGAGGGACGACGAACGACTTGATGGCCGCACGGCCGAGGGACTTGTCGACCGTTGCCCAGACGACGATATGGGTCGACCGCTCGCCGGCGGTCACGTAGATCTTCTCGCCGTTGAGTACCCACTCGTCTCCGTCGAGCACGGCGGTCGTGGTGACGGCAGCAGAGTCCGAGCCGAAGCCGGGTTCGGTGATGGCCATCGAAGCCCACACCTTGCCGAAACGCTCGAGCTGCTCGTCGGTGGACACCGCGGCGATCGCCGAGTTGCCGAGTCCCTGGTAGGGGATCGAGAGGGTCAGGCCCACGTCGCCCCAGCAGGTTTCGATCACGTTCACCAGCGCAGACATGTTGCCGCCGTTGGAGTTCGCGGTCTTGCTGGGCTTGGGCGCGGACTCGCTGTCCTTCTCGCGGCCACCGGCTGCACCGCCGATTTCGCCACCGGCGTCGGACATGCCTTCGACCATCGACGCCATCGTGTCGAGTTCCACCGGGTACTCGTGCTCGGCGAGATCGTATTTGCGGGAAATCGGGCGGAAGATCTCGGCAGCGACCTGGTGAGCCTGATTCGCCTGCGCCCGAAGCTTCTTGGGAAGTTCAAGATTGATCATCGTGTATGTCCTTGGGTGAGTGCCATGGATATTCGGGGCGGCGAGCTAGATGAGAACGATGCCCTCGGCGACGCCGACGGACCGCAGATCGCGGTACCAGCGCTCGACCGGGTGCTCCTTGGTGAAGCCGTGTCCGCCGAGCAACTGCACGCCGTCGGAACCGATCTGCATGCCCTTCTCGGAGGCGAGTCGACGTGCGAGCGCAGACTCACGCGTGAACGAGAGTCCCTGCTCGGCGCGAGATGCACCACGGAGCGTGACCAACCGCATGCCGTCGAGCTCGATGGCGATGTTGGCGACCATGAAGGCCACGGCCTGACGGTTGCTGATCGGCTCACCGAAGGCGACACGATCGTTGACATAGGGAACGACGTAGTCGAGTACGGCCTGGCTGGTACCGACGGCCAGTGATGCCCAGCCGAGTCGCGCGAGGCCGATCGCGGCGCTGTACTCGGCGGCACGCTGATCTGCGTCACCGTCGCCGAGAAGGGCCGACTCGGGCACAGCGACGTCGGTCAGGATCAGGCGACCCAGTCCGGCGGCACGCAGGCCCATGCTCGGATCGGCCTCGACGACGAGGCCCTTGGAGTCGGACTCGACGATGAAGAACGACGGACGGCCTTCGAGTTCGGCTGCGATGACGAACAGCTCGGAGCTTCCTGCGGCGGGCACGAGGCTCTTGACGCCGTTGAGCTTGTAGCCGCTGGGGGAGCGGACAGCCTTGGTTTGCAGCGCGTACGGATCGAACAGCGCGCGGGGCTCATTGACGACTACTGCGGCATTGGGGACCTTCTCGCCGACGAAAGCCGGCAGGTACGTCTTCTGCTGCGCGTCCGTACCCCACTGAGTGAGGGCGACGGCAACGCCGCTGGGAGCCAGAATCGGCAGAGCCAGGCCCATGTCGCCGTGTGCAAGGGCTTCGGCGACGAGCGAGTTCGTGACGGCTCCGCGCTCGGTGGCGGCACCGTCGAGTTCCTCGGGAACGTTGATGAGCGTGATGCCGAGCTCGGCGGATCGACGAACCAGGTCCTCCGGCGAGGAGGCGTTGTGATCGGCGTCGAACGCTGCAGGCCGAAGGATTTCCTCGGCGAACTCCTTGACCGTCTCGACGATCATGCGCTGCTCGTCGTCGGGAGTGAGGTCGAAGTAGCTCAGGTTCTTGGTGGCACCGTCGTCGAGTCGCTTGGGCTTTCCGCCGCCGGTGACCTTGGCGAACGTGCGATTGGCCGCGCCGAGTGTCTTGAACCCGGTCTTGGTGCTCTCGTACGTCACTCGGTCGATCGTCTGACGGAGGTTGTACTTCTCCGCCAGTTCCGATCCGGTGATGGCGGTCAGAACGCGCATCGCGGTTCCGATCGCATCTCTCTTGAACGGGTTGAGGCCAACCGCAGAAGTATCGCGGGGCACCTTGGGGCGCTTCGCGTCGACCACACTGTCTTGCTTGCTCATGATCACCAGTTCCTCGGCGTCGGTCACGGACTTCACAGATCTTACTCCCGAGTAAGTTAGCTGTCTACTGTCGAGTAAGGACAGGTGTCGCACGACACCCGATCGAGTAGTTCGTATCCTGCGTCGTATCGGTGTGGCAGGCTGCTTTCGTGCACTTGACAGCCCAAATCTTCGCCGCCCTCGCTGCGGCCCTCCACGTCGCCATCTTCGTCATGGAGAGTGTGCTCTGGTCCAGACCGGCCGTCTGGGCGAAGTTCGGTGTCGCGAGTCAGAACGACGCCGACATCACCAAACCGATGGCCTTCAACCAGGGGTTCTACAACCTGTTCCTCGCCATCGGCATCGTGGTCGGCCTCATCGTGGGCGGCTCGGCAGGCGACGCCATCGTCTACTTCGCGTGCGCCAGCATCGTCGGTGCCGCACTGGTGCTCGCCACCGGCGGAGCGAAATACTTCCGGCCCGCATTCGTGCAGGGAATCACTCCGCTCATAGCCCTGGTGCTGGCTGCGGTTCTCTGAGCCGGTTTCAGGTGCTCGGAGACAGGGTGCCGAGAACCTCGCTGTGCAGCAGTCCGTTGGTGGCCACCGCACTGCCCCCGTGGGGGCCCGAGGTGCCGTCGAGGGCGCTGAAATGGCCGCCGGCCTCGCGAACGAGGACGTCGAGTGCGGCCAAGTCCCACAGCGATACCTCGGGTTCGACGGCGATATCGACGGCACCCTCGGCAACCAGGCAGTAGGAGAAGAAGTCGCCGTATGCGCGTACCCGCCAGACGGCGTCGGTGAGTTCGAAGAACCTGTCGCGGATCCCGAGATCCGACCAGCCGCTCAGGCTGGAGAAGCTCAGGCTCGACGACGCCAACGAATCGACCTTCGAGACGGTGATGCTGCGCGGAGCACTTCCGTCCGAGGCTGTCCACGCCCCCTGTTCGTGCGCGGCCCACCAGCGCCTGTTCAACGCAGGAGCGCTGACGACTCCGACTCGCGGTACGCCGTCGTCCAGCAGTGCGATCAACGTTGCCCATACGGGCACGCCGCGCACGAAGTTCTTGGTGCCGTCGATGGGATCGACGACCCACTGACGGCCACTGAAGGTGGCGGTGCCGCCGAATTCCTCACCGAGCAATGCATCGCCGGAACGCTGCGAGCCGAGCTCGGCTCGAATCATGGTCTCCACGGCCAGATCCGCGTCGCTCACCGGCGTGAGGTCCGGCTTGGAGTCCACCGAGAGGTCCAATGCGAGAAATCGTCGACGGGTGATGGCGTCGGCCTCGTCGGCGAGGCTCAGAGCGAGTGAAAGATCGGCGGAGTAGTCGGTCACCGGAGAAGACTATCGCCGCGCCGTCTCTGCTCGTACGCGGCGATGGCCGGGCCTACGCTGCGACTGCGTTCATGACTCCACCCGTATTGCGGATGGCGTGGGCTTGGCCCTCGGCCAGGCGGATATTTCGATATTCGTCGAGTCGATCCGCCGGGAGCTACCAGCCGGCATCACCGCTGACGAGAGTTGAAATCAGCACGGTTCGAACCCTCGACGGACTCGCTGTCGGCCCAGCACCGTGCACCGGGTTCCGGGGGCGGTCGGAGGTGTCCTCAGGTGCCGGTAACCTTGACTCTCGTGCATCCCGACGTTTCTGCAGACCTGGCCGAGCTCGATACCACTCTGTCCACTGTCGAGTCGGTGCTCGACGTCGAAGAACTGCGCAGGCGCATCGACGAGCTGGAACATCAGGCAGCATCACCGGACCTGTGGAACGACCAGGAGCATGCCCAGCAGGTGACGAGTCAGCTCTCCCATGCGCAGGCAGAACTGCGCCGTGTGGAAGAACTGCGGCAACGCCTCGAGGACATGCCGGTCCTGTACGAGTTGGCCGAAGGCGAGGAGGGCGACGACGCCGCCTCCGCCACCGCCGATGCCGACGCCGAACGGGCATCGCTACGGGAGGACATCGCAGCCATGGAGGTGCGAACTCTGCTGTCCGGGGAGTACGACGCCCGTGACGCTCTGGTCAACATCCGTTCCGGTGCCGGCGGAATCGATGCCGCCGACTGGGCCGAGATGCTGATGCGCATGTACATCCGCTGGGCCGAGAAGCACGGCTACGGCGTCGAGGTCTACGACACGTCCTACGCCGAGGAAGCCGGTATCAAGAGCGCGACCTTCGCGGTCAAGGCTCCCTACACGTACGGCACGTTGTCGGTCGAGCAAGGCACGCATCGCCTGGTCCGCATCAGCCCGTTCGACAACCAGGGCCGGCGACAGACCTCGTTCGCCGAGGTCGAGGTGCTGCCGGTCGTCGAGACCACCGACCACATCGAAATTCCCGAAAACGACATTCGCGTCGACGTCTACCGCTCCTCCGGTCCCGGCGGTCAGTCGGTCAACACCACCGACTCCGCCGTCCGGTTGACGCATATCCCGACGGGAATCGTGGTGACATGTCAGAACGAGAAGTCGCAGCTGCAGAACAAGGTCTCGGCCATGCGAGTGCTGCAGGCCAAGCTGCTCGAGGTCAAGCGCAAGGAAGAGCGCGCCGAGATGGACGCCCTCAAGGGTGACGGCGGTAGCTCCTGGGGCAACCAGATGCGGTCGTACGTGCTGCACCCGTACCAGATGGTGAAAGATTTACGTACCGAGTACGAGGTGAACAACCCGTCTACTGTTCTCGACGGAGACATCGACGGATTCCTGGAATCGGGCATCCGCTGGCGAATGCGTGGGGAGCAGTAACCGATGACGTCCTGGCTCCACCCGACGCTCGACTTCGAGCTCAACGCGCTCGGAATCGTGCTGTACATCCTCGGTGGATTGCTGGCCGCGCGTTTCGTCACCTGGACCGGCTCTCGCATCACTGCTCGCATCGACCAGAACTACCAGCACAGCGATGCGCTTGTGCGCTCCGAAGCGGCCAAGCATCGCCATGCTCTGGCGCAGGTCATCACCTGGGTTGCCGTCACCCTCATCTACATCCTGGTGACCATCGAGGTGCTCCGCCGGTTCGGATTCGGGGTCGGCGGGCTGGTGGCACCCGCCACGGTCATCGGTGCTGCCCTCGGTTTCGGTGCGCAGCGCGTGGTGCAGGACATCCTGGCCGGATTCTTCATCATCACCGAACGGCAGTACGGCTTCGGTGACGTCGTACAGATCGCCGTGAACGGCTCCGCCGAGGACGCCGAGGGCACCGTCGAGGACGTCACCCTCCGAGTGACCCGCGTTCGTAGCGTCGACGGCGAGGTAATCACCGTCCCGAACGGCCAGATCGTCAAGGCGATCAACCTGTCGAAGGATTGGGCGCGGGCCGTCGTCGACGTACCGGTCCCCAGTACGGCCGACCTCACTCAGGTCAACGGGTTGCTCCGAGCGGTCGGGCGAGATGCATTCGCTGACGTGCGCTTACGTCCCCTGCTGCTCGACGAGCCGACGGTGATGGGTGTGGAGAGCATCGAGGTGGGTCAGGTCAACGTGCGCCTGGTTGCGCGCACGCTACCGGGTAAACAGTTCCAAGTGGGACGAGAACTTCGCGTGAGAGTGGCCGCCGCACTGCAACCCGAGGGCATCAATGTGGCTCCCGACGTCAGTACGGCCGGGGTCGCCCCCGAGGCGTCGGGACGAGAGCGGACGGAGGATCTGTGAGTACGCCCGATACCGGAACCGAGAGCCCGCGCCGGAACTGGCGGCAGTGGCGTATTCCGGCCAAGATCAACGGCCGCGTCCGAACCTCCACCGTGGCATTCGGAATCTGCTTCGTGCTCACCGGTCTGCTGTACGGCCAGGTCAGCGACGACATCAGGAAGAGGGACGAGGAAGCGGTTCAAGGACCGGTCGCGGTCGATCCGTCCGAGCTCACCCCCACCACTCAACCGCAGCCTCGGACCGGCAACTCGGTTACCTCGACGACGATCCCCACGCCCACCGGTACCACCGACGCGGACCCGACGGGAAGCGTCGAGCAGTCAGGTGAGCAGGCGTCGACCACGACAGCGCCGTCGACCACGACCACCGCGCCGTTCGGTGTCCCGATTCCGCCCGCAATCCAGTCGCTGATACCTACCCAACCTGCGCCGACGTCCTCGCGCTGAGGCCGTCTTTACCGTCTCTCGGGACTCGCCGCGGTGCCCGCACGGGTCCGACGGTTACCGACGGGTAAGGACTACACTGGCGACCCGTGATCAGCACCTCGAATGTGTCCAAGTCCTACAAGACCTCCACCAGGCCCGCCCTGGACAAGGTGACGGTCTCCATCGACAAAGGCGAGTTCGTGTTTCTGATCGGCGCGTCCGGCTCGGGCAAGTCGACGTTCATGCGGCTTCTTCTCAAGGAGGAGACGCCCACCTCCGGTGACATCCACGTCGCCGACTTTCATGTGAACCGGCTGGCGGCCCGACGCGTTCCACGACTGCGGCAGAGCATGGGCTGCGTCTTCCAGGACTTCCGTCTTCTGCAGCAGAAGACAGTGGTGGAGAACGTGGCATTCGCACTCGAGGTGATCGGCAAGCCGCGCTCGATGATCAAGCGCACGGTTCCCGAGGTTCTGGATCTGGTGGGACTCGGGGGCAAGTCCGATCGTCTGCCGAACGAGCTGTCCGGTGGCGAGCAGCAGCGGGTGGCGATCGCGCGGGCGTTCGTCAATCGCCCGCTGGTCCTCCTCGCCGACGAGCCGACCGGAAACCTGGACCCGGACACCAGTCAGGACATCATGCTGTTGCTCGAGCGCATCAACCGCACCGGAACCACGGTTCTGATGGCGACCCACGACAACCACATCGTCGATTCGATGCGTCGCCGCGTCGTCGAACTGGACAACGGACGAGTCGTTCGTGACGAGGCCCGCGGGGTCTACGGCGTCGGGCGCTGACCCCGCCCACCGGACAGGACCGCTCAGACTTCTCGACCGAACGAATCGAAGGGCTCGGATTCCGCGATGCGCGCAAGTTTCATCCTCAGTGAGGTCCTCACCGGACTCCGCCGCAACATCACCATGACGATCGCCATGATCTTGACGACCGCGATCTCGCTCGGTCTGTTCGGGGGCGGACTGCTCGTGGTGCAGATGGCCGGAAAAACCCAACAGATCTTCCTGGACCGAGTGGAAGTGCAGATCTTCCTCACCGACGACATCTCCGCTACGGATTCGGACTGCGCACAGGACACCTGCGCGACCCTGCGATCGGATCTGGAGAGCACACCGTCGGTGGTCTCGGTGCAGTACCTCAACCGTGAGGATGCGGTGAAGGACGCAACCGAGCGAGTGTTCAAGGACCAGCCCGAACTGGCCGAGCTGGTCAGCGCCGATAGCTTCCCGGCTTCGTTCAAGGTCCGCCTCAGTGATCCGGAACGGTTCGGGGTGATCAACGACAACTTCCAGAACCGTCCGGGAGTGCAGAGCGTGCTCAATCAACGCGATCTGGTCGAGCGGTTGTTCAGCGTGCTCAACGGTGTCCGAAACGCTGCTTTCGCGATCGCCACGGTGCAGGCCGTCGCCGCAATTCTTCTGATAGCCAACATGGTTCAGATTGCTGCGTTCACCAGGCGAACCGAGGTCGGCATCATGCGGTTGGTCGGTGCCACTCGCTGGTACACCCAGCTGCCGTTCCTGCTCGAAGCGGTGGTCGCAGCGTTGATCGGGTCTGCCCTCGCCATTGCCGGTCTGTTCACAGCGAAGAACATGTTCATCGACGATGTGCTCTCCGATGTGTACCAAGCCAACATTCTGGCCCGGATATCGAACAGTGACGTTCTCCTCGTCTCGCCGTTTCTCGCGCTGGTAGGAGTGGGCATGGCAGCGGTGACGGCGTACATCACGCTCCGCCTGTACGTGCGCGAATAAATTCACTTGCCGTTCGGTTCTATGCTGGAGCGGTTGCCCACGGAACCAGTCCATGCGGCGAATGCTCGAGAAAGGGCCCTGCAGTGAGAGAGAAGGGCCGCAAGGCCATCGCGACCAATCGCAAGGCGCGGCACAACTACTCCATCCTCGATGTCGTCGAGGCCGGGGTCGCCCTCGTGGGAACCGAGGTCAAGAGCCTGCGTGACGGCAAGGCCTCCTTGGTCGACGCCTTCGCCACCGTCGACGACGGAGAAATCTGGCTGCGAGGGCTGCACATCGCGGAGTACACGCTCGGAAGCTGGACCAACCACGCGCCGCGTCGGAACCGCAAACTTCTTCTTCATCGTCGTGAGATCGACCGCCTGGCCGGAAAGGTCAAGGAGGGCAACCTCACGCTGGTCCCGCTGTCGATGTACTTTTCCGACGGCAAAGTCAAGGTCGAGCTGGCCTTGGCCAAGGGCAAGCAGGACTACGACAAGAGGCAGTCGTTGGCCAAACGCACAGCCGAACGCGAGGTGACGCGTGAGCTGGGGCGTCGAGTGAAGGGCATGCGCTGACCGCTGTTCTGCTCGCTCTGGTAGCTGCGGTGGGTTACGGGGTGAGCGATTTCGTCGGTGGTGTCGCATCCCGTCGGGTAGCGGCACTGCGGGTGGTCATCGTGTCGTATCCACTCTCGTTGGTGGTCGTTCTGCTCGTGGCTCCGTTCGTCGGCGGCACGATCGAACTCTCGGCAATGCTGTGGGGACTGGCGTCGGGTGTGGCCGGCGGCGTCGCAGTGTGGTGGTTCTATCTCGCGCTCGCGGCCGGGCCGATGGCAGTGGTGTCCCCGGTGACGGCCGTGTTGGTGGCCGGGATTCCCGTTCTCGTCGGGTTGTCGATGGGGGAGCGTCCGGGTGTCGTCGCGTTCGTCGGCATTGCGGTGGCACTGGTGGCAGTGGTCCTGGTCAGCAAGGAGTCGCCCGACGAAGTGGCCGGTGAAGTAGCCGGCGGTCGGGAGATGAAGTTCACCCGGACCGTGGCGTGGTTGACGGTCGGTTCGGGCGTGACGTTCGCTTTCGCGTTCATTTTCCTGCATCAGATCGGCGATGGCAGTGGACTGTGGCCGCTTGCGGCGTCGCGTGCGTCGGCTACCGCAGTGGTCTGGGTGGTAGCCCTGGCCTCCGGGCACTTCGCGCCTCCGCACGGTAGCGTGCTGAAGCTCGCAGCGTTCGTCAGTGTGCTCGACGTGATTGCAAACGCAGCAATGATCTACGCCTACCAAGGGGGACTGCTCTCGCTGGTGAGCGTCATCGCGTCGCTGTATCCCGCAGCCACGGTGTTGCTGGCGATGGTGATGCTCGGCGAGCGCGTCGGCTCACTACAGAAAGTCGGAATGGCGTTGGCGCTCGGTGCCATCGCCATGATCGCGCTCGCGGGTTGAACTTGCTCGCCCGCGGGTACTGACCCCGTTTATGACTGCTTCCGATTCTGCTTCCGATCTTCCCACGTCCGAGAATGCGTCATCTCGGCCGCGCGTCTTGGTCACCGGAGCCACCGGATATCTGGGCGGTCGTCTGGCACCGCGTCTGCTCGACGAGGGATACCGGGTACGAGTGCTGGCCCGCACCCCCAGCAAGCTCGACAACGTTCCGTGGGCGGCGGACGTGGAGATCGTCAAGGGCGATCTGAGCGATCGGGACTCACTGAAGGAAGCACTCAGCGGCGTCGATGTCATGTACTACCTGGTGCACTCCATGGGCACTGCGGGTCATTCGGACTTCGCCGACACCGAACGCGACAGCGCTGAGAACGTGGCCACCGTCGCCGCGGACTGCGGAGTCGGTCGCATCGTGTACCTCGGCGGCCTGCACCCGCCCACCGGCGAGCTCTCGCCGCACCTGAAATCACGCGCCGAGGTCGGTCGCATTCTCATCGAGTCGGGTGTTCCGACGATCGTGCTGCAGGCGGGTGTGGTCATCGGATCCGGCTCGGCCTCGTTCGAGATGATCCGCCACCTGACCAACCGGCTGCCGGTGATGACAACGCCGCGGTGGGTGCACAACCGAATCCAACCCATCGCCGTACGCGACGTGCTGCACTATCTGATCGGTGCTGCAAGTGCTCCGATGAGCGAATCGCGTACGTACGACATCGGTGGGCCGGACGTGATGCAGTACGGCGAGATGATGAACATCTACGCCGACGTCGCGGGCCTGCGGCAGCGACGGATCGTCGTACTGCCGGTGCTGACTCCCCGTCTTGCCGGTCATTGGATCGGACTGGTGACGCCTATCCCTCGCGGGTTGGCGATGCCGCTCATCGAGTCGCTGCAGTACGACGCCGTCGGCCACGAAATGGACATCGACGCCGTCGTGCCGCGTCCGGAAGACGGACTGACGGGGTACCGCGACTCGGTTCGATTGGCACTGCGCAAGATCGACGACGGTGAAGTCGAGACGAGATGGACCGACGCCACCGGTACTGCGGCACCGTCGGATCCGCTTCCCTCGGACCCGGATTGGGCCGGGGAAGTGGTGTACACCGACACTCGGGTCGCCAGAAGTACAGCGAAGTCGAGTGCGATCAGGCCGGCACTGGAACGGTTGGCCGACGCCGACGTGCTCACCGGCTGGCATCGTGACGTCACCGGACCCGACGCCTCCGCGTCCGGTACAGAACACACCACCCGGCTCAAGTCCTCGACTCGGCTGCCGGGCGAGGCGTGGCTGGACCTCACGGTCGGTGGAACCGCGAAGCAGCCGACGATCGAGCAGCGTCTGGTGTTCTTCCCGCGTGGACTGGCCGGTCGCGCAGTCTGGTACGCCTCTTTGCCTGCGCGCTTGGTCGTTGCGCGCCGAATGTTGCGCACAGTGGTGCAGCGGGTGGAAGCCGACGCCGCAGCGCACCCGGTGGATCGCCGCGCCGAGAATTAACGGGATGAAAGTGGCCATGCGAGGCGTTACACTGAACAGCCCGGGCACGGTGTCCGGGAACATACGGGGCTGAACGGTTTCGACTTTGTATGTTGAGTCAGGGGAAGCGTGTCGGTGCAGGCGAGAGACCACCGTAAGCGTCATCGCAACCTTATAAGCGCCGATTCCAATCAGCGCGACTACGCACTCGCTGCCTAAGTAGCTACTGCGTGTCTGTCAGTCCGGGCTTGCCCTCGGCCCGGGTACTGGCATCAGCTAGAGGGCTCACCGATTCATCCGGCCGCGGGATGATGAGGAACATCAAACAGTGGCTGGGATCGTCATCCTGACTTGTTCGCGAGATCGGGAGATCCAAGTAGAGACATAGCGGACTGCACACGGAGAAGCCCTGGCAATGCAGCAGAGGACCCGGGTTCGATTCCCGGCAGCTCCACCGCAGAAGACCGGGCCGAGAGACACACTCTCGGCCCGGTCTTCTTCTTTGTGTCGGACAGCTCACAATCTCTCGATTCGAATCGATCCCACCCTTAGGGGCCTCGGTGCCGAATAGTCGTCATGAGCAACGAGCCGACCCCAGTGCTGCGGACCGGCAAGCGGGTGTCCAACCCGTCTCTCGTCGTAATGGTCCTCGGCGGCGGTAAGGACGTCAGCCGGGCGCGGAGTAGACCGTGGCACCTGGCCGGTCTTCGAATGTGGCCCTTCACCTGGATGCTTCGGCGTGTGGGACGCGCACACGACATTTCGGTGCAGCAGTTGCAGTACCGGTTCCGCGGCTGGAACGCCCCCGAACGGTCTCCGGTCGAGGACGCCCGGTGGGCGTTGAACCGAATCCGCGCCGAGCATCCTGAGGTTCACGTGGTGGTCGTCGGCCATTCGATGGGTGGCCGCACCGCAGCTGCCCTGATCGACGACCCTTCTATCGTGGGTGTCGTCGCTTTGGCCCCGTGGTGGCCGGAGGGGGCGGAGGCCGATGCGTCCGGACCGGGTAAAAAGCTGCTCGTGATGCACGGAACTGCAGACAAGTGGACCGATCCGAGAACCTCGCGCCGGGCGACCGAACGTGCGGCGGAGCGCGGGGCGTCCGCTCGCTACCTTTCCGTTCCGGGTGGGCATTTCATGCTCCGCAATCCGCGGCTGTGGTCGAGGGCGACGCGTGACTTCGTTCTCGGTATCGCCGCCGATGTGCAGGTCGACTGCATGGGCACACAGTCGTGACGCGCCGTCGGGTTGCGGTTGTCGGAAGCGGTGTCGCCGGCCTGACGGCCGCATACGCCCTGTCGAAGAATTCGTCGGTGACGTTGTACGAGGCGGACTCCCGCCTCGGAGGCCACGCGGACACGCATTACGTGGACGGCCCGGACGGTCCGGTAGGAGTCGACACCGGGTTCATCGTGCACAACGACCGCACGTATCCGACGCTGCTTCGACTGTTCGACGAGCTCGATGTGCCTACTCAGGATTCGGACATGAGCATGTCCGTGCGCTGCGACGGGTGCGGGCTCGAGTATTCGGGTGGCCAGGGAATGCGCGGAATCCTCGCGCAACGTACGGCGGTGTTCAAGCCACGATTCGTGTCGATGTTGCTCGATGTCAAGCGGTTTCACCGGCTGGCGACCGAATTGCTCGACCGGGACGACTCCACGGATTCCGACATCACCCTCGGACGTTTTCTCGCCCTGCACTCGTTCTCGGCATATTTCGAATCCCACTTCATGACGCCGTTGGTGTCGGCGGTGTGGTCGTGTGATCCGGACACTGCTCTTGCTTACCCAGCTCGCTATCTGTTCGCCTTTCTTCAGCATCACGGAATGCTCACCGTCACAGGGTCTCCCACCTGGCGTACGGTCACGGGCGGGTCGATCGAATACGTTCGGCGGGTGTCGTCGCATATCGACGAGGTGCTGGTCGATACCCCGGTGCGCGCGGTCTACAGGTCGCACGACTCCGTGCAGATCCGGGACGGTCACGACGATCTGCGCACGTTCGACGCCGCCGTCGTCGCGGTTCATCCCGGTGCAGCGCTGAAGATGCTCGCAGAACCGACTGCGCTCGAACACAGCGTTCTCGGAGCGATGCCGTACTCGACCAATCACACTCAATTGCACACCGACTCATCGGTGCTACCACGAAACGTCAGGGCTCGGGCCTCGTGGAACTACCACCTCCCGTCCTGTGCCGCCAGGCCCGACCGAGTTCTGGTGAGCTACGACCTGACGAGGTTGCAGCGATTGGACGACACGCATCGAAGAATGTTGGTCACCCTCGGTGGCGAGGATCGCATCGACCCGAACACGGTGCTCGACGACATGACCTACGAGCACCCGCAGTACACCCCCGAATCCGTGGCAGCGCAGCGACGGCTTCCCGAATTGGACACCGATACGGTGGCGTTCGCCGGGGCGTACCACGGCTGGGGATTTCACGAGGACGGTGCGTTGTCCGGAGCACTCGCTGCACGACGGGTCGGTGCCACGTGGCTCTGACGTCCGTTCTGCCGGCCACTCGCGCACACGGAGCCGCCCTCTATGTCACGCGGATCGATCACGTGCGGCGCGCGCCTATTCGAAACACGTTCTCGTACAAGAGTTACAGCTGGTTCGTCGACCTCGACGCATTGCCCGAACTGCCGCGGATACTGCGGCCGCTGGCGTCATTCGATCCCCGTGATCACCTCGGAGACCCCGACTCGACCATCCGCCGGAACGTCGACGCGTTCCTGGCGGAGAACGGTATCGATCTGGGCGGTGGACAGATCATGATGCTGGCCAGCGCCCGAGTTTTCGGGCACACGTTCAACCCGTTGAGTGTGTTCTGGTGCCACGGCCGGGGTGGGGACCTCCTCTGTGTTGTGGCCGAGGTCCACAACACGTACAGCGAGCGACACCGGTATCTGCTGCACACCGATCGCCGTGGCGCGGCTCGGGCGAACAAAGAGTTCTATGTCTCCCCGTTCAACGACGTCGACGGTGAATACACCATGCGGCTGCCCGAGCCTGACACGGTACTTCGGCTCTCGATCGTCCTCGAACGTCCGGGGCAGCCTCCATTCGTAGCAACCGTCGACGGTCGTCGACGCGAGGTGACGACGCGGTCGATTCTCCGGACCGCTGTCGAGATCCCTATCGCGCCGCTGCGGGTGGTGGTGCAGATCCGTTGGCAGGGCATTCGGCTCTGGTTGCGAGGTCTGAAGATCGTGCAGAAGCCTGCCCCTCCCGGGGCCCGAGAATTCCAGAAGGAAGGGGCCCAGAGATGACCACTGTGTCGAGATCCGAGTCTGTGTCGAACCCGTACGGTGATGCCGCTGCCGGCCCGCGCCCGCAGGTCGACGCGCAGGCCTGGCCTCAGATCGCCCACGTTCCCGGCGGCATGAAAGTCGCTGCAGCCGCGCCCGTCGCCAATTTCCTGTTCCGTCGTGCGGTCGCGGGACTACAGGTCCGGGTCGCGATGCCCGACGGCGAAGTGATCGGAGCCGGGTCGGACGACGCACCGTTGATGACCGTCTATAGGCCACACGACTTCGCCGCACGGGTCGGCGACAGTGGACTCATCGGATTCGGTGAGGCGTACATGGCCGGAGACTGGGATGCCGAGGACCTCACTGCCGTGCTCGAGGTCTTCGCCCGGCGGATGGCGTCGCTGATTCCCAAGTCCCTGCAGCGACTCCGAGGGCTCTATATCCCGAAACCGCCGCGGAGCGAGCGCAATACGACGAAGAACACGCGATCGAACATTTCACGGCACTACGATTTGTCCAACGACCTCTTCGAGCTCTTCCTCGACGACACGATGACCTACTCGAGCGCGTTGTTCGCCGGATCGGGAAGCGACAACGACAGTGAGGAGCTCGCCGACGCCCAGCGTCGCAAGATCGACCGGCTACTCGACCGCGCAGGCGTCGGAGATGGAAGCAGGGTTCTCGAGATCGGCACCGGATGGGGCGAGCTGGCTATCCGAGCGGCCGCTCGCGGTGCGACGGTACGGTCGGTCACGTTGTCGACCGAACAGCAGGAACTCGCGCGCAAGCGTTGCGCCGCTGCGGGTTACGGAGATCGGATTCAGATCGATCTTCTCGATTATCGTCTGGTCGACGGCGAGTACGACGCGATCGTGTCGGTCGAGATGATCGAGGCCGTCGGTCATCAGTACTGGGGAACGTACTTCGAGACGATCGACTCGTTGCTCGCGCCGGGTGGGCGAGTTGCCCTCCAGGCCATCACGATGCCGCACGACCGCATGCTGGCCACCCGAAACACCTACACCTGGGTACACAAGTACATCTTTCCCGGCGGGTTCCTCCCGTCGGTGCGGGCCATCGAGGAAGTGACCGAGCAGCACACCTCGCTTCGGGTTCGCGAGCGTCTGTCCATGGGCGACCACTACGCGCGCACCTTGGCGCTGTGGGACAGCCGCTTCCGCGAATATCGAAGCGAGGCAGAGGATCTCGGTTTCGACGAGGTGTTCGCGCGTATGTGGCACTTCTACCTATGCTACTCGGAGGCCGGATTTCGATCCGGGTACCTCGATGTTCAGCAGATCGTGCTCGACCGAAGGGACAATCGATGACCACCTCGACACTTTCCGTGGACCGGACCGATCGCAGCGTCGTTGTCGCGCATCGGATTGCCGAATTGATAGAGCCCTTGGTGGGTGGTCCACTTCCCGTTCGGCTGGAGGCATGGGACGGATCCGTCGCAGGCGATGCCTCGGCACCGAGAGTGCTGTTGCGGAGTCCGAGCGCCCTTCGTCGATTGCTCTGGAGCCCCGGCGAACTCGGTGCTGCGCAGGCGTACGTCACCGGGGAGTTGGACGTCGACGGCGACCTTGCCGCGGCTCTCGATCACGTGTGGGGTGTGGTGCGTGAGCGCCGACTCTCGGCGGTCCGACCGGGGCCGGCGTCCCTACTGCGATTGGCGAGACTGGCAAAGGATCTCGGAGTGTTCGGCCGCCCACTCCCGCCGCCCGTGTCGCAGGCGTCGGTGAAGGGGCGGCTGCACTCGGTGCTCCGCGACCGCGCTGCGATCAGCCACCATTACGACCTGTCCAACGATTTCTACGAACTGGTCCTCGATTCGCACATGGCGTACTCGTCCGCGTACTGGACCTCGAATTCGCCGGACTACACCCTCGATGAAGCCCAGCGCGACAAACTCGATCTCGTGTGTCGCAAGATCGGTCTCGACAAGCGCACCGGGCAGCGCTTTCTGGACGTCGGCTGCGGCTGGGGGTCCTTGAGCCTGCATGCAGCTCAGGAATACGGAGCGAAGGTCGTCGGCGTGACGATCTCCCGCGAACAGAAAGCGTTCATCGACAAGCGCATCGCCGATCGGGGACTGCAGGACAACGTCGAGATCAGAATCCAGGACTACCGGGAGATTCCGGACGGCCCGTTCGACGCGGTGGCGTCGATCGAGATGGGTGAGCATGTGGGGGAGGCCAACTACCCGACCTACACCGCCGCGCTGCACGCCAACGTCAAGCCGGGGGGACGTGTGCTGATCCAGCAGATGTCGCGGAGAGAAGGCGACAACCCCGGCGGCGGAGCATTCATCGAATCGTTCATCGCTCCGGACATGTTCATGCGCCCGGTCGGGCGGACAGTTGCCATGATCGAGGAGGCGGGGCTCGAGGTTCGGGACGTGCATGCGCTCCGGGAGCATTACGTGCGGACCGTCGACGTCTGGACCGAGCGCTTCGAGGCGCGCTTCGACGAGGTGGTGGCAATGGTCGGTGAAGAGGTCGCCCGGGTGTGGCGGTTGTACCTGATCGGCGGCGGAATGGCCTTCCGGGACAACCGGATGGGCGTCGACCAGATTCTTGCGGTCCGGTCGGAGAACGGATCGTCCGAGATGGAACCGGTTCGACCGGTCTGGGTGTCCGCACGGTGAACTGGTCCGATTTCCTGACCGTATCGCTCGCGAGCCTCGGCGGCACCGCCGTCCTCATGGTCGTCACCGCCCTGATCGGTGCGCGTATCGGACGGCACAACGTCGTGGACGTGACGTGGGGCGGCGGGTTCGTTCTGATCGCGTTGATCTCGGCTGCGACCGGCACCGGTGATGCATGGCGTCGATTGCTGCTGCTGGTGCTCGTCGGTGTGTGGGGACTTCGGCTCGCACTGCACGTCTTTCAGCGCTCACGTGGACACGGTGAGGATCCGCGCTACACCGAACTGCTGTCCAAGGCCACCGGAAACGAAACCCTGTATGCCCTGCGCAAGATCTATCTGACGCAGGCGGCCGCCTTGTGGTTCGTGTCCCTGCCGTTGCAGGTGTCCGCTGTCGCACACGGATCGGTCGTGCCCGTGGTCGTGCTCGGGGTGCTCGTCTGGATTCTCGGATGGACATTCGAGGCAGTGGGTGACGCGCAGTTGAAGGCCTTCAAGGCCGACGCGTCGAACAAGGGCAAGATCATGGATCGTGGTCTGTGGTCCTGGACGCGGCACCCCAACTACTTCGGCGACTCGGCGGTCTGGTGGGGACTGTTCCTCGTGGCGGCGTCGGCGTGGCCCGGGGTGTTCACGATTCTGTCGCCCATCGCGATGACGTACTTCCTGGTCTTCGCCACCGGCGCACGGTTGCTCGAGCGGAGCATGGAGAAGCGTCCGGGATATCGCGAATACCAGCAGCGGACCAGCTATTTCCTCCCGCGGCCGCCGAAAGGACCCAGCAAGTAGCTCGCGGTTGGGGTAGCGGCGTTAGGGTTGTCGAGGAGTTCGATCCATCGATCGAGTTCGGTTCGACCACAACGAGGAGGCGCATCGTGGCGCACGAGAGAGCTGGAACCACTGCATTGCCGGAGGATCTGGTGGATCTTTCGCAACTCGTGACGGCGTACTACTCGCGGATTCCCGACGTGTCGGAACCCAGCCAGCAGGTGGTGTTCGGTACGTCGGGGCATCGTGGGTCCAGCCTGGATTCGGCGTTCAACGAGGCGCACATCGTGGCGACCACCCAGGCGATCGTGGAGTACCGCGCTGCGCAGGGCATCACCGGGCCGTTGTTCATCGGCAGGGACACCCATGCATTGTCGGAACCGGCGTGGACGACTGCGCTGGAAGTGTTGGCGGCCAACGATGTCGACGTATTGGTCGACTCGGGGGATCGATACACCCCCACTCCTGCCGTCAGCCATGCCATTCTGCGATACAACGATTCCGGTCCGGCCGCGAAGGCCGACGGCATCGTGGTGACCCCGTCGCACAACCCGCCCCGGGACGGCGGCTTCAAGTACAACCCTCCGCACGGCGGACCCGCCGATAGCGATGCCACATCGGTCATTGCCGCTCGTGCGAACGAGCTACTGCGCGAAGGTATTTCGGGCATCAAGCGGGTGACTCTCGCTCAGGCGTTCTCGGGCAGCGTGTCGCGATACGACTTCCTCGGCACCTACGTGGACGATCTGCCGAACGTGCTCGACCTCGATGCCATTCGGGCAGCCGGGGTGCGCATCGGTGCCGACCCGTTGGGCGGCGCAAGCGTCGACTACTGGGACGCCATTGCCGAGCGTCACAACCTGGATTTGACCGTCGTCAATCCGTTGGTGGACGGCACGTTCCGATTCATGACGCTCGATACGGACGGCAAGATCAGGATGGATTGCTCGTCGCCCAATGCGATGGCGTCGCTCATCGCTGCTCGAGACCGATTCGACATCTCGACGGGCAACGATGCCGACTCCGATCGGCACGGCATCGTCACTCCCGACGGTGGCCTGATGAACCCCAATCACTACCTCGCCGTGGCCATCGACTACTTGTTCACTCATCGGCCGGGTTGGTCGCCGACAGCGGCGGTGGGCAAAACACTGGTGAGTTCGTCGATGATCGATCGGGTCGTCGCCGGACTCGGTCGCCGGCTGCTCGAGGTGCCCGTCGGATTCAAGTGGTTCGTACCCGGCCTACTCACAGGCGAACTCGGGTTCGGCGGTGAGGAGAGCGCTGGGGCGTCGTTCCTTCGGCACGACGGCCGGGTGTGGACCACCGACAAGGACGGGATCACTTTGGCGCTGTTGGCGTCGGAGATCACCGCAGTCACCGGATCGACGCCGTCGCAGCGCTATGCCGAATTCACTGCGAAGTTCGGCGATCCGTCGTATGCCCGCGTCGATGCGCCGGCCACCCGGGAGCAGAAAGCGGTTCTCGCCAAGCTCTCGCCGAGCCAGATCACCGCTACCGAATTGGCCGGCGAGCCGATCACGGCAACACTGACCGAGGCTCCGGGCAACGGTGCCGCACTGGGCGGGTTGAAGGTGACGACGGAGAACGCCTGGTTCGCCGCACGTCCATCGGGGACCGAGGACGTCTACAAGATCTATGCGGAGTCGTTCCACGGTGAGCAGCACCTCGCCGAGGTCCAGGCCGCGGCACGGGAACTGGTGTCGTCGGCTCTCGAGAGCTCGTGACCGACTCGCCTGAACCCGACCACGACAGCTCGGCATCCGAGCCGGCATTGCGACCCGGAGGCTCACTCCCACCGGAGATCTGGGTGCTGGTGTCGGCGGCGTTCGTCATCGCCCTCGGTTTCGGCATCGTTGCGCCTGCCCTGCCGCAGTTCGCACGAGAGTTCGGTGTCGGGTACACGGCCGCGTCGGCGGTGATCAGTGCTTTCGCTCTCATGCGGTTGGTGTTCGCACCGGCCAGCGGCGCTCTGGTGCAGCGGCTCGGCGAACGACCCGTGTACCTGATCGGACTACTGATCGTCGCGGTGTCCACCGGTGCGTGCGCTCTGGCCCAGACGTACTGGCAGCTGCTGGTGTTTCGCGGACTCGGCGGAATCGGGTCGACGATGTTCTCGGTGTCGGCTCTCGGACTGCTGATCAGGATCAGTCCACCGACCAGTAGAGGCCGGATCTCCGGGCTGTACGCGACCGCCTTCTTGTTGGGAACCATCGGCGGTCCGCTCGTCGGCGGTGCCCTCGTCGGTTTCGGTCTGCGGGTGCCGTTCGTCATCTATGCCGTGGCGCTGGTTATCGCCGCTGCCGTCGTGTACTTCACCCTCGGCAATTCCGATCTGGTCAAGCCCGAGAAGGGAACTGCGCCGCCGACGATGTCGCTGATCGCTGCCCTCCGTATTTCGTCCTATCGGGCCGCGTTGGCGTCGAATTTCGCCAACGGCTGGGCCGTGTTCGGTGTCCGGGTGGCGTTGGTGCCGTTGTTCGTCGTCGAGGCGATGCAGCGATCCGAGGTGTTCGTCGGCATTGCCCTGACGGTGTTCGCGGTAGGAAATGCTCTGGTGCTCACGAGCGCCGGTCGCCTGTCCGACGTACGCGGACGCAAACCCTTCATGCTGGGCGGGTTGGCAGTGTGTGGCCTGGGAACCGTCGTGATGGGCTATGTCCACGATCCGGTGTTGTTCCTCGTCGTGTCGTTGATCGCCGGAATCGGATCGGGGCTGATGAGTCCTGCCCAGCAGGCCTCGGTCGCCGACGTGATCGGGGGCAAGGCGCGAGGAGGGCCCGTGTTGGCGGCCTTCCAGATGGCGTCGGATGTGGGCGCGGTGATCGGCCCGATCGTGGCCGGGATGATCGTGGAACGGCTCTCGTTCGGACCGGCATTCGCGGTGACGGGTGCATTGCTTCTGCTGGCGGGGTTGTGGTGGTCGCGCGTTCCGGACACCCTCGAGCGGGAGCGCAGCTGACGAACGCATCCGTAGTATTCGCTCTGTGAGCCAGAAGAAGATATCGAGCACGAAACACACGCCGCAGGCGACGTCCAACACGATGACCTATGTTTTGGGCGCAGTCGCATTCCTGGCGGTGGTCGTAGTCGTCGTAGTAGCGATCATGTGGCAGAGCGGAAGCGACGAACCGCGGAACGACGGCTACGGATCCGTCAAGAATCCCGAGGTCGAATTGTCGTTGCCGGGCGACGGTGTGGTGCAGCTGGCACGGCCGGGCGCACAGCGTGTCATCGATGTGTTCGAGGATCCGATGTGCCCGTTCTGCGGTGATCTCGAAGTGAAGCACGGCCAAGAGCTGGCTCAGAAAATCGACGACGGTGTTGTCTCGGTGAAATACCATCTGGTCAATTTTCTCGACCCGCAGTCGGCATCGGGTGACTATTCGACGCGTGGCGTCGCGGCGTCGCACTGCGTGGCAACGACGGAGAACGCCCGGGTCTACTCCGCTTTCCACTCGGGATTGTTCGACCCCGAATTTCAACCGAAAGAGGGTGCCGACTCGGACAGAACCGACGCAGAATTAGCAGACCTGGCTCGATCCAGCGGAGCGAGCGAGTTGGCGGTCGAATGCATTGTCAGTGGCGCGCAGCGCGACACTGCGGTGGCGGATGCGAACACCGGACGGGACGCACTGGCGGCATCCGGAGCGCGTGGAACACCAGGCGTACTGGTCGACGGACAAGTGGTCGACGCATTGGGCGACTCGGAATGGCTGTCGTCCGTCAACTGACGGACGGCTGTTCGGCGGCCGGTCTTCGGGTTCCTCGGTACCGGCCGCACCAGGGGATTTGTTGCTGTTGCGACCGATGGTGTAACTTCGTTCGAGCAACCGCATGAACGGTTGCACGCAGTAACTCGGGGCTATGGCGCAGCTGGTAGCGCACCACACTGGCAGTGTGGGGGTCAGGGGTTCGAGTCCCCTTAGCTCCACCGAGATCGATGATTCTTCGGAACTCGATCACTTCGAACTAAAAAGCGCCGCTCCTCGAGCGGCGCTTTTCGTTTCGGTACCCGAACTCAACGGTGACTCAGATCAACGGTGACTCGGATCAGCGGTGACTCAGTGAGCTGCGTCGAAGGCCTGCTCGACCTCGGCCGGGATTCTGCCCCGTGCGGAGATGTTGTGGCCGTTCGCCTTCGCCCATTCTCTGATGGCTTTGGTCTGATTGGCGTCACGCTTGGCACCGGTTGCCGAGGTCCCCGACTTCTTGGTCCGCTTTCCACCGACCTTGGTGGAGTGCTCGATGTAATAGTCGAGCTTACGGTGAAATTCCTTGGCGTTCTTGTCGCTGAGGTCGATTTCGTAGCTGACGCCGTTGACAGAATAGGTTATGTGTTCGCCACCGGAATCGATCGGTTTTTCGTCGATGTCATCGACTAATTGCACATAGACTTTTCTGGCCATGCTGAAGCTCTCCAATGGTGCAGGGGATGATGCGGGGGATATCCAGATCGAACTGGATCGACTATACGGCCGAACAATTTGTTTATCCACGTGGGCTGGGTGATCGTTACCCGATTCGCAGAATTGTCAGGAATCGGATCGGAAGGGCCATCCGAACGAAGAGATGAATCAGAGGAATTTTGCCTCGACGCGATGTCGGTCATTATCGAAATTCGAGACCAACCGGTCGAATCGACGACGTCTTTCCATCCCCGAGTCGGTTGGCAGTGCCTGCGACGGGGTGGGGTGGTCGGCTCTGTACGCAGCCGCGGTCGCGTCGGCAACAGATCGATCACGGAATGCACTCTTTTCACTAACGAAAGAAATTCCACCTCTAGTCGACGCGAATCTCTGGTTCACTCGAGGCGCAAGTGTCTGCTGTTTCGTGTGTGTCCCGTGTTATCGGCGGCTCGCTCCGATCAGCGCAACCGAGGGGCCGAGAGGGGAGCAGCGCTACCAGTCGATCCGGTGCGCTCGAGAGCATATGAAATCTGGACGAATCACGACGTCGGCGTCGACGGCTCTGATGTGCGCGGGAATTCTCGGTGCGGGTCTGATCGTCGCTGGCCCCGCCACAGCAGCCCCCGCCTCAGCTACCCCTGCCGCACCGTCCACCACGACCCCGCCGGCCGCCACGACGCCGGCCGCCACGACGCCAGGGGCAGCCGGTAGTGAATTGTCGGGCAAGACGGTGTTTCTCGACCCGGGTCATCAGGGCACCGCCCATTCGGAAAACCTGCAACGCCAGGTGAACGACGGACGCGGCGGAACGAAGGACTGCCAGACCACCGGTATGACCACCGTCGACGGCGTGCCCGAGCACACCATCAACTGGAAGGTCAGCGAACTCGTTCGGTCCAGTCTGGAGAGCTTGGGCGCAACGGTGAAGACGAGTCGAGTCGACGACTCGGGGTGGGGCGGATGCGTCGACGACAGGGCCCGCGCGGCGAGCGAGTCCGGAGCCGACGTCGCGGTGAGTATCCACGCGGACTCCACGAGCACGACGTCCGATGCCGGTAAGCACGGCTTTCATCTGATCGTTCCCACCCTGCCGATTCCGAACTCAGCGGCCGATTCAGCGCAGTCCGAGGGGGGACGTTCGGCGTCGACGGCAATGCGAGATTCGTACGTTCGGGCCGGCTTCGACCCGGCGAACTATGCGGGTGTGAACGACGGGATTCAGGAGCGCTCGGATGTGGCCGGACCCGCACTGACCACGGTCCCACTGGTGTTCGTCGAGATGGGGAATGGATCGAATCCCGACGACGCGGCGCTTCTCGAGAGCTCCGACGGTCAGTTGAAGCATGCGATCGCGATCTCGACCGGCATCATCGATTATCTGCTCGGTGCCGAGGCGACGTCGACGACGTCGACCGCACCGGCAGCGCCGACCACCCCGGCTGCCGCGACGACACCGCCCGCGGCTCCCGCGCAGGCAACCGCTACCGCTGTGCCCGGCACGTCTTCGAAGACGGGAGCCGGGGCAGCCGTTCAGGGCCGCAGCGCGCTGTCTCGACTGCTCGAGAGCGTTTCTCCGTACATCGACTCGTTCGGCGTGGACGGTCTGAAAGGGCTTGTCACCCAGGACAACGTCACCAGTGTGTCGAACTTCGCTCGAGGCCTGCTGAACCAGATCGTCGCCGGCCGGTAGTCTCGGACGCCGTGACGCGTCGACGAATTCCGGTGGTGGTAATCGCGGGCTTCCTCGGTGCAGGCAAGACGACGCTGCTCAACCATCTGTTGCACAACGACGCAGGGATTCGAATCGGCGTCGTGGTCAACGATTTCGGAGCGATCAACATCGACTCCATGCTCGTGGCCGGACAGGTCGACTCGATGGTCTCCCTCGGGAACGGGTGCATCTGCTGTGCGGTGGACATCAGCGACATGGACGCGATGTTCGATGCCCTCGCGCATCGCCGTTCGACGATCGACGTCATCGTGGTGGAAGCAAGTGGGCTGGCCGAGCCTCGCAACCTGATCCGGATGGTCCGTGGCAGCGAGAACGAGTTCATCGTGTACGGCGGGCTCGTCGGGGTTGTCGACGCGGTCGAATTTCCGCACACTCGCGTGCTGCATCCCGAGATCGATCAGCATCTGCAGTTGGCCGATCTGGTGGTGCTGAACAAGTCGGATGCGGTCTCGGAATCCGGTCGCTCCGCAGTCGTGTCGACCGTGCGGTCCATCGTCGGGGAGGTCCCCGTCGTTCCCGTCGCGTTCGGTCGGGTGGATCCGCTGCTGCTCTTCGACCGTCGGGACGACCGATCGGTCGACTCGGCGATCGCCGTGCAGTTGTCGTTCGACGAGCTACTCCGGGAGAACCACAGTCACGACCACAGCGGCGACGACGATGACCACGAGCATCACCTACACGCCCAGTACTCGCATGCGGAGTTCGTCAGTGCCGATCCCATCGAGCCGCGACGACTGGTCGAGTTTCTGGAGAATCCCGCCGGAAACCTCTACCGGATCAAGGGTGTCGTGCACTTCGCGATACCGGGCTATGCGCAGAAGTTCATCGTGCACACCGTCGGTCGACACATTCGATTCGAGGCTACGTCGTGGACGCGAGGTGAGGCCGAACAGACCTCGTTGGTGCTGATCGGTACCGAACTCGATGCAGCGGCCGTCGAGAACCGGTTACGTGCATGCGTGCGGGCGCAATCAGAGCAATGCGACGCGTCCTCGATGCTTCCCGTCCACCGTTATCTGGACGCCGGATAGGTTCTCCTACAGTCCGACCCATTCGGTGCGTCCGCCCTCGAACCCCTGGCGCTTCCAGATGGGGACCTCGGCCTTGATGCGTTCGACCAGTCGCGCACACGCCTCGAAAGCTTCCGCCCGGTGAGCCGACCCGACGGCTGCCACCAGTGCCAGGTCGCCGACGCGTAGGTCTCCGACGCGATGTACCGCAGCGACCTCGAGGCCGGTCTCGGCGGAGACCTCGGAGCAGCATCGGTTCAAGAAGCGCTCTGCGTCTGGATGGGCGCGGTATTCCAGAGTTTCCACCGCGTGGCCACCATCGTGGTCGCGGACGATCCCACTGAACAGGACCACGGCACCGTGGCGCGAATCCTGCACGGCCGCTTCCACTTCGGCGGTGCTCAACGGTTCACTCGAAATTCGCGCGACAAGTTCACGCATCGTGGGGTCCTCCTCCGGCAATCTGGGCCAACACGTGGTCGAGCAGTGGGTCGAGAACCGCGAGGCCGTCCTTCACACCACCCGGCGAGCCCGGCAGGTTCACCGTCAGGGTGCGGCCGATGAGCCCGGAAACGCCTCGGCTGAGTACCGCGTGTGGCGTCGCGGACGTGCCGCGGGTACGAATCGCGTCGGCAATACCCGGCATGTCGATGTCGAGGAGTGCTGCCGTGGCCTCGGGAGTGGCATCGGTGGGGGATACCCCGGTGCCTCCGGTACTGACGATCAACGACGGTTCGCCGCGCAAGGCGTCCTGCAGGCCCGCCGCGATGTCGGCGTCGGCGTACACCAACGGACCACGCACGGTGAAGCCTCGATCGGTCAACCACGATGCGATCGCGGGGCCGGTCGTATCCGGTCGGGTTCCTTTTGCGCCGCCGGTGGAAGCCACCAGAACCGCAGCCGATCGCGCCGACTCGAATACCGGTTCGGCCGCGGATGCCGCGGAGGCCGAAACGTCGTCTCGCTGCCAATGGCCGTGCTTACCACCGTCTTTGGTGATCAGTCGCACACCGTTCATCGTGGCACCGGGGTCGACGGCCTTGACCATGTCGTGCAGGGTGAGGCCTGCGACAGCGACCGCGGTCAGGGCCTCCATCTCCACCCCGGTACGTCCGGTGGTGCGTGCGGTGGCCTCGACGGTGATCGACGAGTCGGTGAAACCGAACGAGATCTTCACCGACGACAGTGCGAGCTGATGGCACAGCGGGATGAGCTCCGACGTCCGCTTGGCCGCCGAGATTCCGGCGATGCGGGCCGTGGCGAGAACATCGGCCTTGGGCATGTCGTCGGCGCGGACAAGGGCTATGACCTCGGCGGTGGTGACGAATTCGCCGGCGGCGACCGCCGTTCGCGACGTCTCCTTCTTGTGAGCCACGTCGACCATGCGGGCACGGCCCTGATCGTCGAGATGAGAAAGGTGGGGTGGTGAGGCGTCGGTGGTCACAGCGGCCATACCTCCACGTGAGATCCTGCAGCGAGTTCGGTTGTCTCCGCGTCTATGTCGATCAGGACGTCTGCCCATGCCAGGGCGGCGACCAGATGGGAGCCCGGGCCTGCGACGAGCTCCACCTGCCCGTCGTCACGTAATCGGCCGCGCAGGAGTTGGCGACGGCCCGGCGGAGACACCACTGCCTCGTGCAGGGTCGCGGTCGTGGGCAGCACAGGAGGAAGACCGGCGGCCTGCCGAACTATGTTGCGCGCGAACATGATGTACGAGACGACGGTGCTGACCGGGTTGCCGGGGAAGCTGAGCACTGGAATGCCTGCGAACAGTGTGATGCCCTGTGGCCCACCCGGCTGCATCCGAACCGATCCGAACTTCCCCCCGAGCGGGCGGAGGACATCCTTGACCACCTCGAAGTCGCCCATGGAGACGCCGCCGGAGGTGATGATCAATTCTGCCGATCGGGTTGCGTCGTCGAGGATCTCGCGGAATCGTCTCGGATCGTCGCTGCTCCGCGAGACCGCGACCACGTCCGCGCCACTGGCCTGCAGGTGCGCGGCGAGGGTGATCCCGTTCGAGTCGTAGATCTGGCCGGGTGTGAGAGTCGCCCCGGCATCGACCAATTCGGCACCCGTGGTCACGACGGCCACGCGAGGACGCGAACGCACGGCCACCTCGGCGAAACCGACTGCCGCGAGCACCGAGATATGACGGGGTTCGAGTACTCGACCTGCCTCGATCAGTACCGTTCCGACGCGTACGTCGCTTCCCTGTTCCCGAACGAATTCGCCTGCGACACGGCCTCGTTCGATCGTCACCGAGCCCGGCGACGCTACCGAGGTGTCCTCGACGGGGACGATGGTGTCGGCTCCGTCGGGAATGGGTGCGCCGGTCATGATCTTCGCGGCGCTACCCGCAGCGAGAACTGCCGATTCCGCAGGGCCGGCAGCGATGACGGTCGAGACCTGCAGCGTCACCGGGGTGGCGGTGACGGAACGAGAATCGACGGCGTAACCATCCATCTGCGAATTGCGGAACAGCGGCAGATCGACCGGCGACCGCACATCCTCGAACGACACTCGTCCGAGTGCCTCGGCCAAAGGAATTCGCTGCGCAGTTCTGGTGCCCAGCGCCGCGAGAAGGCTCTCGACGGCGGCGGCATGCTCCTCGACGGATACGGCGCTCACTGCGCTGGTCCCATGGTCGCCCGCGTCTGCTCAGCCGTCATGGGTGCCAATCCTAAGCACGCCGACAACGCCGGCGAGTGTGGGCTGCGGCATACTGGGTAGACACGTCTCGAACAGACGTGATCGAGATCTACGAAGGCGAGGTGCGAGGTGACGGTGGACAGTGTCACCTCACTCGGAATGCCGGTGTTCGGCGGTGCTGCGACGGGCACCGCATCGCAGCAGGCGAATTCCGTGGAGGATCGACCGGACGTACCCCATCTGATCGACCGTTTCGGCCGCGTTGCTCGCGACTTGCGTATCTCGATCACCGAAAAGTGCTCACTGCGATGCACTTACTGCATGCCGGAGGAAGGTCTACCGGCCATTCCTGCCGCGAACCTGCTCACGCCGGCCGAGATTGCACGAGTCGTCTTGGTGTCCGTGCGGCTGCTGGGGATACGGGATGTCCGCTTCACCGGCGGCGAGCCTCTGATGCGGCGAGATCTGGACGAGATCCTGCGCTCGTGCTCCGCTGTGGCGGACGGCGTGCCGTTGTCCATGACCACCAATGCCGTCGGCCTCGAACACCGTGCGCAGGCACTTGCCGAGGCCGGGTTGACCCGCGTCAACGTGTCGTTGGATTCGGTCGATCGCGAACAGTTCGCGAGCTTGACTCGACGCGATCGACTTCCGTCCGTGCTGGCGGGCATCCGGGCTGCCAAGAAGGCGGGTATCGGTCCGGTCAAGGTCAACGCCGTGCTGATGCGAGAAACCCTCTCCGGTTCCGTCGATCTGCTCCGGTGGTGTCTGGACGAGGGGGTCGCCCTTCGTTTCATCGAGCAGATGCCACTCGACGCCGATCACGAATGGGCACGCGCCAACATGATCGACGCCCAGACGTTGCTCGACGAGCTGTCCACTGCGTTCGATTTACGTGAGGTCGGTCGCGCCGATCCGTCCGCTCCCGCCGAGGAGTGGAGCGTGAACGGGACCGACGCGACAGTGGGGATCATTGCGTCCGTCACGCGCTCGTTCTGCGGCGACTGCGATCGAACGAGGCTCACCGCCGAAGGCACCATCAGGTCCTGCCTGTTCAGTGACGACGAGACGGACCTTCGCGCGGCATTGCGGGGCGGTGCCACCGACGACGAGTTGGCAGCGGTGTGGCGTGGAGCCATGTGGAACAAGTGGGCCGGGCACGGTATCGACGCCGAGGGCTTCGTGCCACCGACCCGCAGTATGGGAGCAATCGGTGGTTGAGACACAGTCCAGCACGACGGACAGTCGCACGATGCAGGTGGAGGTTCGGTACTTCGCAGCCGCGGTCGACGCGTCCGGCTGCGATTCTGAGCACCTCACCCTGCCGACGGGCTCGACCCTCGGAGAGTTGCGAGAGGCCATTCGCGCTCGATACGGAGCCCCGATGGAACCGATTCTGCGGGTGTCCGCGTACTTGGTCGGCGACGAGTTGACTCGCGATCCGAGTCTTCCCGTCGGCAGCCGAGTCGACGTGATGCCGCCCTTCGCCGGCGGCTGATCGCCGCCGCCGACGACGGTCGGTCAACGGCCGTTCTTCCACCAATCGTCGAACGGAGTCACCGGGACAGTGCGCTTGTGCCGCGTCGCCGCGAACATCTTCTCGAGCTTGTCGGCAACTTCCTCGGTGACGTCCTTTCCCTCGAGGTAGTCGTCGATCTCCTCGTACGTCACTCCGAGTGCTTCCTCGTCGGGCAGGGCCGGCCGGTCGTCTTCGAGATCCGCGGTGGGAACCTTGCGCCACGTACTTTCGGGCGCACCGAGCTCGCGGAGCAGCGCAGCGCCCTGACGCTTGGTCAAACCGGTCAGCGGAGTCAGATCCACGCCGCCGTCGCCAAACTTGGTGAAGAATCCTGTGACCGCCTCGGCCGCGTGATCGGTACCGACGACGACGTGGCCGAGTTCGCCGGCGATCGCGTACTGAGCGACCATGCGCTGGCGCGCTTTGATGTTGCCGCGTACGAAGTCTCGGACCTCGGCCGTACCCAGTGCCTCGGCGGTCGCAGCGGCTGCGGCATCGGAGGCACCCTTGATGTTCACCGTCACGGTGCGATCGGGATCGATGAACCGCAGCGCGATCGATGCATCGTCCTCGTCGGCCTGCACACCGTAGGGGAGCCGTACGGCGACGAATTCGGCCTCGTGCCCGTCGGCTCGCAGCTCTGTCGCTGCCTGCTGGGCGAGCTTGCCGGTGAGCGTACTGTCCTGTCCGCCGCTGATCCCGAGTACGAAACCGGAGGCCGGTGTCGACGCCAGGTAGTCCTTGAGGAAGTCCACCCGCCGGCGAATTTCCGTGACCGGATCGATGGTCGACTGAACAGCCAGCTCACGCATGATTCCGGAGCGCAATTCCGAATTGATGTGTCCCATCCGATCATCCTAATGACGAGTGCGGGTGCGCGTTCGGGTCGAGAAGGATGCGTAGTGTTTTCGACGTGAGCGGATCCACCGATACTTTCGTCAAGCGAGACGCCCGCGCGCACCCGGACTTCTTCGCGGCCGAGGCCGCTGGCCTCGAGTGGCTCGGAGAGACCGGGGTGCCGGTTGTCGGCGTTCTCGATCGCGGACAGACGTTCATCGAACTCGAGCGCGTGATCGCGTCGAGTCCGACGCTGCCCGCGGCGAGAGACTTCGGGCGAGCGTTGGCGCGAATGCACGACGGCGGAGCAGCCGGATTCGGCGCGCCGCCGGTCGGCTCCGACGGTGCGCCCTTCCGCGGCCAACTCTTCATCGGAGCTCGGCCCATGAGCAGTACGGTGCATCGGACGTGGGGTGAGTTCTATTCGGCCGAACGAGTGCTGCCCTTTCTGCAAATCGCCGTCGACGCAGGCACAGTGACACCTTCGGAGGCTGCCGATGTGGAATCGGCGTGCCGGCGCGTGGCAGGCGGTGATTTCGACGATGCGGAGCCACCCAGCCGCATTCACGGAGATCTGTGGAGCGGCAACGTGTTGTGGACGGAGGCAGGCGTGGTGCTGATCGACCCGGCGGCGCACGGCGGGCATCGAGAGACCGATCTGGCGATGTTGGCACTCTTCGGGTGCCCGCACCTCGAGGAGATCGTCGACGGGTACGAGTCGGTCCGGCCGCTGCGAGCCGGGTGGCGTGAGCGCATTCCGCTACATCAGTTGCACCCGCTCGCCGTCCATGCGGCGGGACACGGCCGCTCGTACGGTCGGGCGTTGCACGCAGCGGCCACGACCGTCGCCGGCCTGTGAACGACCGGGCCACCGAACGACCGCGCTACCGGACGCGAGTTGTTCTGCGTACCAAGTCTTCCCAGCCGTCGGCCAATCGCTCCATCGGGATGCCCAGATCGCGGTACTGATGCAGCACCAAGGTGGCTTCGAGTGGCGTGAGAAGCCAGTGCGTCAACAGCGGGAGGTCTCCGTCGACACCGGCTGCGCGGAGCAGCGTCAGGACATGAGTGAAGTTGACCATGTGAGCGGGAGCGGAATATCGAGCGCCTGTGGAGGCCTCGGCAGCGCGCAGTACTTCGCCTTGGACGTTGACGAACTCGAGGCGGGCCCGGCCGAAGGCGACGAGACGGTCGATCGGGTCCGCTCCCGGCCCGAGTGGTGGGTCGCCGAACATGAAGGCATGTTGCAGCTTCTGCTCGGTGTGATCGAGGAGTGCGCGCATCAGGCCGGCCCGGTTACCGAATCGGCGAAACACGGTGCCTTTGCCCACACCGGCCTTGGCCGCCACGGCGTCCATGGTGATGGCGTCCGCACCGACGGTGGCCACGAGATCCGTTGCGGCATCGAGCAGTAGCCTGCGATTTCGCGCGGCGTCACATCGCTCGGAGTCCTCGCCCGCAATGGGCAGCATGGGGCCGGTCACAGCATCCAGCCTACCCTGTCGGGAACAGAAGTGGACCACGGTCCGTTTGAATGGTATGAATTGACGCGACGATCACGTCACCCGAACTTCAGAAGGAAGATCTCATGTCAGACGCTCACGTACTCGTTCTCGTCGGAAGCCTGCGCGCAGAATCGGTGAACAAGCAGATCGCCGAAACCGCAGTCACCGTGGCACCCGCCGGTGCCGAGATCGTGGTCTACGACGGACTCGGAGACGTCCCCTTCTACAACGAGGACATCGACGTCGAGGGATCGGTACCCGCTGCCGCTCTCGCTCTGCGGGCGGCCGCAGAAAAGGCGTCGGCCCTGCTGCTCGTCACCCCCGAATACAACGGCACCATCCCTGCCGTACTGAAGAACGCCATCGACTGGCTCTCACGTCCGTACGGCGCGGGCGCCATGGTCGGCAAGCCGGTCGTCGTCATCAGCGCATCGCCCAGCGGTAACGGTGCCAAGTGGGCGCACGAGGACACGAGCAAGGCCGTGCGTATCGCCGGCGGGTCGGTGCTCGAGGACGTCCAGCTCTCCATCGGCGGCACCATGGACAAGTTCGGGTCGGCGCATCCTCGCGAAAACGCCGAGGTGTCCGGAGAAATCGAGCATGTGGTGGCCGAGTTGGTCAAGGCCTCGAACGACCTCGTCAGCGCCTGACTCCCTTGCGGTGTCGGTAATCATTTTCATGTAGGCTGAAGCGATGAAGGTGAGAAACTCTCTGAAATCGCTCAAGAACAAGCCGGGTGCGCAGGTGGTTCGCCGCCACGGTGTCGTGTTCGTGATCAACAAGAAGGAGCCGCGATTCAAGGCGCGTCAGCGCTGACTCTCGGTCGATCGTCTCTGCAGGGCCCCCGGGCATGACCCGGGGGCCTTGCGGCGTGTGTGGGCAATGCTGTCGTAGGCGCACCTCACCGAGTTCACGGTCGTCGGTTGCGACGGAGAACATAGGCCCGATGTGATGTGCGACACGCCGAAGCGCTGGGATCTGTCGTCGTCGGCAGGGCCGTGACCAGCGAATACCAAGCATGTTGTTCGCAACATCTCGTGTTGTAGGCATATGTCGGACACTAGGTGTAGTGTTTGTCGGACCGAGAGGCCACAACTCGAAGGGCTTGCGAAAGCGGGTTCGAGCAGGTCGAAGTCGCCCTGAGCGGGAGATGTTCTCGGTGCTACACGCAGAGCACATCGGTCGCCGTCGGTGCACCCGATGGCGACAACGGAAAGAGGGACACCATGAGCATCACCGTTTACACCAAGCCCGCCTGCGTTCAGTGCAATGCCACCTACCGCGCCCTCGACAAAGAGGGCATCGAGTACTCGGTCGTAGACATCTCTCAGGATGCCGAGGCGCGCGACTACGTCATGGCTCTCGGTTACCTGCAGGCTCCCGTCGTCGTCGCCGGTGACGATCACTGGTCCGGTTTCCGTCCGGATCGCATCAAGAGCCTCGCCGTGAACGCTGCTTGAACAGATCGAGAAAGTGAGTGAGCGGTGAGTCGTCCGCCGCAGTCCTCGAACTCACTGGTGTATTTCTCCAGCGCCTCCGAGAACACGCACCGATTCGTGTCGAAGTTGGACATCCCCGCGACGCGTATCCCACTGCGGGATCCGGAGGGCACTTTCCGCGTCGATTCGCCGTACGTTCTGATCGTGCCGACGTACGGCGGGGGATCGACCTATACCGGCCGCGACACCAACTATGTCCCCAAGCGCGTGATCAAATTCTTGAACGACAAGCACAATCGGTCGTTGATCAGAGCGGTCATCGCTGCTGGAAACACCAATTTCGGTGATTCCTTCTGCTTCGCCGGAGACGTCATTTCTCAGAAATGCGCAGTCCCGTATCTCTACCGCTTCGAATTGATGGGCACCCCCGAGGACGTAGTGCGAGTCCGCGAGGGACTCGAGGACTTCTGGGAACGCGAAGTCCGTCGCGCTGCCCACACGCACTAGAGCACCACCCACCTCAGACCAGTAGGAGCACCGCCGTGGCACCGACCATCACCGACGCAGCACCCGCACCCGCCGCCATCCGGGGCGACGGTGACATGGACTACCACGCGCTCAACGCGATGCTCAATCTCTACGGCCCCAACGGCGAGATCCAGTTCGAGAAGGACCGCGAGGCCGCCAACCAGTACTTTCTGCAGCACGTCAACCAGAACACGGTGTTCTTCCACGATCTGGACGAGAAGCTGGACTACTTGGTCGAGGAAAACTATTACGAGCCCGAGGTTCTGGATCAGTACTCACGTGAGTTCGTCAAGTTCCTGATCAACCACGCGTACTCGAAGAAGTTCCGCTTCCCGACGTTCCTCGGTGCGTTCAAGTACTACACCTCCTACACGCTCAAGACGTTCGACGGTAAGCGCTACCTCGAGCGTTTCGAAGATCGTGTGTGCATGGTGGCACTGACGCTCGCGGCAGGGGACGAAGCCCTGGCCACCGATCTAGTCGATGAAATCATCGCCGGCCGATTCCAGCCCGCGACGCCCACCTTCCTCAACTCGGGCAAGAAGCAGCGCGGCGAGCCCGTCTCGTGCTTCCTGCTCCGCATCGAAGACAACATGGAGTCCATCGGACGATCCATCAACTCGGCCCTGCAGCTGTCCAAGCGCGGCGGCGGAGTGGCGTTGCTGCTGAGCAACATTCGCGAAGCAGGTGCGCCGATCAAGCGCATCGAGAATCAGTCGTCCGGTGTCATCCCGATCATGAAGCTGCTCGAGGATTCGTTCTCGTACGCCAACCAACTCGGTGCCCGTCAGGGTGCGGGCGCGGTGTACCTGCACGCGCACCACCCCGACGTCTACAAGTTCCTCGACACCAAGCGTGAGAACGCGGACGAGAAGATCCGTATCAAGACGCTGTCCCTCGGAATCGTCATCCCGGACATCACGTTCGAGCTGGCTAAGAAGAACGAGGACATGTACCTGTTCTCGCCGTACGACGTCGAGCGCATCTACGGAGTGCCGTTCGCGGACATCAACGTCTCCGAGAAGTACTACGAGATGGTCGACGACAAGCGAATCCGCAAGACCAAGATCAAGTCGCGTGAGTTCTTCCAGACTCTCGCCGAGCTGCAGTTCGAGTCCGGCTACCCGTACATCATGTACGAGGACACCGTCAATCGTGCGAACCCGGTGAAGGGCAAGATCACTCACTCGAACCTGTGCTCGGAGATTCTCCAGGTCTCGACGCCGTCGACGTTCAACGACGACCTCTCGTACAGTCATGTGGGCAAGGACATCTCGTGCAACCTGGGCTCGCTGAACATCGCCAAGACAATGGACTCGCCCGATTTCGGTAAGACGATCGCGGTGGCGATCCGCGGTCTCACTGCGGTGTCGGATCAGACCCACATCTTCTCGGTGCCGTCGATCGAGCAGGGCAACAACGACTCTCACGCGATCGGCCTGGGTCAGATGAACCTGCACGGCTACCTCGCCCGCGAGCGCATGCACTACGGCTCGACCGAGGGCATCGACTTCACGAACATCTACTTCTACACCGTGTTGTTCCACGCCATCCAGGCGTCGAACCAGCTGGCGAAGGCGCGCGGCCAGTACTTCAAGGGTTTCCCCGATTCCAAGTACGCCTCGGGTGAGTTCTTCGACAAGTACACCGATCAGGTGTGGGAGCCTGCGACCCCGAAGGTCGCGAAGTTGTTCGCCGATTCCGATGTCGCCATCCCGACGCAGGCCGACTGGGCCGCTTTGAAGGCCTCGGTGCAGGAGTACGGAATCTACAACCAGAACCTGCAGGCCGTGCCGCCGACCGGCTCGATCTCGTACATCAACAACTCCACCTCGTCGATCCATCCGGTGGCCTCGAAGATCGAGATTCGCAAGGAAGGCAAGATCGGCCGCGTCTACTACCCGGCTCCGTATCTCGACAACGACAACCTGGACTACTACCAGGATGCGTACGAGATCGGGTACGAGAAAATCATCGACACCTATGCTGCGGCAACGCAACACGTCGACCAGGGTCTGTCGTTGACGCTGTTCTTCAAGGACACCGCCACCACTCGCGACATCAACCGCGCGCAGATCTACGCATGGCGCAAGGGCATCAAGACGCTGTACTACATCCGTCTGCGTCAGATGGCTCTCGAAGGCACTGAGGTAGAGGGTTGCGTGTCCTGCATGCTGTAGCGCCTCGCGCTCCTACGTGCAGGATCGGGCCGCCCGGGCCGATTGCCAACCGACACAGATGTTGTGTCATGCATTGATGTCGGACACAACGGGTAGTGTTCGAGCAAGCCAACATTCGGCAGATTCTCTCGGTAGATAGGACACATGGTGAAGCTCATCGATCGCGTTTCCGCAATCAACTGGAATCGGGTCCAGGACGACAAGGACTCCGAAGTCTGGGAGCGCCTCACCAGCAACTTCTGGTTGCCCGAGAAGGTGCCGGTGTCCAACGACATTCCGTCGTGGGCAACGTTGACCGACATCGAGAAGAAACTGACGATGCGGGTGTTCACCGGGCTGACACTGCTGGACACCATTCAGGGCACCGTCGGTGCCGTCAGTCTCATTCCCGACGCCATCACTCCTCACGAGGAGGCGGTGTACACCAACATCGCGTTCATGGAATCGGTGCACGCCAAGAGCTACAGCTCGATCTTCTCCACCCTGAGCTCCACCCGCGACATCGACGACGCGTTCCGGTGGTCCGAGGAGAACGTCAACCTTCAGCGCAAAGCCGAGATCGTGCTGAACTTCTACCACGGTGACGACCCGCTCAAGCGCAAGGTCGCATCGACGCTGCTCGAATCGTTCCTCTTCTACTCCGGCTTCTATCTGCCGATGTACTGGTCCTCGCGGGCCAAGCTGACCAACACGGCAGACCTCATTCGCCTGATCATCCGCGACGAGGCCGTGCACGGGTACTACATCGGATACAAGTACCAGAAGGGTCTCGAGACGGCCAGTGAGGCGCGTCGCGAAGAGCTGAAGAACTACACGTTCGAGCTGCTGTTCGAGTTGTACGACAACGAGGTCGAGTACACCCAGGACCTCTATGACGAAATCGGTCTGACCGAGGATGTCAAGAAGTTCCTGCGCTACAACGCCAACAAGGCACTGAACAATCTGGGCTACGAGGGTCTGTTCCCCAAGGACGAGACCGACGTCAATCCAGCGATCCTGTCCGCCCTCTCACCCAACGCCGACGAGAACCACGACTTCTTCTCCGGCTCGGGTTCCTCGTACGTCATCGGCAAGGCCGTCAACACCGAAGACGAGGACTGGGACTTCTAGACACGCGTTCGGGCTTCGGGCCGCTCACTCCTTCGGTGGGCGGCCCGGAGCCCGGATGTCCTTGGCGTCCTTCGGCATTCGTCCTTTGTCGGTCAGTGCTTTCCGTAGTAGGAACTCGATCTGAGCGTTGGTGCTTCGGAGCTCGTCGGAAGCCCAGCGGGCCAGGGCGTCGTGCACCGCTGGGTCGAGCCGAAGCAGGATCTTCTTACGCTCGGTGGTCATGGCTCACTGGTACAGCGATCCGGTGTTGACGACGGGCTGGGTGTCGCGATCGCTGCACAACACGACCAGCAAATTCGACACCATCGTCGCTTTGCGTTCCTCGTCGAGTTCGACGACGTGCTTCTCCTCGAGCTTCGACAGCGCCATCTCCACCATCCCTACAGCGCCCTCGACGATCTGCTGACGTGCCGCGATGACGGCCCCTGCCTGCTGGCGTCGAAGCATGGCCTGGGCAATCTCCGGGGCGTAGGCGAGACGGTTGATTCGGGTCTCGATCACCTCGACGCCCGCCGATCGCACGCGTGCGTGCACTTCCTCCGACATTGCGGCAGTGATCTCGTCTGCATTCTCCCGCAACGACATTCGCCCTTCGGCGTCGTACGGGTAGCTACCGGCGATGTGGCGAACCGCAGATTCGGTCTGGACGGCCACGAACTCCTCGTAGTCGTCCACCTGGAACGACGCCAGGGCGGTATCGGCAACCTGCCAGACGACGATCGCGGAGATCTCGATCGGGTTGCCGTCGGCGTCGTTGACCTTCGATTGGCCGGTCTCGTGATTGCGAATGCGCGTCGAGATGGCCCTGCGGTAGGTCAGTGGATTGGTCCAGCGCAACCCAGGAGTGCGCAGCGTTCCGCTGTACGAGCTGCCGAGGAGCTGCAGAACGCGAGCTTGATTCGGTTGCACCAGAGTCAAACCCATCAGAGCCGGCAGCGAGAGTACGAACAGTACGACTCCGCCGGCCACCATCCCTGCAATGGTGAAGGCGAGACCGAGAACGAACACGGCGATGCCGCCGAGGAACAGCGCGAGACCGACACCGAGCATCGACCAGCCGGGTAGATCCCAGCCCGTGCGCTCGGCGATGGTGGTGGTCGGTGTACCCGTCGGCTTCTCGGCGACGGTAGTGGGTGCTGACATGGGAACCTCCCTCTCGATGGTGATACTAAAGTGATATCACATTACGGAGCGATGGGTAGCCGTTCGATGCATGTGTGCCCGCGGCGCGGTGGGGGAGTCAGCGTCGAAACCAGGCCGACGGGTCGTCGGCGATGGCTTTCTCGATGCGCAATCGAGATGTGGCAGTGAGGTTTTCGGGTAGGTCGGCGAGCGCGAACCAGGCAACGTCGAGGTTTTCGTCGTCGGCGACGTGAGGATTGCCGCCGGTGTAGCGGGCCAGAAACGTGATGTCCAGATACTGTGCGACGTCGCCGTTGGGATAGGTGATCGGCTCGGTCACATCGACGCTCGTCAAGCGCACGATCGTGGCGTCCACTCCGGTCTCCTCAGCGATCTCCCGGAGCGCGGCAGGTGCCGGTTCCTCACCGGGCTCGAGGATTCCGGAGACCACGGCCCAGGTGTTGTTGTCTGCTCGCAGGGTCAGCAGCACTCGACGGTCGTCGTCGAGAACGACGGCACTGACACCGGACAACCAGAGGGGCGACGTACCGACGACGTTGCGCAGTGCCTGCACGAATTCCGGAATGGGCATCGCGCTAGGACACGTAGCCGTTCAAGGAAGCGGAGAGATCGGCCAGAACAGCCCGCGCCGCGATGATCCCGCTGCCGGACCAGACGGTGTCGTTCACCGCGAAGATTCGGCCGTCGGTGACCGAGCCGAGAGCATGCCACGCGTCGCTGTCCATCACCTCGCGGCCGAACGACTCACCGTCGGGCCCGGCGAATCGTACGTAGACGATGTCGCCCTCGACCGAAGAGAGGTCATCTCCGGTGACCGAGAAATCGGCGTCGCGCTGGCTCTGTGGCCGTCCGACGCCCACCTCTGCGAGGACTTGGCCGGCGAAAGAACTCGGACCGTCCACCTCGATGGTGTCGCCACCGAATCGGATGACCGAGGCCTGGGTCTGCGTGGCGTCGATCTCGCGACCGACCCGCTCGGCATCGTCGGAGAACGACGCCAATGCCTCGAACCCCGACTGCCCCCGACCCAGCGCTGCGGCCGACTGCAGGAAGGTGTCCTTCCAGCCCTGCCCGGTCGAGGTGAACACGGTCGGGGCGATGGCACTGAGCGCGTCGTAGGTGTCCGATCCCAACGAATCGGTGCCCAGGATCAGGTCCGGATCGAGTGCGGCGATGGCATCGACGTCAGGAGCGCCGACCGGACCGACGGACGGAACGGACGCCAATCCGGTACCCAGGTACAACGGCTGGTCTCCGTCTCCACGGAAGTCGGGGTTCAGCGTCGCCGAGCCCACGACCCGCTCCCAGATGCCGACCGCGCAACTCGCGTCCAAGCCTGCTGCGTCGAGAACGACGATGCGCTGGGGGTCGGCCGGGATGGCACTGATTCCCTCGGCATGCCCGACCGGACGAACATCGCCTTCGATTCCCGCCGGGTCGAGCGGGGCAAGGGCCGGACACAGGCCCACGGTGTCCCGGTTGTTACCCACCACGCCGGCTCCGGCGATGTTGGTGGTGCTGCGCACGATGGTGGATGCATCGTCCTGCGACTCGGAATCGGAGCAGCCGGCCAACGTCACGGCGGCGGCGAGACAAGCAGCGGCGACGACGCCGATCCGGTGCCGTGCACTCGAACGGGGGACTCGTGCGTGGAGTGGCAACGCGGAACTTCCTTCGACGGGTCGGGTGGTCTCACACAGTATCGGAAGGCCGGCGTCGCACGACACTCGAACCGAGGCCGCCGAGAAGGCGGAATCGGTCACACCAGCGGCATCTCCGGCGGGGCGGAAAGGCCCACAGCGCAGGCAGATCACCCGATTCGAGCGGTGCCGAACCAGTCCAATACGACACACGGTAGGACCGGTTCGGCACGCGTCGGTCGGACGGTCTACGATTCGAGGAGCGCACGACTAGATGACGTCGCCCTGTGGTTCGGGGTCGGACGCGCAATCAGGAGGATCTGTGACTGCCTTAGCGCCTAGGCCCGCTCCCGCGGTGGATGCTGCTCGGCCGTTCCCGCCGAGGATGGGACCGAAGGGCTCGTTTCTGCACAAAGCGGTGACGACGACCGATCCCAAGGTGTTGGGGATCATGTACATCGCGACGTCGTTCGCGTTCTTCTTGGTCGGTGGACTGATGGCGCTGTTGATGCGCGCCGAGTTGGCCGTACCGGGGCTGCAGTTCCTGTCGAACGAGCAGTACAACCAGTTGTTCACGATGCACGGCACCATCATGTTGCTGCTGTACGCGACGCCCATCGTGTTCGGCTTCGCGAACTACATTCTTCCGCTGCAGATCGGTGCGCCCGACGTGGCGTTCCCGCGTCTGAACGCGTTCTCCTACTGGCTGTACCTCTTCGGTGCGTTGATCACGACGGCCGGTTTCATCACCCCCGGCGGTGCAGCCGACTTCGGTTGGACTGCGTACACCCCGCTCACCTCCGCTCTGCATTCGCCCGGCGTCGGCGCGGACATGTGGATCATGGGCCTGGCCATTGCCGGCCTCGGCACCATCCTCGGTGGCGTCAACATGGTCACCACGGTGATCTGCCTGCGTGCCCCCGGTATGACGATGTTCCGGATGCCCATCTTCACCTGGAACATCCTGGTCACGTCGATCCTGATTCTGCTGGCGTTCCCGCTGCTGACCGCCGCTCTGCTCGGCCTGGCCGCCGACCGCCACCTGGGTGCGCACCTCTTCGATCCGGCCACCGGCGGAGTGCTGCTGTGGCAGCACCTGTTCTGGTTCTTCGGCCACCCCGAGGTCTACATCATCGCGCTGCCGTTCTTCGGAATCGTCTCCGAGGTGTTCCCGGTGTTCTCCCGCAAGCCGATCTTCGGCTACTCCGGCCTGATCTACGCGACGATCGCCATCGCCGCACTGTCGATCGCGGTGTGGGCGCACCACATGTACGCCACCGGCGCGGTGCTGCTGCCGTTCTTCTCGTTCATGACGTTCCTCATCGCCGTTCCGACAGGTGTGAAGATCTTCAACTGGGTCGGCACGATGTGGCGTGGCCAGGTGACACTGGAAACGCCCATGCTGTTCTCGATCGGCTTCCTGATCACGTTCGTGTTCGGCGGGTTGACCGGCGTGCTGCTGGCGTCGCCGCCCATCGACTTCCAGGTCACGGACTCGTACTTCGTCGTCGCTCACTTCCATTACGTGGTATTCGGCACGGTGGTGTTCGCAACGTACGCAGGCATCTACTTCTGGTTCCCGAAGATGACAGGCCGAATGATGGACGAAGCCCTGGGCAAGTGGCACTTCTGGCTGACGTTCTTCGGCTTCCACGCCACCTTCCTCGTCCAGCACTGGCTGGGTAACGAAGGCATGCCGCGTCGCTACGCCGACTACCTGCCTTCGGACGGGTTCACCGAGCTGAACATCATCTCGACGATCGGTGCATTCATCCTCGGCGCGTCCACCTTGCCGTTCGTCTGGAACGTCTTCAAGTCCTACCGATACGGCGAGGTCGTCACCGTCGACGATCCGTGGGGCTACGGCAACTCGCTGGAGTGGGCAACATCGTGCCCGCCGCCGCGGCACAACTTCACCGAGCTGCCGCGGATCCGGTCCGAGCGTCCGGCGTTCGAGTTGCACTACCCGCACATGGTCGAACGGATGCGTTCGGAAGCACACGTCGGGCCGGGGGCACACGGTGGTAAGACCACCGCCGTCCTCGAGCAGGCCCGCCGGGCTCCGCTCGCCACCAGCGATCACGAAGGGTCCGGAGACCCCGACCCCAGGTAGTCACAGCACAGCGAGAGCCCCTCCCGGCTACCGGGTGGGGCTCTTCGCTTGCGACAATCCGCTGCGTGTTCGGGTTTGCCCGTACACCACAACGTGACACGACGACGTATCCGGCCGCTGGCCGAAGGTGAAAGGGAGATCCGGTGAAGTCGAACGACACCGCAGTGCTGGTGACGGTGACGGGACCCGACAAGCCGGGTGTCACGTCCGTGCTGTTCGCCGCCTTGTCTCGGCACGACGTGAGCCTGCTCGACGTGGAGCAGGTAGTCATTCGCGGGAGACTTACCCTCGGTGTCCTGTTGACCTGTCCGCGCGATCCCGAAGCGCTGCAGGAAGAGCTCGAGGACGCCATGGCCACGGTTGGTGTACACGTGGACGTCGAAATCGGCGCGGCGCAGAGCGGCGGCCGGAGTCTGGGAACCCATGTCGTCGTCGTCCTCGGTAGGCCCGTGACCGCACGAGCATTCAGCACCATCTCGCGCGAGTTGGCCCGGCAGGGCGCGAACATCGACTCCATTCGCGGAATCGCCGATTACCCGGTGACAGGGCTCGAACTGCAGGTGACTGCCACGGACACGTCGCCCGAAGCCGATGTTGCACTCCGTACCGGTCTGGCCGCCATCGCAGCGGGAGTCGGAGTGGACGTGGCAGTGGAGAGGGCGGGAATCGCGCGTCGATCGAAGCGACTGATCGTGTTCGACGTCGACTCCACGCTGGTCCAGGGAGAAGTCATCGAGATGCTGGCTGCGCGCGCCGGCCGCGAGGACGAGGTGAGGGCCGTCACCGAAGCAGCGATGCGCGGCGAGATCGACTTCGCCGAGTCTCTGGAACAGCGGGTCGCCGTCCTGGCCGGTCTGGACGAGTCGGTCATCGACGAAGTAGGCGAGAGTCTCGAGCTGACCGCGGGGGCACGGACCACCATCCGGACCCTTCGGCGGCTCGGGTTCGCGTGCGGCGTCGTATCCGGAGGCTTTCGGCAGGTCATCGAAGGGCTGGCCCACGAACTCGAGCTGGACTACGTCAAGGCGAACACCCTCGAGATCGTCGACGGCAAACTGACCGGCCGAGTGATCGGTGAAGTGGTCGACCGGGCGGCGAAGGCTACTGCACTGCGTGAGTTCGCAGCACAGTCCGGGGTGCCGATGGAGCAGACGGTGGCGGTGGGCGACGGGGCCAACGATATCGACATGCTCACCGCGGCCGGTCTCGGCGTCGCCTTCAACGCCAAGCCTGCGTTGCGCGAAATAGCCGACACCGCAATCTCGCATCCGTATCTGGACGCGGTGCTGTTCATCCTCGGCGTCACTCGCCACGAGATCGAAGCGGCGGACGCTGTCGACGGAGGCGTCCGTCGCGTTCCGATCCCATGACCGACGAGTTCTCCACCGGCGACACCGGACTCGGTGATTCCGAAAGTGCCGGGTCGGCAGACGATGTGACCGGCGACAACGAGTCCGAAGAGTTCCGGGCCGAGAACACGTTCGACTCGCGTCACGCCGAGCTCGCCCGAGGGTACGGCGGTGCCGAGGATCCCGAGGACCCGGCGGATGTCCTGGCCATGCCGCTGGTGCTGCACATTCCCAAGGTGGATCCGCCGCGACGCAGCGAACTGCTCGAGGCAGCCGCGCGGGCGACGGTGGCGCTGTGCCTCGACCCGCGGGTGGGGGTGGGTGCCTCGTGGCACGACGACTTCACCGAATGGACGTCCGCTCGAATTCGTAAGGTGGCCCGGCGTGCACGGGGTGCGCAGTGGACCGCTGCACAGGACGTTCCGGGAATCACGGTGCATGTCGGCGGTGCATCGGCGCGGGCGCTGGTTCCCGGTCGCGTCGGAGATCTGGATCCGAGGATCAAGCGCTTGCAGATCGGTGGCACCGATGTCCCGTCCGACGAACCAACCGTGTCGGCACCGGGTCCGGTGCTGTGGGTCGACGCTTCGTTGTCCATGACGGTGGGCAAGGCTGCCGCTCAGGTGGGACATGCCTCGATGCTGCTTGCCGGGGCGATGAGCGTGGACCAGTGTCGAGAATGGGCATCGGCCGGCTACCCGTGCTCGGTACGCCCGGCCGATCCGCGGCAATGGGCCCGCGCGCTGGACGAGGTTCGCGTCGGACGCGGCGTCGCGGTGCGGGATGCGGGCTTCACCGAAGTGGCGCCAGGCTCCACGACGGTCATCGCCGTTCCGAACTAGGGTCCACTGTCGTGTAAGTGGCTATCGGGAACATGTCCAGTGCTGCCCGAGACTGGGAGTATGTTCACCTCACCACTTCGCGCACTCGCCGGTCGGCGACTCCCGTCGCGACTGGCTGCGCTCTACGTCGGACTGTGGCTGTACGGCGCGTCGATGTCCTTGATGATCGCCGGCGGTCTCGGTGTCAATCCGTGGGATGTGTTCCACCAGGGCCTGGAAAGCCACCTCTCGCTCAGTTTCGGCACCATCACCGCGATCACCGGAGTGGCCGTGCTGCTGATGTGGATTCCGCTCCGGCAGCGCCCGGGCCTGGGAACGGTGAGCAACGTCGTGGTGATCGCCGTGGCCGTGGACGCGACGTCCGCGTTGCTGCCGCACCTGGACGGTCTTGTGATTCGGTCGCTCGCCATGGTGGCGGGGATTGTGCTGAACGCCTTCGCCACAGCCCTCTACATCGGGGCCGGCATGGGCCCGGGCCCGCGCGACGGGTTGATGACGGGCTTGGTGGCCAGAACCGGATGGTCCATCCGTCTCACCCGCACCGGCATCGAATTGACCGTGGTGCTCACCGGTTGGCTGCTCGGCGGGACACTGGGGCTGGGCACGGTGCTCTACGCCCTCGGAGTCGGCCCTCTCGTCCAGCTGTTCATGACTCACTTGCCTGCGCTACGCAACACCAGCACGGTGGAACCGGTCACCGATATGGTCGAACCTGCTTCCAGCGCCTCGGTATTCGGCGGTACCCCGTCCGGGTACGAGGAGTCGAGTACCGGCACGAACCGCGACGACGACCAGCTGGGGCAGGCCAGAGTGATCTCCGCAGGCCCGCCCGAGTGCAGTATCACCAGTGAACTCGCGTCCTCGACCTGCCCACCGTCCGAGGCGTAGGAGCGTACGTCGGAACCGTCGACCCAGGCCGCGATCGTGCGCACCGAATCGTCGTTCCAACGGTCGGTGTCGAATTCCTTTCCAGCAGAATCGAACCACACCAGGTCCGGTCGACCGGTCGGTGTTGCGCGGCCGATGAAGAACTCCTGCTGTCGCAGCGTCGGAGCGCTCGCACGCACGCGTAGCAGCCTCGCCACGAACCGAATCATGTTCTGATCGGCGCTGTCCCAGTCGATGGCCCACGAGTCCGCGGCGGGCGCATCCTGGGGGACGCAGTACGCGTTGTTGTTTCCGGCCTGCGTGTGGCCCAGTTCGTCGCCGGCCAGGAGCATCGGCGTCCCCGTCGAGAGCGTGAGGGTGGCCAGCAATGCCCGAACATGGCGTTCGCGCGCGTCGAGAATTTCTGCATCCTCGGTCGGCCCCTCGATTCCGTAGTCGACCGACGAGTTGTTGTCGGTTCCGTCCCGGTTCGCTTCGCCGTTGGCCTCGTTGTGCTTTCGTGCGTAGGACACCAGATCGCGGGCGGTGAAGCCGTCGTGCGCGGTGACGAAGTTGATCGACGCCCATGGCCGTCGGCGGCTGCCCGCGAACAGGTCCTCGGATCCGGCGAGCCGCGAGGCCACTTCGCGGACTCCGTGTTGGCCGGCCCAGAAGCGTCGAATCGTGTCACGGTAGCGATCGTTCCATTCCGACCACGCCACTCCGAAGTTTCCGACCTGATACCCGGCACCGGTGGCATCCCACGGCTCGGCGATCAACTTGACCTGCGCCAGTACAGGATCCACGGCGATGGCGGTCAGAAGTGGTGCGCGAGCATCGAATCGCCAACCGCCGGGTCGGCCGAGCGTACTGGCAAGGTCGAATCGAAATCCGTCGACGCCCATCTCGTCCACCCAGTACCGCAGGCTGTCGCACACCATGCGGACGACCGCAGGCGAGGCCGAGTCGAGAGTGTTGCCGCAGCCGGTGAGGTCGACGTCCGATCCACGGCCGTCCAGAAGGTAGTAACCGGGCGCGTCGAGACCACGCCAACTGATCGACGGTCCGTCGACGGAGGATTCGCACGTGTGGTTGTAGACGACGTCCAGGATCACTTCGATCCCGGCACCGTGGAGCGCGTCGACCATGGTCCGGAACTCCTCGACCTCCTCACCGGGAACAGCGGCGAACCGTGGATCCGGTGCGAAGTAGGCACCCGTCGAGTAGCCCCAGTGGTTACGCATTCCGCGGGCGCGCACACCGGGCTCGGTGAACGTGGTGTGGACAGGAAGTAATTCGACCGAGGTGATGCCGATACGAGCGAGATGTTCGAGCACCGCAGGTTGGCCGAGTCCCAGGTAGGTGCCGCGAAGATGCTGGGGCACAGCAGGATTACGCGCCGTGAAGGACCCGACGTGCAGCTCGTAGAGAACGGTACGGTCCCAGGGCACCGACGGTCGAGCCGGACGATCGGCGCGAGACGACGGTGCGCGAACGACGCCGAGCGGGAGATGCCCGAGCGAATCACGAGAACTGGGCACCCCGAAGGGATCGTCCTCGTAGGCCAGCAGGGCCGACGGGTCGCCGAATTCTCCGGTGATCTGGCGGGCGGAAGGGTCCAGCAGAATCTTCGCAGCGTTGAAGCGACGCCCCGCGTGTGGATCCCAGCTACCGTGTGCCCGGAAGCCGTACCGGTCACCGGGTCGAACGCCGGGAACGAAGCCGTGTCGAACCCCGAACGTACTTCTCGCCAGTTCTACTCGGCGTTCGCCGCCCTCCGGATCGATCAGGCACACTTCCACGCCGTCGGCCTCGGGTGCATGGACTGCAAATTGAGTGCCAGTCGCGCTCACCGTGGCACCCAGGGGGAACGGTGATCCGGGTGGGTTGGTACCGGCATCTCGGTTCTCCGAGCTGTGAGTCCTGGCAGGCAGTTCGTGATTGGGCGACACGCGTGCACATCCTGCCGTGAATGCAGGGGCGATGTGCGGGAAGATAGGAGTCGTGTCTGAACCGGATCCCGACCTGCTCGTAGATTTCACCGACGTCGTCGTCCGCCGTGGTGGTGTGACCTTGGTGGGGCCCGTCACCTGGAAGGTGGAACTGGACGAACGCTGGGTCGTTCTCGGACCCAACGGGGCCGGAAAAACGTCGCTGCTGCGCATCGCAGCAGCCGAGATCCATCCGACGTCGGGTGTGGCCCACGTGCTCGGCGAGGTCATGGGCAAGGCCGACGTCTCCGAACTCCGGCCACGCATCGGGTTGTCGTCGTCCTCGTTGGCCCACCGCATTCCGGCCGACGAACTCGTCTCCGATCTGGTGGTCTCCGCCGGATACTCGGTACTGGGACGGTGGCGCGAGAAGTACGACGCAATCGACACCGAACGCGCGGTGGAGATGCTCGAAAGTCTCGGTGCCGAACATCTCGCCAGACGCACGTACGGAACCCTCTCGGAAGGCGAACGCAAGCGGGTTCTCATCGCGCGTGCCTTGATGACCGATCCCGAACTGCTGTTGCTCGACGAGCCTGCGGCCGGTCTCGATCTCGGCGGTCGCGAGGAATTGGTGGCGCGCCTTGCCGATATCGCCGCCGACCCGGATGCTCCTGCCACCGTGCTCATCACCCATCACGTCGAGGAGATTCCCCCGGGTTTCAGCCACGCTCTGCTGCTCAAGGAAGGTGGCGTGGTGGCCCAGGGTCTGGTGGACGACGTCATCACCGCAGAGAACCTCACGGAGGCGTTCAGCCAGTCGATCGCTCTCGACCGTGTCGACGGCCGCTTCTTCGCTCGCCGTACCCGGGCAGCCGGTGCCCACCGACGCTAGCGGTGGGCCGCGCTGATTCCGCTGCGCTGCTCAGCGGTGGGCCGCCCTGATTCCGTTGCGCTGCTCGGCGGTACGTTGCCGATATGAGCTCGAACAGTGATATCGATCGAATACCGGCCCGGGATGCCTCGACCGTCGTCTTGATCCGCGACGGACGTGCACGGTCCGAGATCGAAGTGTTCCTCCTCGAACGGGTCGGCGGCATGGCCTTCGCGGGGGGAATGACGGTGTTTCCCGGAGGCGGAGTCGACCCGTCGGACGCCGCGGCAGACGTGGGGGGGGGGGGGCCCCCCCCCCCCCCGCGGGGCGCCCCCCCCGGCACCCACCCCCGCAACA